>PAPR01000078.1 GCA_002709085.1 Pseudooceanicola sp. | reverse complement strand
CTGAGCGCTCGCGGCATGCTGACCCCCTGGGCGTTCAACCACAAGCCGGTGCGCAAGCGCCTGGCCTGGTGGACCTACCAGCGACGGTCGGTGAACCGCGCCTCGGCGCTGCACGCGACCGCCGAGGCGGAGGCGGAGGGCTTCCGAAGCCTCGGGCTACGCCCTCCGGTCCGGATCATTCCGAACGGGATTTCGCTCCCGCCCTGGGACGAGGTCGAAACGGCGCGCAAGACCGGCCCCGCGGACCGGACGTGTCTGTACATGTCGCGCCTCAACCCGACGAAGGGCATTCCGCTGCTGCTGGAGGCCTGGGCGCGGCTGCGACCGGAGGGTTGGCGGCTTCACATCGCGGGCCCGGACGAGAACGGCTACAAGGCCGACCTCGACAACGTCGTGAAACGGCTCGGCCTCGGGCCCGAGGTCAGGTTTCTCGGGGCGGTCGAAGGCGGCGACAAGCTGGCCGAACTCGCCCGCGCGGATGTGCTGGTGCTGCCGACCTACACCGAGAACTTCGGCATTGTCGTGGCCGAGGCGCTCGCGCATGGATGTCCGGTCGTCACCACCCACGGGGCGCCCTGGCGGATCCTGGAGACCGAAAGCTGCGGCTGGTGGGTTCCGGTCTCGGTCGATGGCATCGCGGGGGCCCTGCAGGAGGCGATGAGCAAGGGGCGGGCGGAGCTCCGGGCGATGGGGGACCGCGGCCGCGCCTGCGTTGACCGCCACTTCTCGTGGTCCGACATCGCAAGACGTTCGATCGAACTCTATGAAGTCGCGGCAGGATGACGAGGCATCGCGACCTTGGGTTGGGGTCAAGATGCCGTCGGGCCCGTGCTCGGATGGCGCCGGTTCCGACGGATCATGTGGAAGGCCGTGGGCGACGCGGAGGTCTTTGCGCAGAGATGAATACTTTGTCGAATTGCCCTGGAAGGGCCGATTCCCACGGGGAAGCTCGTGTCTAATATGAAGGACATCAACCTAATCGTTTCACTTCGTGGGGTGGCGGCACTCGACGGGGTGGAGTGGATCAGCCCGGTATTCTGGACCCTGGCAATCGAGTTTCAATACTAGCTGTTGCTTTCCCTTGCCTTCCCGCTCCTGTCCGCCGGTACCACGCTGCGCGGCGCAACGGTAGTCGTATTGCTGATCCCCGGTTTGGTTTTCGAAAGCAATGCCTTTCTGCCAGTCTGGATGCCATTGTTCCTTGCCGGAATCCTTTATGACTTGTTCCAAAGTGGCAAGATCCGTTCACCGCAACTGTTGGTATGGTTGGTCATCTTTTCGGCGTTCCTTCTCTACGGCAACCCCAAGGCCTTTGTTGTCATCGTGCTCGCACTTCCGCTGATCCACTTCCTGGGCCACGTGCGGTTGCCCGGACTACATCAGGCGGGGATCATCTCCTATTCACTCTATCTGTTTCACGGTCTGAGTGGCGCAGTGGTCATCAACGTCTTGTCGCATCACGTTTCGACCCCGGTCGAGAAGATCGCGCTCGTGGGCCTGGGAGTCGGTGTTGCGCTGGGTTTTGCCTATGTCACCTATCGGATCATAGAATTGCCGGCGCACCGTCTCGCGCGCACAATACCCATGCGCGTCGGGTGATCCGTTGGATCCACAAAGCCGGCGTGCAAACGTGCGACCATTCGCCGGCTCCGAAACCGGAGCAGACGGTTCGTGCGATGCATCATAGAAAACCAGCCTAGGCTGGCAACAAGAGGAAGAACAATTTGGCTCGTGTGTATGACAACCGAAAACGCATCCTTGTGACCGGTGGTGCCGGCTTCATCGGCTCTCACCTCATCGACAGGTTGCTGGAGCAGGGCCACGAGGTGCTCTGCGTCGACAACCTGTTCACCGGCACCAAGCGCAACATAGATCACTTGCACAATCACCCCCGCTTCGAATTCATGCGGCATGACGTGACCTTTCCTCTCTATATCGAGGTTGACGAGATCTACAATTTGGCCTGCCCCGCCTCTCCCGTTCACTACCAGCACGATCCGGTCCAAACGACGAAAACCTCGGTGCATGGCGCGATCAATATGCTGGGGCTGGCCAAGCGGCTCAGGGCAAAGATTTTCCAGGCGTCAACCAGCGAGGTCTACGGCGACCCGAGCGTTCATCCGCAGCCGGAGGATTACTGGGGCCACGTCAACCCGATCGGGCCGCGTTCGTGCTACGACGAGGGCAAGCGCTGCGCCGAGACCTTGTTTTTCGATTATCACAGGCAACATGGACTGGAAATCAAGGTAGCGAGGATCTTCAATACCTATGGGCCACGAATGCACCATGCCGACGGACGGGTGGTTTCGAACTTTATTGTACAGGCGCTACGCGGTGAGCCGATCACGATTTATGGGGATGGATCGCAGACACGGTCTTTCTGCTATGTGGATGATCTGGTTGATGGTTTCATCAGGCTGATGGAGAGCGCTACCTCTGTGACGGGTCCCGTCAATCTCGGCAATCCAGGCGAATTCACGATGTTGGAGTTGGCTGAGAAGGTCATTCAATCAACGGGTTCATCGTCCAAGATCGTGTTTCAGGCCCTGCCGCAGGACGACCCCAAGCAGCGTCGTCCTGATATCTCGCTGGCGAAGAAGACCCTCGATTGGGAGCCGACTGTCGCTCTTGACCAAGGACTGGGCTGGACGGTGGACTATTTCACGAAGTTGCTTTCGGATATGGCTCACGGCTGATCAAGCTCCAACTACATTCTTTGTTTTGAAGAAGGCTCACCTTCTTGCCTGACCCTGCGTGAGCGGATGAAGGCACAAACGCCTGATAGCAACTTCTCTCGCTCTGCTGGTGCAGGCAGGTCTGGCGCATCGTCAACACCTAAGGATCGACAATGAACCAAACTGCTATAATTCCTGACAACGTGAGAAACACCACATGATGAAGACAGCATTAATTACCGGCATCACCGGGCAGGACGGCTCCTACCTCGCTGAGTTACTACTCGAAAAAGGCTATGAGGTGCATGGCATCAAGCGGCGCGCCTCGCTTTTCAACACACAGCGGATCGACCAAATTTACGAAGATCCGCACAATCCCAACCCGCAACTCAAGCTCCATTACGGCGATCTGACCGATAGTTCGAATCTGACGCGGATCCTGTCTGAGGTGCAGCCAGACGAAGTCTACAACCTCGGCGCTCAATCACATGTGGCTGTTAGTTTTGAGGCCCCTGAATACACCGCCGATGTCGATGCTACCGGCACACTGCGCCTACTCGAAGCGATCCGCTTTCTGGGGCTAGAAAAGAAAACCCGCTTCTATCAGGCCTCGACCTCGGAGCTTTATGGCCTCGTGCAGGAAATCCCCCAGACAGAGACCACGCCATTCCACCCGCGCAGCCCCTATGCGGTGGCCAAGATGTATGCCTACTGGATCACGGTGAACTACCGTGAGGCCTATGGTATGTTTGCCTGCAACGGCATCCTCTTTAACCACGAGAGCCCTCGCCGGGGTGAAACCTTTGTGACCCGGAAAATAACCCGCGGTCTGGCAAACATCGCGCAGGGGTTGGAACCCTGCCTCTACATGGGCAATATCGACGCCCTGCGCGACTGGGGCCACGCCAAGGATTATGTCCGAATGCAGTGGATGATGCTGCAACAAGACACGCCCGATGATTTTGTAATCGCGACGGGCGTGCAATATTCGGTGCGCCAGTTCATTGAATGGTCAGCCGCCGAGCTGGGCATCACGCTGCGTTTTGAGGGCAAAGGTTTAGACGAGATCGGCATCGTCGCGGCAATCGAGGGCGACGCGGCGCCCGCGCTTTCGGTTGGTGATGTGATCGTGCGCATCGACACACGCTATTTCCGCCCTGCCGAGGTCGAGACGCTGCTCGGTGATCCTTCCAAGGCCAAGGCAAAACTTGGCTGGACGCCCGAGATTACCGTGCAAGAGATGTGCGCCGAAATGGTCGCCCATGACCTGCAAAATGCGCGTCGCACACGTCTTTTGCGCGAACATGGGCTGGACCTACCCATTTCGATCGAGGGCTAAGGCGATGCGCAAGATATACCTCGCAGGTCACCGTGGCATGGTTGGGGGAGCAATCCTACGGCAGTTGCAGGCACGCGGCGAAGCCAACATCGTAATACGCTCCCATGCCGAGCTGGACCTGACCGATCAGGCCGCTGTGCGGGCTTTTATGCAGGTCGAGCGCCCCGATGTGGTGATCCTTGCTGCCGCCAAAGTGGGCGGCATTCTCGCAAACAACAGCTACCCCGCCGAATTTATCTATGAAAACCTGATGATCGAGGCGAATGTCATCCATCAAGCCTTTGCCGCAGGCGTCACGCGGCTCCTGCAGCTCGGCTCGTCCTGCATCTACCCCCGCGCCGTTTCACAGCCGATGCGCGAGGATGCGCTTCTGACCGGCGTGCTGGAACCGACGAACGAACCCTATGCCATCGCCAAGATCGCGGGCATCAAGCTTTGCGAAAGCTACAACCGGCAGCACGGCACCGACTATCGCTCAGTCATGCCGACCAACCTCTACGGGCCGGGCGATAACTTCCACCCCGAGAATAGCCACGTCCTGCCGGCCCTGATCCGCCGCTTTCACGAGGCAGCCCAATCAGGTGCCGAAGAGGTGATGATCTGGGGCAGTGGCACACCGCGGCGCGAGTTCCTGCATGTGGATGACATGGCCGCTGCCTCGCTTTTCGTGCTTGACCTGCCTAAGGCCGAGTACGAGGCGAATACGCATCCGATGCTCAGCCATATCAACGTTGGCTCCGGCACCGATATTTCAATCCTTGAGCTAGCTCAAAAGGTCGCTGCTATAACTGGTTACAAGGGGCTAATTGCCACCGACCCGAGCAAACCCGACGGCACATTACGCAAGCTGATGGATGTCTCGCGACTCGCCCAGATGGGCTGGTCGGCGCAGATCGGGCTAGATCAGGGGCTTGCGGAAACCTACCGGTGGTTCCTCGATCAGGCAGACAGCTATCGCCGCTAGGAAAGCTTAATGACCAAATTGATTTTTCCTGTCCTTCTCTGCGGTGGCTCCGGCACGCGGCTTTGGCCCTTGTCGCGCAAGTCCTACCCAAAGCAATTCGTCAAGCTGACGGGCGACGAAAGCCTATATCAGGCCTCGGCGCGACGTTTGTCTGGCGCGGGCTTCGCCGCGCCGACGATTGTCACCGCCGCTGACTTCCGCTTCATCGTGATAGAGCAACTGGCCGCGCTTGAAATTACCCCCGCCGATATCCTGATCGAGCCTTCCGCCAAGAATACCGCCGCCGCCATCTGTGCCGCCGCTCTGGCACTCGAGGCCCGCGCACCCGGCGCGCTGATGCTCGTCGCGCCTTCGGACCATGTGATCCCCGCCGCAGCCCGTTTTCGAGACGCTGTTCAGGCCGCCGCACCCGCCGCTTCTGCCGGACAGCTTGTCACCTTCGGCATTCGCCCCGACCGCCCTGAGACGGGCTATGGCTGGCTTGAGCTTTCGACGCCCACACCCGATTTTGCGCCCCTGCCGCAACCCCTTCGCAGCTTTGTCGAAAAGCCAAATTTGGCCAAGGCCGAGACGCTGCTGGCTGGTGGCATGCACCTTTGGAACGCAGGGATATTCCTCTTTTCCACCGCCACGATCCTTGATGCTTTCTCCGTCCACGCGCCCGAGGTTCTGGCCGGCACCCACGCTGCCTTCGACGCAGCCGAGAAGGATCTCGGCTTCACCCGCCTCGCCCCGTCGCCGTGGTCCGAGCTCCCTGACATCTCGATCGACTACGCTGTGATGGAGCGCGCGCCGAACCTGACCGTCGTGCCCTACGCAGGCACGTGGTCCGACTTGGGCGACTGGCAGGCCGTCTGGCGCGAGGCCGAGAGCGACACCACAGGCACCGTCATAACAGGCCCAGCAACCGCGCTCGACTGTCAAGATACGCTCCTTCAGGCGACAAGCGAGGCGCAGCAGCTCGTCGGCATCGGCCTTCAGGACATAATTGCCGTTGCCATGCCAGATGCTGTGCTTATTGCCCACAAGGACCGCGCGCAAGACGTTAAACAGGCCGTGGCCGAGCTGAAGGCCAAGGCGGTCCCTCAGGCCGAAACGCTCCCTCGCGACTACCGCCCTTGGGGCTGGTACGAGAGCCTCGTCGTAGGGCCACGTTTCCAGGTGAAACGCATCGTCGTGCACCCCGGCGCAGCGTTAAGCCTACAGAGCCACCATCACCGTGCCGAACACTGGATCGTCGTCGAAGGCACAGCGAAGGTTACTGTGGATAGTGAAGTGAAACTCGTTTCGGAAAACCAGTCCGTCTACATCCCGCTAGGCGCAGTTCACCGGATGGAAAACCCAGGGAAAGTGCCACTCACCCTGATCGAGGTCCAAACCGGGAGTTACCTCGGCGAGGACGACATCATTCGCTACGAAGATGTCTACGCACGTGGGCAGGGAGCCAAAGGATGACAAATCTAAGTTCCAAAAAAATTGTCGTTGTAGGTATTGGTTACGTCGGCCTCTCGAACGCAGTCCTACTCGCACAACATAACGACGTCACTGCCGTTGACCTCTCATCTGAACGCGTAGACATGGTAAACGCGCAAAAAAGCCCTATCTTGGACGCCGAATTAGAAGAGTTCCTTTCAACGCGCGCTCTGAACCTTGACGCCACAACAGACTTAGTGGCTGCACTGGTCGGCGCTGATATTGTCCTCATTGCCACGCCCACAGACTACGATCCCAATACCAATTATTTCGATATTTCGTCTGTCGAAAAAGTTGCGTTGGTTGCTTCTCAGCATGCCCCAGATGCGACGATTGTCATCAAATCGACAATTCCCGTTGGATGCGTCGAAAAGTTGCGTAACCTGACCGGCAATACCAATATCATTTTCAGCCCCGAATTTTTGCGCGAGGGCCGCGCCCTGTATGACAATTTAAATCCCAGTCGGATTATTGTGGGAGACAACACAGAACGCGCAAAAGAATTTGGCCAATTACTCAAGCAAGGTGCTGAGAAGACCGACATTCCGATGCTGTTTACGGGGCCATCTGAAGCTGAAGCTATCAAGCTTTTTGCCAATACCTATCTCGCGATGCGCGTGGCCTTCTTTAACGAATTAGACAGCTATTCAATCGCTCGAGGGTTAGACGCGCGCCAAATTATTGATGGCGTCGGCTTGGATCCAAGAATTGGAAGCCACTACAATAACCCATCATTTGGTTACGGCGGATACTGTCTGCCCAAAGATACCAAGCAGCTCCTCGCCAACTATTCATCAGTACCGCAGAACCTTATTACGGCCATTGTCGACGCCAACCGCACGCGCAAAGATTTCTTGGCAGAACAAATTATTTCGAAATACCCGAAGGTGGTGGGGATCCATCGGCTGGTCATGAAGGCGGGATCTGACAACTTTCGGCAATCATCAATCCAGGGGATCATGAAGCGAATAAAGGCGAAGGGCATAGAAGTGATCGTCTATGAACCGGCGCTGGATGAGACCACGTTTTTTGGCTCCCGTGTCGTCACTGACCTTAGCGCCTTCAAAGACGAAGCGGACGTGATCGTAGCAAACCGCCTGTCTGACGAGTTACACGACGTGCACGCAAAAGTTTTCACGCGCGATTTGTTTGGAGCGGATTAACTTGGATCTCACTTGCTTCAAAGCCTACGACATCCGCGGCCGCCTAGGCATCGATCTGGACGAAAACATCGCCTACCAGATTGGCGCTGCCTTTGCGGTGGCACTGGATGCGAAAACAGTCTTTCTCGGACGTGATGTCCGAGCATCTTCTGAAACACTGGCAAAAAGCGTCGCTCAAGGTCTGATCGATCAAGGTTGCGAGGTGCTTGACCTCGGGCTCTCTGGCACAGAGGAGATGTATTTCGCGACCACCCATTTCGGGGCCGATGGCGGGATCTGCGTCACCGCCTCACACAACCCGATGGATTACAACGGCATGAAGATGGTGCGGGCTGGTTCGGCGCCACTTGATGCAGGCACTGGACTGGTGCGGATCAAAGAACTGGCCGAAGAAAATGCGTTCGAGAAAAGCGCTACTCTCGGCAAGATCCACGACACCGCCGAAGAGGCACGCGCGGCATACGTAGAGCGCATTTGCCAGTTTGTTGACATCTCCGCGCTGAAGCCGCTGAAAATCGTAGTGAATGGGGGCCATGGAACTGCTGGACCGACATTTGATGCCATTGCTGAAAGGCTTGCAGACCTTGGCGCACCGCTGGTGTTCGAATGTCTGTTCCACGAACCTGACGGCAGCTTCCCACAGGGCATTCCAAACCCGCTCCTTCCAGAAAATCGGCCCGCGACCGCAGAAGCAGTGCGCGACACTGGCGCTGATTTCGGCTTGGCGTGGGACGGTGATTTTGACCGCTGCTTCTTCTTCGATCGCACAGGAGCCTTCATCGACGGCGAATATGTCGTCGGCCTTCTAGCTGAAGCGTTTCTTGCGAAAGACCCAGGTGCGACGATCATCCACGATCCGCGGATCATCTGGAACACACAGGATCTTGTAGCGAAAGCTGGCGGTCGCGCTGTCCAAACCCGCACGGGTCACGCCTTCATCAAACAAGCCATGCGTGATGAAAACGCTGTCTATGGCGGTGAGATGTCCGCGCATCACTATTTTCGCGACTTCGTCAACTGCGACAGCGGCATGATCCCCTGGCTGCTCGTTGCTGAACTGGTTAGCCGGTATGGTCCTCTTGCGGATCTCGTCGCGGATCGAAAAGCGGCGTTTCCCTCCTCAGGGGAGATCAATTTCACGTTGGAAGATCCTCAGGCCGCCATCGCGAGAGTTCGAGCAGCATTTGAACCCGAAGCAATATCCATCGACGAAATGGACGGGTTGGGCTTCGACATGAGCGAATGGCGCTTTAATCTGCGCAGTTCAAACACCGAACCGGTTGTGCGGCTGAACGTCGAGGCGCGCGGCGACGCTGAACTGGTTGTGAAGGGAGTGGATCGGGTGAAACGGGCTTTGCTCGGGTGAGATGGCACTTCACCCTCATCGTCACAAGAACATTTCATGAACAAATCTGCAGGTGCGGCAGTCATGATTGGAATATGCGCAAGTAACTCTGATCTTTCGTTTCTTTCGCGAGGTAGATGACATGCAACCCTGCCTGCTTGGCCTTTTCCGGCAGATCAAGTGGCCCTTTCCATAGATCTGGACCACCAGCTCTTTCCACCTCTCCGATCGATTTTGCTTCGCCCGTGGCATCGAACCGATCGATCAGGAGGCGCTGTTTGCAATCAGGGTCCCGTCGATATCGTTTCCATTCTTCCAGCACCCCTACGGGGGAATAGGTGAAACCAAGGAGCACGTGTTCTGGATCGTGACCATCGACGTAGAAACGGGCGCGTTGTCCGTGCGACAGGCTTTCGAGGTCAACGCCATAACGCCAAGTTACGGCGAACTCGATTTCGTCGGGGACCTGACCGGTGACTTCGCGCAGGGTTTCAACGTCGCTAAACACAGCTGTGGCCGATAAGACGCCAAGCCTGAAACAAAATACGATTTCCACCAGTGCCGCGCGCTGGCCTTCAGTCAGGGCATCCAGTGCAGCCGAATATCCCGTCAACGCGTCGATCTCTAGAAACTGCATTTTACGCCTCCTAGTCGACAACCACCGAGCCGCTCGCTGTAAAGCTGGCGGCTTTTTCGTCCCAGGTCAGGCGTGCATATCCCGCAGCTCCATCGCCTCCGCGATATCCGGCATTAGAACCGGGGCCGCCAGCGCCGATGCTGATGGTCAGCACAGCACCGTAGACCACCTGGATTGAGCCTGCGCGCCTAGTCCCAGCCGAGCCACCAAACCCGCCCGCACCGGACGAGTCATAGGTCGATGGGTTGTCACCGCCCCCACCGCCTCCACCAGCGCCATAAGATGAATTTGGCGCTGAGCTCCCGGCAGCGTTGACGTTTCCTCCGATGCCACCAGGACCGTACGCTGTCCCTTCGCCGTTATTTCCAGAACGTGGTGCTTGACCGTTCAAGCCGCCCAAACCACCTGCCGCCGAAACCAGCTGTTTGCCTGCTGATGTGATCGCTGTGGCACCACCGGAAATCGCTCTTCCCGAGGCAGTGCCATCCCCCACACCATGTCCGCCGCCCCCGCCACCACCGATGATTTCACAATCGACGACTGCCGTCAGAGCGCCGCCACGGAATGCAGAAAACGATATTGTACCATTCGCGGGAATCCGCAGGTTGGGCGCACCCGCGGCAGGGACACGACCGGCCCCGCGATAGAAAGCACTCAAGGGCAACTCAGCATCGCCACCAAATTCGGTAGCGATGCTCGAGAGAGACAAAGCCCCAGACACCATGACTGCCATGATCAAGGTGCCCCAAATGCAGTTATGTCGCCGGACACGATCAGATTTCCGTCTGGATCAAGACGCATCCGTGCTGCGCCATCGTGATAGAACCGCAGATTGCCGCTTGCATCAGCCGTGACGGTCCAGTCGCCAACTTGCCCATATGCAAGGGCACCAAGGCCGAGACTTGCTGCGACCGCTTGCGGCGACCCGATCTCGACAATCGTAAATGTGCCGTTTCCGTTATCGCGTTTGAGGAATAGCTTGCCGTCGCGGGTATTGATCGCCAGCTCACCGAGATTAATCTGGGCCGTTGTTGGCACCTTTCCGGGCACGGCCGACCTTTTGTTCAAGACCCTGGACGTCATGACGACAAGCCTGCTTCTGAGCTCGCAAATTCAATGACTTCCGCGGAGGTTTCATCGACAACCGCTCTTGCGTCCGCCCGCTCGGCTTCGTCCCGGACGATTTCCGGGTTGGATACCATTTCTGTACCGGTCTGCTCGCCGGTCACCTCATCGTAGATGGGCTGCTCGACCTCCGCCGGGAGCGGGTCGATCGCCGCCTGCACCACGACAGTCTCCATCATCGGCTCCCCGTTTGTCTCGTCGAACACGGGCTGGCCCAGGCGGTCAATCGCCTGCAGTTCCTCGGTGATCTCGGGGCGACCGTCCGCCAGCTTATACCGCGCCAGACGCGCCTGTGCCGCCCTGTATGCCGCCAGCTGGTGGTTAAACAGGTTGTGTTCTCCATTCACGAGGTTGTCGGCTTCCCAGCCCAACGCATAGGCTTGGTAGGAAACGTGCCCCAAAGCCTGCACAACGGTCGCGAGCCGCAGAGTGAGGTCAGCGTGCGGGATCACCCGCAGCAGCTCTTCATCGCCCGTCCGTGCGCCCGCCTGTGCCAGCTCCGCCGCAACATGGGCCATGCCACGCTTGGTCGCCTGACGCAGACTCAGGGGTGCGTCGCCCTTCTTGATGAAAACGGTCATGGATCAGACCTCCCGCATGCAGATCACGCCAACGTCCACCGTGGCAGGGGCCACCGCGAAAAACAGCGAGCAGATGAACCCGTCGTATGAGACGGTGTAGTCCTCACCCGTGCCGGGGCGCTTCAGCGCGCCGCCGACATAGACGAACTTCGGTTTCCACCCGCGCGGTAGCGCGAATGTGGTGGTCGCGCCGTCGCCAGAGAACCAGAAGGCCTCCTGCACGACGCCAGCAGCGACCTTGGCGCGCAGAGCGGCAAGCTCCTCGCGCAGGTTCAGCTCCGGCTTGGAAATGCTAACGGTCATGTCGCCATTGCTCCGCGATCAGGCCGTTGACCGCCGAGATGGCGGTCGTGACCGGGGTTTCGGTGTTGGCCACACGTTGCAGGCCGTCGAAGGTGGAGCGGCCCGCCGAAGTCCCGATGTGCAGCAAGTTGGTCTTGGGGTCGTACGCCAGCGCAGTGACCGCATCGCTCGTGCCGTAGAGGGTGCACTGCGCACCGGGCTGGAACAGCTTGCGTTCATCTTCGTAGATTTTTCGGAATTGCTCAGGGGTCGGCGCCGTCGCAGAAAACCGCCACAGCGCCATTTTCCCAGTCATTGTGTCAATGGCCCCCGCAAGATCAGGGCGTTTGATCCCAAAGGTTAAAACGCTGTTTGGAATCGACATATTAGCCGAGCCAAGGCCTGTTCCGATCAAAGCTGCGTTCACATAGCCTGAAACAACGCCGTTGTTCTGTGAGAGGCAAATAAATGACCACCCAGTGTCTGGGATTGCGCCAGCGTTAATGCTTCCTCCAACGGTACTTGAGAACCAGAATTGACCATTGCCGCGCTGGAGATACCAGCCAAGCCCGGCGCCATCGCTGCGGCTTAGAAAGGTATCATAAATACTGGGATTAAAGACCCAGCCCATGTAGGAAAAGTCGCCGCTACCGGTATCCAACGCGTCCGTGTTTTCAAGCGACAGGAAATTGAGATCGGAAAATCCTCGATACCCAGAGAGTTCCGCCCCGGATGCCACTTGCTCTCGAATAATCGACCCGTGAACGAGCAGTCCCGCGGACTTCATCGCGCCCCGAGGCGATACGTCCAAGTCAGCTCCTAAAACTGATATCTTTGCGATGGTGAAAGGGAATGTTGAATTGGAGTAGATCCCGATGTCGTTACCGCTCGAGCCGGCCGTCAGGTAAAATGTATAGCTGGTGCCTGATGCGAAGTTATATTGGCCAGACTGGGCGCCTTTGAGTTGAACAAAGAATTGGCCAGCCCCGGAGGCATTGGTGCCAATTGAAATCGTAACTCGATATGTCTTGCCGGCCTGAATCCCAGAATTTTGCTGGGACAGCGAGCCATACGTCGCGCCATCATAAGATGCGAGGCCGCCTTCGATCGACCATCCGCTATCTTTTACCCAAACCGTATCGGTTTCGAATTCGCCATTTGTCGTGATTTCATCGCCGCCACTCAAGGGTGAGCTGTCGACCGAGGATAAGAATGCGCCTCTAATGTCGCCCAGCATCCATCCGGAATTGAAGGTTGATGTAATCTTGGCAATCAAGCCCTCGTTTTTGTTGAACGATACTGCCCTTCCTCGCTGATACAGGAAGACACCAGCTGAAGGGGCTACCGTGTTGGAAGTTGCGAAGATGCTGTCACCAAGATAGGCGTGGCGATTGTTTGCTGATGTTGCCTGCGGCCCGCGTGGATAGTCGTCTCCGATCAAATCTTCCCGCCTCAAATACTCGGAGAAGACCCAACCGTCCTCGACATCGCCAATCTTGTCAGTGATGAACCAGTTTTCTGGGTTGGATGTCGGGCACCAAACCAAGCTGCTATCCGCAAATTCGAGGCGGTAAACACTTCTGGCGTAGAGATCGTTCACGACCGCCCCGCTATTTTTAATGATGGACACCCCGCCGAGTGTCGAAACAGCGATTGTCGGCACTGGCAGACCGGTCGTGAGGTCGATGGGCGCATCAGGGAGCGCAGCCAGTGTGACATCAGTGACCCGCCTATCGACGATCAAATTACCGCTGCCGTTGTAGGTGCGTCCAGTTATACCCCGCTGTGCAATGCCACCAGCATAATACCAATTGTAGGATTGATATGTCCCAGCAAAATGTTGGCCCGTGTCCGATGCGAAGTTGAACACGCGTAGGCCTCCCCGGTTTTCTTCGTCAAATTTGCTGCCGACGCAAACGACGCTATTCAGGGCCGAAACGCATGTGACATCCTGTGCGCTATCAAACCAGTGCGTTGTACTGCCTCGCGGGAATACCATCCACATAGGCAACATTGGGTCATCTGCATCATAAATGGTGATGGCATCCCCCGCGACGGCAATTATCACGGCAACCGCTGGGAACTCGCGCCGAGCCCCGCGCTCTGCGGTGTTCAGCGGCTCATTATACCAGCTCGTGTGCTGGCACCGCTTGCGCCATGCCCCACCGTCGCTGTCGAGGCTCGTATCGTAGACGAACACGTCCACGGCGGTCACGGCTTTCTCTGCGAAGATCGCGCTGATGCCCTGATAAGTCACACCAGCCTTCACGGCCGCAAGATGGGTTTCAGCGTCAGTCGCTCGTGCTGCCGCCTCGTCCCGGGCTGCCTCGGTTGCAGTCTGTTCGGCCTGTGTCGTAACAACCGCCGCGTCGACCAGCACCACCTTGGCGTCGAGCTGCGCCTTGGTAACGTTTGCTTCTCCGGTTAGCTGGTCAACCGAAGTGGCCAGCTTTGATGTTGTACTCATCAGGGTCATATCTTTATCCTAGGCGCGGAAACTTGAAAGTCTTCCGGCTGGGGCATTGCGCGCTGACGCACGTTATTGCTGCACGATCACTTCGTTCTGTGCTGCAATGGACGTCGCCACTGGCGCTGTCGATTTTGCTACGCGCCGCAGCCCCTTGTAGGTCGCCCGCCCGCCATTGCCGCCGATATGCAGGAGGCCAGTATCTGGATCATGCGCGAGGGCTTTGAGGGCGCTCTTTTCAAAGACGCCCGCCGCGCAGGCTGCATTTTCCTGAAACAGCGCTTTTTCATCGTCATAGATGCTGCGGATTTGGTCAGCTGTTGGCGCCGTGGTCGAAACCCGCACCATAGAGATTGCCCCTGACCAAGCGCCTCCCGAAATCAGACTCTGCCAGCCGATCCGAAGGACGTTGCCCGTTGCAAAGCTGTCCAAGGCACCAATGATGCCATCAGGCGCAACGGCGCCATTGACGCCACCAAACCAGTAGCCGGCTTTTCGGAAGACGCAGAAGAACTGCCAGTTTCCCGTGGCCAAAGTACCAAAACTGTAAGCTTTGTTCTGACCGCCGCGACCGGTGTAAAGTCGCAGCACCCCGGTGGATCGGCCGATGGTCCAACCATGGCCATCGGTGGCGTTTTCGTAGGACGCGATTGCCTGATTGTCGCCAACTGGATTGACCCAGCCCGTGATGCACAGATCGCCTGATCCCACGTCGAGATGGGCGGTGTAGGGTTGTTCAAGATAGTTGATCGATGAGAACCCGCTGTAGCCAACCAAGTCAGACCCGGCAGCCACTGGTGCTCGCGCAATGGCACCTTTCACATCGAGATGCTGAAGCTTTGGTCCCTGATCGGCGACGACTTCACGCACAATGACATTCGTGACGCTGCCGGTGATCCCGCCTCCTTTGGTGGTGAACATCAGCATTCCATCGCTATTGTAGATGGTACGGACCAGCCCAGACCATGTACCGGCGGCAGGCGCGTTGACGTCGAAAAACCCGAACTGCCCGCCGCTGCCGGCGCGCGAGGCCAAGCCGCCGGCCGTCACCTCATAATCAAACGATACGAAATACGCCGCATTCGGTTTAAAGACGCCGAGCTGGCTGATGCTGGTATAAGCAAGCGCGCTATCGACCGTTACAGCGGAGCCAGTAGCCACCCAGTCACCGGTGTTCCATCCACTCAGGTCTGCAAATGTGCCATTTGTGACCAAGTTTTCCTGAGTAAGATCGGTGCCGTCCGTGCCGCATAGGGCGGCAAGGCGGCTGTCACCCACTTGCCAGCCCGTGTTGAAATCGTGCCCAATGTAGGCGACCATCCCCTTTGTCTTGTCGGCTTTGTTTTCATGAACAAGCGCCAGATGGCTCCAGTACATGGCCCGCTGCGGAATGGCCAAACGCCCGTCGCCCATGAAAAGTTCTTCACCTGCCGACAGCACGGCCGCTGAAGTGCCAGGCGTGAGCGCTGGCGTGGTCAAACCGTAGGATCGTGCGGTCGGGTGAATATTGTTTTCTGGCAGATCGGTGATGGGCAGGGTCTCGAACACGTTCTCCGTCGCATTGCTGCCGTTATAGGCCGCGTTCATCAGAAGTTCGCCATGCGGCCCAAACTCGACCGTCTTGCATTCATAGCCACCCGCCGCGGATTGATGGGTCGGAATATCAACCACCGTGCCGATGCCCGCGGGGCCATCGATAATGCTTACACCTCCTCCGGGTAGGCCATAGCGACCGACGGCAACGGCAATGGTTGGTGCGGGAAGGCGCGTTGCCGGATCCACGGCTGCCCCAGGCAAAACTGTCATGGCGACGTCGTTCACCGTATTGTTGGCGATCAGGCCGATATTGCCGACATAGACATTGCCAAGCGCTGCGTTTCGCTGGGCGATGTTTCCCTTATAGGCTGAGCTGCCATAGGCTACATTGAGCGGGTGCTCCGTGGTTCCATAATGCTTGCCTGCATCGGCGATGAAGCTCACCACATCGAGACCAGCGCGCGCGCCATCGGCATGACCCACTGCGAGAACGCCGTTCTTTGCGCAGGCCGAGGTGAAGAAATACCCGCTCCCGAGGGCAACGATGTTGTTGTAACCGCCCTCAAAGACCATCCACATCGGGATCGCAGGATCATCAGCATCATAAATGCGCACGACGCCGACTTCGACCACGATGATCGCCACCGCCGGAAACTCCCGCCGCGCGCCCCGCGTCGCGGTATTCAAGGGCTCCCGATACCAGCTTGTGCCTGCGCAACGATGCCGCCAGGCGCCACCGTCACTGTCTTTCGATGTGTCATAGATGAACACATCGACGGCCGTGACAGCCTTGGTAAGCGCAATCGCAGAAAGATCCTGATAGGCGACAGCCGAGGCGGCAGACTGCGCCGCGCTATACGCCGCATCCTTGAAAGCCCCAGCCTGATCGCGGGCAGAAAGCGCATTCGCCTTGGCGGCCTGCGCCTGCGCGGTCGCTGACTGCGCGTCGGCAACCGAGGCATCAAGGGTGGCCTTCTTCGAGACCACAGCCCCCTTCAGTTTGTCGACCGAGGCCGTCAGGGCATCCACTTGCTGTTCAACTGTCACGGGCGTGGCTCCTTACGAGAAGGCGACGGCGGAGACATACCGCGTCTGTGAATTGACGAAGGCAGTCGCCATTTCCAGAATGGCAGTCTGGATGTCGGTGAGCGGTCCAGCCGCGTCCTGCACGGTGCCGATGTTGGTCGCGATCACTTCGATTTCCTCGGCAAGCGGCTGAACAACGGCGGCAGCGGCCGAGGCGATGGTTTCGCTTTCAGCGGCGTTGACTTCACTTTGGGCCGCAGCTTGTTCACTCGACAAAGCCGCCGCTTGGGAAGCTGCAGCTGCCTGTTCAGACCCCGCGGCATTGGTCTCGGATCCAGCCGCCTGCGCCGCAGACGCCGCCGCATCAATTGCGCTCTGAGCCGCCTGCGATGCGCTCACTTCCGCCGCATCTTCCGACCCCTTGGCATTGCCAGCCGAGACTAAGGCTTCGGACGCTTTGGCCACAGAGGTGGTCGCCGCATTCTGCGCCGCCGTCAGTTGGCTGTTGAAGGTGGCAAGCTGTGCCTGCCCCGCTTCGATCGCTTCTTGCGCCACCAGCATCTGGCTGTAGGTCGCATAGGCCGGCAGAGTTGCATAATCCGAGGCGCCGTCGCCGACCTTGGTGATGCCCGTATCGATCTCGAAGGCAAATTCGCCCTCGGCCAAGATCGGATTGGCGGCGGCCCATTCTGCCGCGGTGCCGCGGCGCATCTGGATTTTGGCAAAGACAGTTGAAGTCATGGGGTTTCTCCCTGAATGCGGCCATCAATGGTACGAAGATTGGGGTCAGCAGCAGCCCCACCGCAGTCGATGACGGCAAGGCCGGCGTAATCGGTGTACGGTGCCCCACCATCGAGGACCTGGGGCACATACGGCACCTCGATTTCAACGGGGCCTTGGCCGCGCAATCGAAACGGCGATTTTCCGAAGTAAACGACGCCAGACATGCTGTTTCCTTGGTAAACGGTGACGGTTGCAGGCGCGGTGTCCGCGCGCAGCCAAAGCGCCTCAAAGGGCGCGATCCCCCGAATGAGGCGCATCCCCCGGATCACAAATCCGCCGTCGGCAGGCGGTTCATCCTCCGGTGCCACCTGGCCCCAGATCCGGGCACCAATCGGCGGCACCACCAGCGCGGCGGAAGCGTTGAAAGCCACCATGGACCAGGCGTCCGGGCTCAGGTCATACTTGGTCCCGTCCACGGATCACCTCCAAGATTTTGCGGATCAGGGCCGCCAACCGCAGAGGCGCGCACCGATTTCATTATGGGTGACGATCTGGGCCAACGTGCCCTCAGACAGCACGTCCGCGCGGGAAGGTCTGATTGGGGCAGCCCAATCGCAGGCATCGCGATCCCGCGTCGGGTCAATCGCGCATCCAGCGGTCAAGGCGGCGCTGAAGATCAGCGCGATCAGCGTTTTGCACCTCATTCGACACCTCCTTTGCTGTTTGCAGGGATTGGACCCGGGAATCGGCCCGGCGGATCAGGAATTCGGCCTCCGCTTCCAGACGACCCCGCCGAAACGCGATCCAGAGGGCCGCGCCAATTGCGACGGCGATCGCGCCCCACAGAGCCGCCTTGCGACCGATCCCGGAAAAGATGGTAGTCAGGATCGAGATCATTCATGGCCCTCCACTGAGATGGGCTGGCCCACCGTTCTGAAGCAGTGGGTTTCGAGCGACACCACGACGATATTGTCAGCGTCCGCTGCAGCCCGGATGTGATCATGGGATATGACAGCCGCGTCCTCGCACTCGGCAAATGTGCGCAACGCCACCGGATAGATTTCGGATACGCAGGCCGGAGCCTCGCCGATCGACATGCACATCGAAACGATCAAGACCCACATCACGGGGTCTTCCCGCTGCGATGATCCTCGATCCGTGCGTTGCGGGCTTTCAGGGCGTAGAAGATGACGCCGATGAACACGGCAGCCCCGATCCAAGGCAAGGCTGCTTGCACTGCACCCGTCAGCCCGACCAGATCCAGAACCCGTTCGGCGGTATCACGCGCCTCTTCCGCCTCGGTCAGCGCCGGCGCAATCTGCGCGGCCACAGATCCGGCAGCACCGAGAACGCCAAGCCCCACCTGAGCATTTGCCGCCGTGACGATCCGGCTGCTCTCGGGCACACCGGCTGCACGGTCTGGATGAACTCCTCGGGGCTCAGATTTGGCCAATGCCTCCGTGAGCGCCACATCGATAATCGGAACCAGCGGCAAACCATTGTCATCGCGAAACGCCAGGATCGCCGCACGGGTGCGAGGCCCGATCTGGCCGTCAACCTGGGCCACCTCGTGATAGCCAAGCACCTTGAGGCGTGCTTGCACCTCACGGACCGAAAGCGTGACTGCCGGGGCCACATTGCCCGCGCGCCGCACCCCGAGCAGCCTCGATTTCGCATAGCGCTGGATATTGACGGCATCGGACTGGTTGCCACCCAGAACCTCAATCATGGTCCCGGACCTTTTCACGAAGAAGCCGACATGGCCCTGCCAGGCTTTCGACCCCCGCGAGAAGACCACGATGTCGCCAGCCTGCGCATCGACCAGATCAACCGGAATGCCCCACTCGAGATAGGACCGCGCGTTGAGACGTCGGGTGGAGCGCAGCCCGGCTCGTTCAAAGCAGTGGCCCACGAAAGCCGCGCACCAGGCCACAGAGTCATGCTCGACCCAGTCATGGCCGACCGAGGCATACATATCCATGACGACAGGATTGTCTTCAGGCCCCGGGCCCTCGGTGGTGCCGATGTAGGATTGGGCGATTTCAAAAGGGGTCATATTGGCCTCCTTGCAAAAGAAAACGCCGCCCCAGAGGACAGCGTGTGATCAGGCGATCGATGTTGGGCGGGTTTTATTTCTTGCGACCGATCCAGGCGCAGAGCAGACTTTCGGCGCCGCGGGGGCCGAGATAGGCGAGCGTGGCCACGAACCCGGTAGAGACCGGCTGGGTCAGGCCGATGTAATTTGCCGCCGCATCGCCGATGAGCGCCATGCCCACAGCAACCGGGATTTCCCAGAGGAGTTCCTTGCCGAAAAACTTGCGGTTGCCCAGCTTCACCTCGCCAGAATGCCACATAAGCCGACCCGTGAAGGCGCCGATCAGGGTGGTAATAGCCCCGCCGAAGAGGTGGTTGATGGTTTCGATAAAACTGTCGTCCGGCATATCCCTGCCTCCTTGGTCTCAGAGCGGCCCGGTTGCATCCGGATCGATAATGGGCGGCACGTTTGCGCTTGGTGCCACTGGGGTTGTGCCTTCCGTCTGCGCATCAGCGCCCGCGCCGTCTTGGGGCTGTTTCAGCTCCAGCGTGGTGACAAAGCCGCCCGCGCGGGTCAGCGTGTGCGTGACCGCTTCAATGCGGTAGGCGCCATCGACACCGGGCCGCGTGCCCGTGATGATGCACAAACCGTCAGGGATGGCGGCGGGATCACCCTCGATCGTGACCGTGCCCTCGCCCGCGTCTCGCTCGGCGGTCGCGGCATCGCTGTCAGTCTGCTGGGAAGTCTCGACCGCATCCGGTTTGGCAAAGCGAAACGCATGCAGCGCGCGCACGTCCAAACCCGTGGCGCGCTCGACCAGCTCCCACCGCGCCGCAACCATGTCATACCATCTTGCGCGGACCGTGCTAAACTGAGGTCGCCCTAGCTGCGGGGCAATGTCCCAGCTCTGCAGATTATCCCCCCAGCGTGCCAGCACGAAGGCTTGATAGCTGCCGTTGCGCTTGGAGAGGATCGCGGTATCGCCAGCAATCCGGAAGTTGCCGCCCACTTCTCGGGCCAGCCGCTCGCCCATGGCGATAAAACTTTCGTCACGCATCTCAAAATAGGCGCGGCGCAATTCTCGCAGGTCTGGGTCTACCTCAACACGTGCGATGCCTGCATGACGTGCGGCATCGCCCAGGATCGTCTCGATGGTCTGGTTGTCCCAGTGACGTTGCTGGCCTTCCTTGGCGGGACCGGTTGTATCCATGCCTTTGGCCACGATCATCAACCGGCGCCCCCCACCCCGGCTGCCGGAAGATTTCACCTCATCCACGGTGCCGCGAAACACCACCCGCATGCCATCGCTTTCCCAGCCAAGCGCAATCACGACATCCGCGCCTTTCCGCGGCAGGATGATCCGGGCCTCCGTGTCGTCGATCTCCAGGTCGGCGCTGTCGGTATGGGTGCCCACCTTGTCCGAGACCCGCAGGCCGATCAGCACCGGCAGGAGCGCCGTCGTGATATTGCTCCCCGCCACCGTCACACTGAACACCGCGCGTTTGGACATGGAGGCGCATCCTTACCAAAGCCGGATCGGGTCCAGCACCTGCTGCGCGCGTGGGATCGGGATCGGCATCTCAAAGCGGGTCCCAACTGGCAGGGTCTGGCCAAGATCGGCCAGCCCGAGGTTCAGATCGTAAATTTGCTCCACCAGACCGGGCATCGGCCAATGGAACCGTCGCCAGACGATCAGAGAGACCGTCAGGCCCTCGCCCTCTATAGTCACAGTTTCACTCACATCGGTCATCGCGTAGCCCACAAGAAGATGTCCGCGAGCAGCGAAAAGAAACTGCCAGAGGACGGCGCGTCACAGCGTTTGACGCTGATGTCGACATCGATGACTTTGCCGACGCCCTTGGGATCGAGATAGGTAGACTTCTCTTTCACATCGAGGATGACGACCCAGCCCATTACCGCGCCGTCACCCCGCATCAGATATTGCGGACGCCCCGAGGCGCGCGCCTGATAGAGCGTCTGCAACTGCCCCAATCCGCCAAACTTCTCCGGATAAAGTTTGGCCTGGATGGTCCAGCTTTCCGGACCTTCGCCAACGAACTCAAGCGGCGGCCGGGTCCCAAGAACCGGCTTTTCGGCAAAGCCGGCCGTGTGGTCGTGGCCGTAGGTGTTCGTGTTGAAGGGGATCACCTCAAACTGCACCGGCCCCAGCATCATCAGCATCACGCAAACCTCATGCCCGTGTCCGCAAAGACACCGCGGAACGCCTCCCGCAATTCGCTGCGCATCTGCGCACCAATTTCACGCGAGAGCTGCGCGGGGTCCACGCGCTCCGTCGTGTGGATTGTTGGGGTGACGTTGATCGACACCTCGAAGGTGGCGCTCATCACTTTGGGTTTGCCCTCGGTCCTCGATGTGGCGGGCGCTGTGCCCGTTTCTTCCAGGGAAGGGTCTGACATTTTCCGATGATCGGTGACCGTATCATCCGCCACCTGCACGGAGGGCAAACCGGGGCTTTCCCGAACGATCCTTGGCGGTGGCGTTACAAGCGTCTCTTGAACCTCCAACTCCGGCGCCGGTACCGCAACTGCCTCCGGCGGTCTGACCAGCGGCGCCGGCACCTGCACATCGGGCACCGGGATAAGTTCTGGTGTCAGCACCTCTGGCATAGGCAGCGTAACGTGCTCGGCGGGTTGCACCTCAGGCGCTGGAACAACGATCGGGTCCGGAGGCGTCAGCTTGGGTCTGGGCGCAAGCACAGTCACATCCCCTTCAGGCGGACCAGGCTGTTGCGTCCCCTTGCTTACGTCGCGCGCCGCATTGTGCGCCGGCGCAGTGATCAAGTCTGGCCCGGCACCGTTTATGGCCAGCAGGATGCCGGGCAGTTTGTTCAGAGCCGTGACGACCGCGGCGATCTCCCCGAAGGTGTTCACAAACCCGGACCGCGACGGCGTGACCAGTTCTGGTCCCTCCTCCCCCACCAGATAGGTGCCCTCCCGGCTGATCGGGCCGCCGTCCGCACGGGCACCATCAATCTGCGGCACCGGCGCTTGTGGGGCTGCCACACCACCTTCAGCAGCAGCCATTTCAGCGCGGAGTGCTCGAACCCGATCAAGCGCCCGGTCGATTGACGCGGTGTTAATCTCCGGCTCGGCTTCGGTCTCGCCAAGCAGCCGAAGTGCCTCGGTCACCTCGTCCGCGCGCTCACGGCCCGTTTGCAGCTCGGCCTCGACAGACACCAGCTCCTCTTGCAGCCGGCGCAGCTCGGCCTGCAAGGGTGCGACCAGTGTCTGGCCCATCGGCCCATTTTGATCGATCTGGTCAATCTGCGCCTGAACGCCGGACATCTCATCGCGAAGCTGACCCGCATATTCTGACAGGTCGTTGAGATAGCCCGGCGTCGGCAAATCGCCGGCCGCACGGGCCGTCGCCAGCGTCTCAGCTGCGGAGCGCTGGTCTGCAGGCAGGCTGTCAAATTCCGCCTGCCTTGGCGGCGTCGGGATCTCTGGCGGCGTGACCTCCTCTTCCCCCATCATCCAGCGCAGCCAGCGCGGCGGTTCGCCGAAGCTGATCAGGCTGGACAGATCAATGCTGCCGATGGCGTCCACGATGCGCCCTGGAATGCCTGCGACCCAGTCGATGAAGGCACCAAAACGCTCCACGGCCCCGTCCCAGATCGATTGGATCAGAGCGCGGCCCGCCGCGACCAGGTCGCTTGAGGCCTCACCAAGCCGTTCAGGCAGACCCGCAAACCAGCCGATGATGTTTTCGGTCACCTCCCGCGCCCGTTCCGTGATCCGGGCGATGTCTTCCTCGGACAGGGTTTCGCGCGTGAAGAGGCCCGACAGCAACGCGCCAAGGCCTGAAAGCCACTCACGTACCCAATCCCAAGCAGCCCCAAATCCATCGACCAGCGGGGTCAGAAAAGACAGCTTTTCGCCAACCCAGTCCAGCCCCGGCTGCAACGCTTCCCCGATGGCTTGTCCCACACCGACGAAGATCGCACTGATCCGATCCCAATACCGCCAGAGGGCAAGGCCAGCTGCGGCCACTGCGGCGGCCGCCACGGCAAAAGCGCCCCAGACCGGAGCGGAGATCGTGGCCACGGCTGCGCCGATGGCGGCAATGCCAGACGACAACGCGCCAACGCCCGGGACGGCCAGCGCGATCCCGGTCAGCCCGGCCCGCAAGCGCCCCAGCGTCCCGAGCGGCTGTCCGGACATGGCCGCCAACGCAGTCTGCAATCCGATCATGGACCTGGCCGCTGCGCGCGCGCCAATCGCCGCGCGTCCAATGCTGTTATACCCTGCCGCGATCAGCGACAGAACACCCCCACGCCCCAGAAGCCCCGCAAAGCTCAGCGCCGCCATGGCGCCTTTGAAGGCAATCACCGCCGCGGTCGTCCCCACCACCGCCAGCGTCACCTCCGGATACGCCCCTGCGAGATCAGCCAGCCGAGTGATCAGCGGCGTGATGGCCTCAGTAAGCTGCGTAATGGCGGGCATCAGCGCATTGCCGATATTGATCTGCAGCTCGGTCAGAACATTCTGGAACCGCTGCATATTGGCCTGGAACGTGTTGTTGCGCGCCTCAAACTCCGCAAAAGCAGACCCCGCATATGTTGCGCGATCCCCAACCATGCCGAGCGTCTCCTCGACCAAACCGAGGTTGGTCAGCAAAGGCCCGAGCGCCCGGGCCTCTTTGCCAAAGAGCTGGCTTGAGATTGCCGCGCGCTGCTCGGCTGGCAACTGACCAATGCGGCGCAGCACATCGATCGTGGTCTCAACCGCGTTTTCCTGCATGGAGCGCGCAGTGTCTTCCGCATCAAGCCCAAGTTCGCGCAGGGCCTCGCGCTGCCCGCGCGTTGCCGCAGACCCTCGCGTCAGCGCCGCCCCCATATTGCGGAAACTCGTCGCCGCTACCTCGCTTTGCGCGCCCGCAGCCAGCATCGCCGAGGCAAAGGCCGAGGTTTCCTCCGCAGTGAAGCCGAACATGGTCGCTTGTGCGCCCACGCGCTGGACCACATCGAGAATGTCCGCCGCACTCGAGGCCTGGCTGTTGGACAGATGGTTCATCGCATCCGCGAGCGACACTGTCTCGTCGATCGTCAGCCCAAGCGCTGTCATCAGGTTGGCCATCGACCCACCGGCCTGCTCAGCGCTGATATCAAAGGCCACGCCAATTCGGGCGGCCGCATCCGTGAACCGGACCAGGTCTTGCCCCGCAATCCCGGCCTGTCCAGCCGCCGCAGCAATATCCGCCAGACCTGTCACCGCGATGGGAATATCGCGCGAGAGCGCAAAGAGGTCCTGCTGGAACTGTGCAAAGGCCTCCGGTGACGGAAAGTCCACCACCTTGGCCACATCGGCCATGGCGCTTTCAAAAGCTGAGGCGGCCTCGATCGGCGCGCCAATCGCACCGCGCAAGGCGTAAAAACTGGCCACCGCGTCGACCAGCCCACCACGCGCATCCGCCAGCGCGCGGTTGTTGCGGGTTATGGCCGCGTTCAGCCGGTCCCCAAATGTGATGGGCTGGCCATTGGTCTCGCGGACCGTATTCGAAATGCCCGCCAGCGCATTGGCCGCCCGACGCGCCGGGGTCGTCACCCGGTCCAGCAGTTCGATCACCAGTTGGGATGTGAGCGTCGACATGCGTCACCTCATCTTCGCAGCTCGCGCGAGGCGACGGGCCTCGGCGTGCCACAGCACCACCTCGGACCAGTCCATGTCCTCAAAGGCCGTGAGCGGTGTGTTCAGCCAGTGGGCGGCTTCGGCAACGACCGATCGCCAGGAGGCGAAGCCGTGCCCTTTGGGAAAAAATCCGCAATCACCTCCGACAGCGCCGTGAAGTCGTCAGTGTCGAGATCCTCGATCATCTCGACCGGATAGCCCGTCAAAGCTGAGGCCATGACAATGCCCTGGTCCAGACGATCGGTGATGCCGTCGAGCGCGGCATTCATCCGCTTGAGGTCTTTGACCTTGGGCTTGGTGATGCGGATCTCGGTGATCTCGCGGCCCTCGAACGTCACCGGCACGGACAGGGAAACGGTCTTTTGTTTTGCTGCATCAGACATGGGTCACCTCAAAAACCGTTCGGGATGCGCAGGATCGCGCGCTCATCTGCGTTTTGCGACACGCCATTCACCCGCCAGTCGGTGGTGAAGAAGTCCCAGTAGTATTTCTCGGCCCCCTCGAAATAGAGCTCGTAATGCAGGATTTCGTTGATGGCGTAATCAAACCCCTGCATCTCGCCGCGCTGGAACGCCTCTGGGTTGGCGGTGCCCAGACGGCCCTCCAGCACCGCCTTGGCTTCAATGGCCACGCCGCTGCGCTTGTCACGCACCGAGCCATAGGCGGTGAACTTCTTGCGCGCCGTGGCACCCAGCCCAAACTGCGTCAGCAAGTCTGGATCCCAGCCCGCCAGCTTGAAGCTGGCCTCGAGCTTCTGAATGCCGAGGGCCACCTCGATCTGCATGCGCGAGCCGCCAGGGTGGTGGTCTTGGGTGATTTCCTGCAGGTTCGGCAGCTGCAACTCGGTCAGCGTCAGGTGCTTCGAGGCCGTGGGGTTTTCATCGCCGCAAAAGAGGTTTGCAGCCTCCATGACGTAGATAGTGCTCATGATCTTTCCCCCTTATCCGGTGATGGTGCCGACCTGCGCCAGCAGATCATCGAGCAGCGCATCAAGCGCCGGGCGATAGCGCGCAGATTGAACGCCCAGATAGCGCAGCACCGGGGCCTCTTCGGCGGCGAAGGTGACGGTGAAACGGCCCTGGCGCAGTTCCTCGGGCGTGTTCTGATCTCGCGTGAACTTGATCTCGAAGCCCAGGATGTCGCCATCGGCCTTGAGGTTGCGCAGGCCGGTTTCCATCGTGTTCAGGATCGCCTGCACGGTCTGGCCCGTGACATTGAACCGCCCGAGATAAAACCGCAGGGTCCTGAGCAGCATCAGGTGGATGAAGTCGCGCCCGCGGGAGACATTGTAAAACCGCCAGAGGTCGTCCTCACCTGCGTTGTCCGTGCCCACGAAGATGAAGCCACCTTGGCCGATGGCGCTCTCCACACCCATCTCACCGCGCAAGAGCACGCCAATATTTGCCGACAAGAGCCGTTGCCCCTCTGTGGCGCCATCGGTGAGCGAGAAGTTGATCGGACGCGACGGCCCGACAATGCCCTGCACCGGCTGGTTGGCCCAGCTGTGGAAGGGGCGGCCCTGCTTTTCATGATCGCGACGCACGCCGATGCCGATCACGGCCGGTGACAGCGGCTGAACAACGGACACGCCATCCTCAAACACTTTGACTGCGGGGTCGACCGGGATCAGTCGCTGCGACGCAATCGTCTCGCGCCAATCGATCGCGTCCTGTTCGGTGGTTGCTGGACCGTCAACGACCGCATGAGCGAGGAGTTTTTCACAGATGGCTGGCAGGGCTGCACAGACCGGATTGGCCTCACCGATACTGCGCTGGCTGGTAAATCCTGGGGCGCAGATCAGGCGTGGGATGATGCCCAGCTCGGGACCCGCGGCAATGAACGCCTGCAGGCCGGTGGAGACCCCATCGCCCACAATATTGGCGAGGGTGGCATCGGTATCGATCCCGTCTTCGACCCGGACTATGACCACCTTGGCGGCCACCTGGAAGTCGCCGAGCTGCGCGTTGATCAGCGTCACCGCGTCCCGCAACGTGCCGGTGGCGCCAAGCGCTGTCAGCTTGGTGGCATCGTCGGAATAGAGAAAGACCGGGGTGTCGGCGGGAAACACCGCCGCATCGGCCTCAGGGGCTGTTCCGATGATGCCGACAACGGACATATCGCTCCAGACGGGCGGACGCGGCTCGGTGTCAATCCGCGCGATGGAAATCCCGAAACTCGGGTCGGACATGAGAAGGTCTCCTTGAATAGCCGACCTCCCGCGCAGACGTCAGCGGCACAGGAGGAAACTCGGATGTGTGGAAGGCGCCGCCGGCCGAGGCTCAGAACGACAATGTCGGTGTCGTGATATCGAGGTCGGTCTTCGTGCCCGACTGGATTTGAACTTCGAGGATCAGCGCCGGGCCTGCAGATGTGTTGGGTTCTCCGAAGACCCGGAGCGCACGGACAAACCCGCCCACCCCGTCCTCAACGACATCTGTCACCTGCACATCACGCACATCGGTGATCGCCAGCTTTGCGCTGATCTCTGTCAGGGCGGATCGCATCATGCCTGCCTCCATCAATATGTGCCGCCATCGACCAGATCGATCCGACCCTGCAGCGCAGCCAATGTGGACTGCAGGTTGGAAATCTGCGCGATGGTATGGCCATGGGTGCTGGCCGCCTTGCTGGCCAGTTGCGCCGTGAGGCTTGGTATATCTCCGATCCCGAGCGCCACCTCCCCCGCCTGACCATTCACGGAGGACACCGGCCCGTTGGCCAGCACGCTTTCTGCAATATCCGCAGCCGCGGCCGCATCCTGTGCTGCCTGCTGGGCCAGAGCCAGCGCGCTTGAGACCGCGGCCGCGGTTTCGATCACCGAGGCTGCGAGCCCCGCGCTGGCCGAGATCACCCAGTCGTCATGCTCTGCCGCACCGATATCGCCGTTGACGGCCACGATTTTGCCGGCAAGGCCGCCGTTCTCGCGGGTGTAGTCATCGACCCGGAACACCGCCCAGTCGTTCAGGCTACCGCCCCCATCGCGTGTCAGCACGACATAGGGCGTGGGCGCAAAGAGCGCGCGTGCGGGCGTGCCATCGATCTCAAAGGTTGTCTGCAGGCCCACCGAGACGGTGAGTGGCGTCGCCGATGTGGCCACCAGAAACCCGTTTTCTGCCGCGGCCGTGGCTGTGGCCAGCGCAGGGCCCAAGACCTCATTCACGCGGGTCAGGCCGAGGGTCACCAGATTGTCAGTGGCCCCGCGAATGCGCGCCAGTTGAGCATCAAGATCGCCAAGGCTTTCGGCAATCAGGCGATAGCGGCGGTTGAAAAAATCCCGATCGAGATCCTGATTGTCGCGCACGCGTAGGTCTTCGAACCTCAGCATGGCGTCAGCCCTTCTTCAGAGGCTCGGATGTGGCGATGGCCTCAGGGTGCTCTGCGGACAGGCCGTCGAAGATTGCCGCGGTGACGGTGTAGCGCGCGCCCGGTCGAAACCGGGCACCGGCGAATTCAAGAGGACGGTTCACCGTCACCCGGTAATGGGTCGGTTTGGAGGCCATGGTTTGTGTTTCCTTGAGATGGTGGGGTCGGCCTCGATCAGCTTTGCGCGTATTCGATCAGTTCGCTGACGAGGAACGGCAGTGCCGCGCTGACGGTCGAGCCGACAATCTTGACCGCATAGGTGCTGACCGAGGTCACATTGAAAACTGAAGTCCGCCGCACCGTGCCATCGGCCAAGACCACATCTTCGACCACATCGGCCGCCTCGGTGCCGGTGAGACCCACCCCTGTCAGCAAGGTGATGGTGCAATCGTGGTTTGCCTCTTCAAAATGCTGCAGATCGGTGACCACCTTGACGCTGGTTGTGGGCGAGCCGAGCGTGCGGGCGTCTGACACCCAGGTGAAGGCCGTCTTGGGGCGCGTCGCCACAGCCTGCGAGCCGGTTAAGCCAAAGCCTGGCATCAGGTCCGTGGTGCCCGTGAGCGTCACCCGGAGTGGCAGAAGTGGGGGCAGGCTCGAAAGGTCCGGCCCATTGGCCTCACCATCAAGCGCCACCCAGGCCCCGTTCACCTGCACCTCGATATCCGTGCGACAGGCAGGTGGGGTCACGCCGGGATGCAGCACATCGAGATCGAGAATGCCGCCCGCCAGCTGCAGGGCTGTCAGCTCGACCGAGAGCCGCGTGCGCTCGAAGCGCGCGAAGTAGAGCCGCATCTTCATGTCATCGACGAGGTTGCCCGCAAAGAACGCGCCGTCGGTTGAGACGAAGAAGGTGCCCTGGACCACCCCGTTGTCTGTATTGGTCATGGCGACATAGTGATCGCCCGTAGTGACCAGCACGATGGCGTAGCGCCGTCCCGCCGTCAGGAAGGTCGGCGTGATCGGTAGCTTGGTTTCCACCAGCGACGGCAGGCCAACTTCCGTGGAAATCGCTCCCACCTGAATGTCGAGGACCGGCAGGGTCGTGCGAGAAATCACCCGGGACAGGTCCGGCATGCCGAAGGCGGTCTCGGTCACGAGCACCGTCACATCGCCCGCCGCGGCCTTGCGCGAGAAATAAAGCCCAACTTGGCTCAGCCAGCCATCCTGCGAGTTCAGGAAAGTCTGGGCCACCTGCTGGCCATTGATCGTGGCCGAGGTGGTCACCCGGTCCCAGTATTGCTCCTCATAGGTATCGATCCAAAACCGCCGCACCCGGATCCAATGCACATTGCCATTGGGCACCCGCGCGCCATTGGGCATGCGGTCCGGCAGACCATTGGTGACCTCCCAGGTCTCGCCATCCCGGCGGAAGACATTGCCCGCGAGATCATAGGTGCCCTGGCGCCACCAGCGACTGTTGGTGCAGACCACCATGGAATTGCCATAGCGCCGACGTGTACGCGCCCGCGTGAGCTGACGGATCTCGGAGGTCTCGAAGGTGTATTGGGCAAGCCGCGTCTCGGAGGCGTAGCCCGTCAGATCCAGCCGGACGCCATGGGCATATTTGGGCAGCACAAACCCGCTGGTATTGGCGATGTAGACATTGTTGGGGTTCAGAAGCGCCAGCTCTGAAGTTTCCGACCCAGCCCGTGGGAAGCGAATGCCTTCCTCGACCACCGCATCGAAATCCGGGTGATCGACGTTCGAGCCTTCTGCCGTCAGGAAGTGGTTGGTGCCGTAGTAGATATAGGCGCCCGGCGCATAGACCTCTGTCCGCAGCTCATCGAGCTGTTCCGTCAGTTCGACAATCTCGGCCTTGGTGGCATAGCCCGCCAGCCGATCCGCCAGCGTAGACAGGTCCGTGCGCAGCGTGTCCACCTGACCGCTGATCTGCCCGCGCCAGTTTTCCAGCGCGATTGTGCGGTTGGCGACATTGCGCAGGTTCGGCAGTTGCGTGGCCTGCCACTGCTCGATGGCAACCACCCCAGAGGTGTCCAAAAGCACATAGGCGATGACTGTCACATTGGCATCTGTCGCGGGATAGCTTGGGTCCGGCCCTTCGGTGCCGGCCACGGTGGAAATCTCTGCGCGGCGCAGGCTTTCCATGGCCACAGATTGCGGCTCGGTTGTGCCCGTTTGTGCATCGATCAGAAAGTCGCGCGGCTGGATGTCCGTTTCGACCTCCTGGCCGAAACTGACAATCGCCACGCGTTTGCGGGTCACCAGGGGCAGCACGTTAAAGAGATCAACGATAATGTCCTCGCCGCGCGCATAGACCGCCCCGCCAGCGTAAAGCCTGCCTGCCGACAACGTGAGTTCTGTGGCAGCGGTTTTCGTGGCGGAAAACCCCGAATAGGCTTTGCCAGCTTCAAGCGCATCGCGAACGATATGGTCCATCGAGGCGCGGCCAAAATCCTGCATGTTGTTAAGATCGGCGGATTGCAGTTCCTGCCGATCGCGGTAGATGACGGTGCGTTCCATGCCTCAAACCTCTGTCAATGCGCCGAGCGTGAGATCCCCCACAGCGCGGCGGTCGCCCGGTCGCGGCAAGCGCCAGGTCTTTGTGTTGATCAGGACCTTGTCTCGCAGCGATTTGGCGACCATCACCGCTGCGCGCGCATCCGCGACGGGCTTGGTGCTGGCGGCCACGACATAGCCATTGACGAAACGGCCTGCCGTCCGCGGAGGACGCTTCCCCGTGATGCGGGTCAGCACCTCAGCCGTATAGGGCGGCATCCCAAGCCGGGTGTAGCCCAGATGGGTGGACCGCTTGCGCTCATCGAGTACGCGGTCCGGATCGTGAATGTGCCAGCGATCGTAGAGATGCTGCCAGGCGATTGTTTCCGGCAGGCAGGCGCCAGAGACACGCTGCCCCGCGGCCCCCGGAAACAGGGACGTCGCCTGCGCCGCATGCGTTTCCGCCACTTGCTGCGGGCGCACGTCGATCAGGTCGCCCTTGGGCAGGACCGTTGTGTATTGTTCCCGGCCAAGCCGATAGCTGTAGGTCTCATCACGCGGGATGCGGACAATCCGCTGGCGCACGCCGATATCGTCGATCAGGAAGGCCTGCGCTTTCGGCCGATCGCCGAGATGAATGGCCGCTGTGGGCTTGGGGGCCAGCACCACCTCGTCATAGGAAATCGCGTTGAAATCCCCAACGCGTTCTGGGGTCACCGTGCGAACCGTCAGAACGGTTTCCGCGCCACGGTCAAAGAGTTTTGCCGTGCGCACATATTTGGTCTCGGCAATCGAGACGGGATTATTTGGCCCTGCGAAAGCCGTGCCCGGGCCGTCCGGCGCCGACAAAAACCGGGTGTTTCGGCCGGAAACACCCCGGGCAACGAAGGGATAAACCCTCAACTGCGCGAAGCGGTCGAGATAGGCTGCACGTTCCGCCTCGGTCAGCGCTTTTGACAGATAGGTCTTGGCCGGCGGCACGATGAAGCGCCGTGCTTCGGCGCCCATGACCGCAAGCGCCTCGGCTATGGCGGTTTGTGTGCCCTTGATCGCGTGAAACGCCAGCGACCGCGCGGTGCGCGCGCGTTTTTTCTCCTCCGGCCAATCCTTGCCCCAGAGATCGACCGATAAGCCCCAAGCGAGCCAGGGCAGATGGGGTGTCGGGACCGCCGCGGGCTGGACGAGCTTGCGCAGGGCGACCGGCAGGTCAGCGATGCGCGCGCCGGTGAGGTCAGCGGCCTCCTCAAAGGCCGTTCGGTTGTCGGGCAGCAAGGTTTCTTGGGCCATCGGCGGCGCTCCTACGCGTCGCGCAGGTCCGCGACCGTGATGGTGATGGCCTCGACGGCGTAGACCTCGGTCGGCCCCAGAACGATGTCCGCGGCAGGTGAGGTCAGGTCTACCGAATGCACACCTTCCTGGTGCAGTTTCGAGAAGATGGCCGAGCGGCGCAGGTTCATGCCCAGCATCCGGTTCGTTTCCACCCACGAGGTCAACGCGCTGACCGCGCGGTCGCGCACCAGATTGCCGTCTGGGCCAGGATAGAGGGTCAGCCTCGCGTTGATGGTGACCGGATGTACGGCAGGTCCCAGCACCTCAACCATGTCGGTAAGCGGCCGAACGTCATTGTCGATGAGCGATAGGCGAACGGTTTCGCGTTCTTCTAGGCTCGGCACAGGGTCATGGCCGGCGCGCAAAATGGTCACGCGCACGCGCCCCGGCGTGGTCATGATCGCGGTGGCATCCCGCGCCCAAGGGGCGGCACCGAGAGCATGGTACACATAGGCCCCATCTGGCCCCGCAACCGAAAAGGCGTCGGGCGCGAGTTGCACCCGGCGCCGCAGGCGCGCATCGTCTTCAGCGACCAGTGCACCGGTCTCGTCCTCAACCTGCATCCGAGCCGTGGCGAAAAGCGCCGCCAGATGATCGAGGTTCCTGCCATAGGCCGTGGCCAACAGCACAGACCGGGCAGCATCATTGATCCGTGCGCGCAGGAGCAGTTCGCGATAGGCAAAGGCCTCGATCAGCTTGCGCGCAGGCTCGCTTTCGAGATCGATGACGCCGGCGATGTCCGGAAACCGCGCGACGAGATCATCGCGCATGTCACTGACGATCGCCTCATAGTCCAGCGTCTCGATCACGTCCGGCGGCGTCAGACCGGAAAGGTTGATGGCGGTGAAACGGCTCATGTCTCAGCCTCACGCTCTTCGATCAGCACCCCGTCGGGATTGGCATAGGCGTTGATGCGCCGTGCGCCCTCAACCGTGAAGTCGCCATAGGTCGCCCGTGGCCGGTACTCACCCTCGAGGAAGAAATGCAGCCGTCCGTCCCGGGTCACCTCGACGATCTGAATGCGGGTCACCCGGTAGCGCGGCTCGAATTGCTCGATCGCGGACGTGACCGCGGCAAACCACGGCGTCACCTCATTGGGCGTAATAGTACGCCCCAGCAGGTTGGGAACAAACGATCCATACCATTCGCGCATGATCCGAGCGCCAAACCGCGTGGTGAAGATGTCCTGCAGGCTCTGGGCCACATGCGGCCAGCCCTCGATTACACCGCCCGTTACGGCGTTCAGGCCGACAGACGGGTTCGTGCTGCGCGCGGCCATCACTCAGCCCTCCCTGGCTCCCTGGCCCTTATTCGTCACCAGCACCTTCGCCAGCGTCCTCAACCGCAGCTGGCTTGGGGTCGCTCTTGGCACCTTTCCTCGCCTTGCTGGCGGGTGCAGTCTTGCCGGTCTCGGACTCGGCGTCAGGCACATTCAGCCGACGCAGCGTGCCCAAGCGCAGCTCATGCTCGGCCTGCCTGTCGGTCAGGGTCAGCACAGTGCCAACGCCAGTATTCGTCTGGCCGGCAACAAAGCGGCCAGCTTTCTCGGTGATCGCGTATCGGTTCATTCCGATGTCCTTTCCTGCATGTCGCGCCTTACAGCCAGGAGCGCGTTCAAGGTTGGCGGCTCCAACCTTGAAACCGGCGCACCTTATTCCCCGGCAAACACGTCTGGTGATCCGGCAGCCACGGAGGATCCACAGGCCACAGGATCGCCAATCCGCCCAAGCTGACGCCCATTGGCAAAGACCGTCGCAGACCCGGAAGCCAGCACGCTGGCATGGGTCTGTGGGATCGCCGGACAGGTATGCGCAGCCCATGTGTCTCTCTGGCGGTGGACCGCGATGCCGTTGGCAAAGACATCCGGACTGCCGCCGGTGCTCAGTCGGGGCGGCCAGCACCCATGCCCGGTGCAGGCGTCGCCGCGGCGGGTGACAGCTGGCATGGGGTTTCCTTTTGGGTCAGTTCAGATCAATCCGGGCACCGTTGATGGTGACGCCGTCTGCGTTCAGCACGATGCTGCTGCCATTGGTCGAAAGGGTGATCTCGGCCGCTGTCATCTTCAGGAGCGACCCGCCCACATCGACATGCACCAGATCATCTGCGAGCGTCATGCGGACATTGCCATAGGTGATGACATTCTCATCCCCCGCGGTCGACGGGCTGGGATTGCCCGCGTGATGGGTCAGCGGCACCGCCACCGCCTGTTGGAAATCCCCAGACGGTGACATCACCGTAAACTGCTGCCCAACCGACGGTGGCGTGTGCACGCGCAAAGCACTTGAGAACTGGGCATAGGGCAGCCAGGGTGACAGGAACCGGCCCTGCCCCCCATGCGCCGGCCCAAAATCCAGACGCATGCGCTGGCGTCCAGGATCAACCTCCGCCACCGTGCCGTGGCGCATGACGCCCGCAACACGGCGCTCCAGATCGGTGACGCGTGCGACAAGCTCGACGATTTCGCGGATCGCCATGGCTACGATCCTGGCTGCGCAAGGTCGAAATCCGCAAACGTGACATCCGAAAGCGGTTGTGGGTCCGCGTCAAGATCCGCGATTGGCCCGATGCCGATATGGTTGGCCACCTCCAGAGGGAGGCCAAGCGCTTCCGCAGCCCGGCGCCAATCGGTAAGGGCTGAGCCATCAAGCTCCGTGCGCAGCAGGTTTGCGATATTGGCCAGTATGGGATCGGCCTCCATCAGAGCCAACGCCTCCCCCCAGGCGCTGTTTGGCGCGATTGTGTCACCCGACACTGGCGTGTCCACCAGATCGGAGGTCAGCACCAGCTGCCGGGCCGCGAAGCGCACGCCGTTTTCCGAGGACGCCCCGCGACGTGAAAGCCGCCGGGTCACCCGCGGCACAAGTTTCATCCAGACGCGCGACCAGGCATTATCATTGCGGGTCAGCGCTCTCGTCACTTGGTGCTCCATGATGTCGAGCGTCAGCTCCATCCCTTCGTCCGTATGCGGAATTGCGATACTGATCTGGCCGCCGTCGCCATCAGAGGCGGGCAGTTCGACGCGAGAGGCGATGGCGATCTCGATCACCAAATCACAGCGATGGGCACCGCTTCCCAGATCGCGGCCAGTCACGTCGAGGGCGTGCTCATCGGTGGTCAGCACCAGAAGCGGTTGGCGGTTTTCGGCGATGGTCTGATCAATTGGGTCGACCGCGCTGTCGAACACTCGTGGCCCGGCCAGCGTTCGGTCCCGCAGCGCACGGGCGGCGGCGAGGCGCATGACAAGGCGCGTCAAGCTCATGAAAGGTCATCCTCTCGGACAAGGATCAGGGTCAGATCGCCCATGTCAGTGTGATGGACCGCGCTGATTGCGTAGACTGGGCGCCCCGCGCGGTCGATCAGCGTGATCGCATCCCCCTTGGCAGGCAGCGCTGTCAGTTCCTCCACCTGTGCCTTGCCAATCCAGAACTCAGCAGCGGCGGTCGACAGCTTGGTCATGCCCGTCATTTGCACGCCCTGTGCCTGGCCCCGGAGGTCCTGCCGCGCGGGGCCAGACGAGAATATGCCGTAGGTCGCTGTCGCTGCGCGATCAGGGTCGGTGCTGGGTTCAGTGTATTGCGTGGACATGCGAGGGCGCAAAAGGGCCGGTTCGGCGAAGACCGCCTTGACTGCTGCGCTGGTGTGCGCATCCAAGTCATTGAAAAGAGACATGATGCCTCCGTTTTCGGACGATATTTGCGCATCTTCCCGTATTGGGAATTTCTGTTGACACAAGTCTGACACGCTGCTACTTTCCCAATATGGGAAGGGGCGCCTATGCGGATCATTGCAAGACAAACACTGACAGCTTTCGCTGATGCTCATCCAAGCTCCAAACCGGCGCTTGAACATTGGTACCGAATAGCGAAGGCGGCTGAGTGGAACGCATTGGCAGACGTACAGGCGGCCTTTTCCAAGGCAAAAGTCTTGAATGCAGAACGTGCCCGCTTTGAAATTCAAGGTGGCAACTACCGCCTCATAGCGGCGTTCAACTTTCCAAGACAGATTGCCTTTATCAAGTTCGTAGGAACCCACGCTGAGTATGACAAGATCGACGCCCTGACCGTATCACAATATTAACCAAACTTCTGAAAGCCCCACACATGCAACTCAAACCTATCAGGAACGCGAGTGATCACAGGAAGGCACTCGCACTTATTGAAGAACTCTGGGATGCCGCCCCTGATACTGATGAGGGCGATCTGCTCGATATACTTGTCGACCTGGTCGAGCATTACGAAGAAAAGCACTTCCCTATTTCAGCTGCTGAACCTGTCGATGTTATCAAGGCACACATGGACGCAACCGGCCGCACCCAAAAGGACCTTGGTGACCTTTTTGGATCAGCCCCCCGTGCGTCTGAGATTCTCAAAAAGCGACGCGCCTTGACCGTCGATATGATCCACAAGTTGCACGAAGATTGGGGTATTCCATCTGATTGCCTTATCCGCCCCTATCATCTCGAAGCAGCCTAATATTTATGTCCGCTTACCGGGGATCAGCACCCGCGGGCGCGTGCAGTAATGCAGCGCGTTCATCTGGAACTCTAGGTTCACGCCCTTGCCGTTCTGCATTTCCCACTGCTTGCCGTAGAGGCGCTGGCCCGGCGTATTGACCGTCTCGATGTAGTCTGCCGGAGCGTAGACCGTGCGGAAGAGCCCAGGCACGCCCGAGGGCACAAGATGGCACTTGTCGGTGTCGATGCCGACGTTTTGCCCACCGCGATAGTTCATCCAGGTGATGCCGCCGAACTCGAAGGCGCCGTAGATGCCGGAATTGCCCGAGTTGATATAGGCGTTTCGCAGCGAGGCTGCGTCTGCATACCCCTTATAGGTCTCACGCACCTCTTGGTGGGCGATGAGATCGTCGAAGAACGCATCGCCACAAAGCGCCATGATGCCCGTATAAGGCAGACCGTCGAGGATGCCCGCCATCTGGCGGATGACGCCGGCGCATTTCTTGCGGAGCGCTCCATCGGCGGCGCTTGCATTGTCGAGGTCGAAGTCCACGACGGCCTGCTGGCTTTCGCCAAACTCGGTGAAGTAATCGAACAGAACCGAGCCATCAGCATCGAGCAACTGGCCGGTCTTGAGAATGTTCAGCCGGTGATATTCCTCGGTCAATGCGAAGAACTGGCTCGCCTCGGCTGCGCGGTCTGCGATTTTCTGCTGTAGCCGTTCGACGGCGACCTCCTGGCCGAAGGCGCGAACCTGCTGTACCTCGTCGGCGTAGATCGCATCGTCCACTTGGAAATGCGGGACCTTCAGCATGCGCACGGCGCGTTTCGATTTGTCGAAGGTTTGGCCCGGCCCACCACGCGGGCTGGCCGAGACCAGCATGCGGTTTTGCTCTTTGTCCTTCTCGATTGCGATGTCGAGCGTATCGATGCTGGTGGTCTGGAAGAGCCCCATCTGGCCGATGCGGGACGGGGTGTATTTGATCTCACGAAGCGCGTCCGTGAGGCGCATGACGCTGAAGGCGTCCTGACTGAAGATGTTGAGGATCGACATGGGAGGTCCTTCTATTGCGTCGGCGCGCCAGTAACTGGTCGCGCAAGATCACCCCGCGGCCCGAGGGCGCAGGAGATCAGATTTCAAGATGTGAGGGTTGGGTGCAGGTGGCGGTGGTTACCGCACGATAATGCCAACGGCCGCCAAGTCAGCTTGGGCCGCGGTCTTTTCTGCCGCCTGATCGCGATCGGGATGGTAGGTCAGGATCTTGCCACTGACCTCAGCATCGCGAGTGATGGCGGCAATGCCAACATCACTGGCCGTGGCATCGCAGCCATAGAGCGCGATCGCCACGGCAGTCTGACTGCCATCGGTCGCACCCACAGCACTCGCCAGATATTTGCCGCTGGTGGTGATTTTGCCAAGCACGGTGCCCGGGGCGATGATGCCCGCACCGCTGGCCATAGTGATCTTTTCCCGCGAGCGCTGACCATTAGCCTCGGTCATCAGGAATTCGCCGGGATGCCGGCCTTCAATGAGAACGGTCATGGACGGTCTCTCCTATTCAGCTGAAGCGCGCATTGGCCTGGGTGATGGCTTTCGCCCACCCGGCCGCGTTGCGTTCAGATCGATTGCGATGATCGGCCGGGGTTTCGGCCCCGAGTTCGGCCTCATGGGCGGCTCGGTCGGCGATGGAGGCGGATATGTTGGCTTTCGGCGAGGCTGCGAGCACCTTGGCCGCGTCGGCCGCCGTCATGTCAGTTTCAAGCGCCAACACCAAGGCCTGCGCCTCCCGACCTTCCGTTTCCGGCGCCCTCAGAATGGATTTGATGCGCGCTGTGGCCTCCGTCTTGCCGGCAGTGGCGCCTGCCGCATGGGCTTCCGTCCGGGCAGCATTGACAGCCGCCTGCAGATCAGTGGAGCTGATGGCAGAGACGTCCGTCGCGGGCGCCTCGGCTTGGGGTGTTTTGGTCATGGGTCCTCCCTTTCTCTGGGGGCTTGCCCCGGAGGGCGGTTGCGACAGCGCGGCGATCACCTCCTCAAGGCTCGCCACGCGATCAGCGAGGCCCTGGGCGATGGCGTCAGCGCCAAGATAGGTGCGAGCTTCTGTCGCCCGAATGGCCTCAGAACTGATCCGACCGGCACGGCCTTCAGCGACGAGACCAACGAACTGGTCGTAGATTTTCATAACCTCGGCCTGCAGATCGGCACGGACCGCATCTGACAGCGGACCAAACGGGTGGCCGTCGACCTTGTGCGCCCCGGCATGGATAAGCGTGGGCTTCACGCCACGGTCCTCCAACTCGCCCGAGCGATCGAGGTGGGTCAGCACGACGCCAATCGATCCCACCATCGAGGTGGGCGAGACGATGATTTCCGAGGCCGCACTGGCGATGCCATAAGCAGCAGAGGCCGCCACATCGTTGACAAACGCCACCACAGGTTTGGTCTTGTTGACCGCACTGACCAGCTTGGCCGTGGCAAACATGCCCGTGGCCTCGCCGCCCGGGCTGTCGATGTCGAGCAGGATCGCCCGCACATCCGGGTCGGCTTCCGCCTCGCGTAGCTGCGCCGCGACCCCCTCATAGGACACGAGCCCCGAACTAGCCCCGATCCAGGCACCGCGGTTCACCAGGCTGCCGACAATCGGCAGGATGGCGACACCGTTTTTCACGCGCGTGGATCCAACACTGCCATTGTCGCGGCGGTATGTGCCGACGAACCGGTTGGTCTCGGGCGTGATGACTTGCAGTGGTTCAATGCCAATCCGTCCCTGCAGCACATGCAGGATGAGATCGGCCTTGTCTGGGTGCAGAAGCAGCGGCCGGTTCAGAACGCGTCCCGCAATCTGCGCGAGAGACGGGCCGGCCGCTGGTCGTGTTATATCGGGCGGTTCCGTCACCTCACCCCTCCTGTTCCAAGCGCAAAGCGCCGCGGGCCGTGCCCCTGCAGCTGGGCGCATTGTTCCTCAAAGCCGCGAATGACGGCTAAAAGCCGATCAGGATGCGCCCGGTGGTAGGTGACTGAGCGTTCCACCCCGTTTGATCCCGCCCGAAACCGCACCTCCATAGCCCCTTCACCTGCCACAAGCCGAACATAGACCTGCCGCAGGCTGGCAGCGGCGGCGCAGGGATCCGCCTCATTGATGCTGATCGTCATTCCTCGGCCTCGTCGCTTGTGTCGCCTGCGGAACTCGGCCCACCGCCCTGCGCGCCCATGATCTGCGGTTCAGGCAGACCGTATTCGGCCCGCAGTGCCTGTTCCTGCGCCAGCTGCTGGTAAACATCGTCCACATCCGCCCCGAGGTCGGTGCAGATCATCGCATCCGACATGACACCGAGCCGTTTCCAGACCTCATGGGCCTTGGCCTTCTTGAGATCATCGGCTTGGGGCCGTGGATCGCCCCGCCATTCCGCCCGGCACGCCGCCGTGCGATTGGCCAGGAACCCGGCAATGCCACCGGGAAACGGCAAGCCGCCCGCCTCGATCTCTTCTTCCAGCCAGGCCTCGTAGATCGGCTGGCAAAACGGCGCCATGATGTTGCGCCGCCGCGCCTTGGTGATCGCGAAGATTTCTGTCGTCGCGGCTTGCAGCGACGAATAGGTTGCCCCCACGTTGTCGCCTGTGGCGCTCTCATAGGTCAGCCCCAGGCACCGCGCGAGTTCGCGCAAGAGATGCATGGAAAACGCCGCGTACTCTGATGACGGATGGTTGCTTGTGTGGAACTTTAGCTCCTGGCCCGGAAAGAGGTGGGCCAAGCGACCGTTGATGCCCACATCCAGCGTGCTGCCGTCATAATAGCCCGCGACCATCTCGATATAGGCCTCCATCGGCGAGATACCCTGCGCCGACATCTGCGCCTGTTCCTGGGGCGTCAGCAGCCCCTGCAGAACCTGTTCCGTTGGCTCATCGGACGTGATCGTCACCGCAAAGAGCGTCTGCACGATTGCTGCCATCAGCGTGGCATCGGCCAACTGGTCGAACTGACGCGCCACCTGCAGTGCCGGAACGAGCGGCGAGATGCCCCGATGTGTGCCGGGCGCGCCCTCGAAGATGTGGATCACCCGCGGGCGTCCCGCACGGTCCCGCGCACGCACGTCATATTCGGCATCATGACGAAACAGATCCTTGCGGATCGCGCGGTACCCCACGGGCATGCCATCGGCATCCGTGTAGACCCCGTTGATCAGTCGCCGCATGCTTTCGGTCTTGCGCGACAGGCGATGTGGCGGCAGCAGCCGCACCTTGGTGCCGTATCGATTCCAAGGCCGCTTGCGCCAGGGCAGTTCGGCAAGGATTTCGCCTGTGACAAGCCAGGAGCGGAACGCCGCCGCCTGCATCTGCCCAAAGGTCCTCAAACCCTGAATGTCGCATTCCTGGGCGTTGCACGCCCAAAGCTCGAACCGGCGTTCCACCGTCTTGGCCCAATCCGAGGCTTGGGCTGGTGTCATGCCAAAGGTCTCGTTCTCCGGCAGCGCCTTCAGCTGCAGCCCCGTGCCCACGGTATTGGCGACGCATTGTTCCAGCGCGCCGGCCAGCCAGCCGCTGTTGTGCAGAAGGTCATTGACCCGCGCGGCGGCATCATCCCAGGCGTCACCGATATCGTCTTGAGCTTCCCGCAGGGCTGGTTTCCAACCGGCAAAGGTCACGCCCCGCCCGCCACGCATGTATTTGCCGGCGGGTCTGGGGAGGCTCATCCCCTCCGGCCCCGCCGCCGGAGGCAGTGCCTCAGTCAGCAGATCTTTCAACTTTGCGATCACGGACATGTGCGTTATCCATTCAGCCTGCTGCCATGGCGGGCAAACCGCCCGCGCAGAGCGCCGCTGCCGCCGCGTCCTGGGGAGGAGCGCGATACCGGCGGCGGCGCCTTTGATGTATCAGGCTCTAGCGCGCTCACCTGGGTTGGGTCATGCCCATCGGGCACTGCTGCCTCGATTGAGGTTTTGCGTTCGATCCCTTCCGGGATCCGCTGGACGTTCAGCGTGTAGCCAATGGCCGCGCAGAGCGCCTCGCAATCCAGAAAGTGGTTGTTGCGCGAGCGTTTCACCCAGACAGGCTTGCCCTCGACCACGACCCGCGCCTCCGAGGTCAGCTGCTTGCAGTAATCCTCCGACACAGCCTCATGGACATGAAACGCCCCCGGCTGATCGGCCGGCGTGCGGATCCGCGACATCACCAGCGATTTAAAAAAGTCGGTCGAGAGTGTGACCAGATCGATCGAATAGAGCGCCTTCTTGCCGTCCGGCTTCACCTCGATCTTGGACACCCGATAGGGCGGGCTCTGGACGTCCTTCCCCTTCGTCGGCGCGCAGAGCCAGCTGTAGCGACGGCAGAATTCATAAACCTTGTGCTCATTCCCGAGTTCCGGCTTGTCCGGCCGGAAGCCTGAATCCACAAACACCTTCTCGATCTGCATGCCGCCCACCGGCGTCAGCATCAGATCCGCGAGCGCTGACCAGACATCATCGTCTTCTGTGGGCCCGTAAAGCTGGCCATTGTCGATGAGCCAGGACGTGCCTCGCGCCCCGAAGGCCCGGATCACATAAACCAGGCTGAACTTCTGGACGTCGACGCCCATGACGAGGCGCAAACCCCCGGAGGGAACGTCTCCCGGCCGGTAAGGCTGGCGGCGCTCCATGATTTCTTGCCAATCGGGCACATCGCCAGAGGCGGTCATGGCGTAGCATTCGCCAAAGCCCGCATTCATCGCGGTCTGGATGCGGTCGTGATCTCCAGACTGCAGCGCGGTCAGATAGGTTTCCGCCCGCTGGCCCCAGGTGACGAAGGGCGAGCAGAGCCCAGATGTCCACATCGACAGCGTCGAGCTTTCGGCGGGCGCGCCCGTGACATGGGGCGCGTCTTCCTTCAGCGTGATGGTCTGCCCCGGCGCCAACATCGCGCCGCGCGCGTTCATCCAAACCTTATCGGCCTCCGAATGCTGGCCGCCGCAGCGCGGACATTCGAGCGTTGCGGCCTGTTTGGCCTGCGCAGGTGTCGCGCGTTCCGGCCAGCGCAGCTGCTTGAACCGCGGGATGAAAAACTCTTGGCAATGCCGACACGGCCAGGCCCAGTGATGCCGCGTGCCCTCCTGCCAGAGCTTCCAAATCGGGCTTTCGAGATCGTCCGGCGCCGACCGCGCCCAGAACTCAAGGCCACTCGTGTCATCCGGTTCGATTTCCACGAGACCTCGCGCCGGTGTGCTGGTGATAGCCGTCACAAAATCGGCATAGGTTTCGCCCCGCGCCTCGACGAGGCCCAGAACATCCCCTTGGCCTTTCACATTGGCCATCATCTCGTCGTATTCGTCGATCAGCGCCAAGGCTGCGGGATCGGATTTCAGGGCTGTGGAGGAGCCCGCATGCGCCAATCGTAGTCGGACACCAGCCACATGCTTCAGCGTCTTCTTCATCCGGCGGCCGCGCACCACCTTGTTCGCCAGCGTGTCGGCCTCATCGAGAAGCGCCATCAGCCGCGGTTCGAACTGGTCGGTCAGGAACTCCTTTGTCGGCCCCACATAGAGGATTGGCGCCGGTCGCTGGTCGAGCCGCGCCCCGATGATATCCAGCATGCTGTCGGTTTTGCCCGACTGCGCCGAGGTCACCGCCACCACCCGGCGATAGCCGCCGCGATGCACGGCTGCGGACCATGGGATCATGTAAGGCGTCAGCCCCGGGTCCCGGGGGCCGGGAATGCCGGCGGTTTCTGGATAAATCCGGTGTGCGGCCGCCCAAGGCGCCGGGTCACGTTTCTCGCTCGGCCTCCAGATCGCCGCTGCCAGCGACCAGAGCTGAGCCTGCTTTATCGGCCGCCACTGTAATACGTTCAAGCGCGCCATCGATCACCTCTTCGAGCGCGCGCCGCGCCTCCATATCGCGCGTGTAGCGCGCCGCGAGACCGGCAAGTTCCGCCCGCACCAGCGCCGCCATCTCCCCCACCACGGCCTTTGCATCCTCCATCGGGATCAGTTCCCGGCTGCGTTCCTGGATCCTGAGTTCAATCTCGCGCGTGCGCGCTTCCGTGGCCCGGCTTGCGACCGCGGCCTTGTTGTTCTTTGCGAGTTGATCCTCGTAATAGGCCAGCGCCCCGCGGATGACGCCCACGAGCGTGTATTCGCCGCGCTGCGCCCGATCCATGTAGCCGGATTTGACCAGCCCTTGGACCCAGCGGTCCGAGCGCCCGAGCAGGGCCGCGGCTTGGGATACAGTGATGGTCTGGCCGCGCGTGCGAGGTTCAGACATCAAGCTGCCTCCTGTTCAATACGGGAGGACAGTCGATCTTCCCGTTATTATCGGCGAAACCGGCGGATCAGACCGGGCGCTGCCGCATAACTCGCAAAGAACAGCACCCCGAAGATCACAACGGCCAGAAACGCATTCTGATTTTGGTTCCACAGCAGCACACCCGCGATTGGCGGTGCGATGACGAAGGGCAACAAGACCAGTGTCGTGAGCGGGTTTGCAATCCGACGGCGGTTTCGGCCGAGGATGCAGATTTCCAATGCCCGCATCACCATTTGATGCACATGCAAACGATCAGGGGCCGAAACGTCCCTGTTCCTGCCAGACCTCCGATAGATCGCCAGCAATGTATCAGCTACGGGCCAATACATTGTCAGCAAAATGGCCCAGGGCGAGACATCAGGCGCATTGAGCAGAACCGCTATTCCGAACCAACTCAGTACAAAGCCGATGGTGTATGCCCCAGCATCTCCGAGGAAAATCAGTCCAAAGGGATAGTTCAGGAGGAAGAACCCGAATATCCCTGCGGCAACCATCATCGCCAGGTGGACCATCGTGGCGTATCCTGCCAGCTCCGCGATTTGGCTCAGGGCTATGGCCGCAGCAATAGCCGTCATAGACGCGAGGCCATTCACCCCGTCGATCAGGTTGAAGCCGTTTGCGATCCCTGCCGTTACCAGAAGGGTCAGCGGAACGCCGACCACCCAGTGCGCGACCAACAGGTCTAGCCCAGGGATGCCAGCGCGTGGAAGCCAAACGCCCAAGAGCCAGATCGCCAGCAAGCTCGCGCCCATGGCAGCCAGCATGCGCCTGCGTGGCGACATATGGAAACCAAGGTCCTCGGCCAGCCCCACGACAAAGAGAAGCGAGGTCGCAAGAACGAAATTGGCATAGGGCCCAGAGATTGAAACTGGGGCAAAGATCACGCTCAGCCCCAGTGCACCGAAAATCGCAACGCCCCCAACACGTGGGGTGAGCCGCGTGTGCATGGATTGCACCGCCCGCAAATCGTCCCTGCGCCCGCTGAGCCGCGGGAACCGATAGCGCAGCAAAACAACCGCAGCACAAATCACAAACGCAAGTGCTGCCAAAACAAACTCGTGCCATTCGAAATGCAACATGGCGTTGTGAACCAAGGGCGGCCCCAATCAAAGATAGCAGAAGGGTTTCAGATTGATTGTAGGCCTGTTAGCCCAATCAGCCCAATCAGCCCAATATTTCCAACGCGCCAGATCGAAGAAGTTCCCCTCCCCCCCCCCCCCGTTACATTTTTGCAACACTTCGATGATGTATCTGCCCTAGGTACCTTGTCAGAGCCTCCAGCGATTGAAGAGCCGGCGAAGGACATATCCACGGGCGAGCGACACGGCCGTAAAGATCAGCCCAAGACCGAGGTTCTCGACTACGCCGACGCGCAGGCCAAACACCGGAAAGACAGCGAACTGCGTAGCAACCGCCAGCCAATAACCCACCACCGTGTTGGTCACTGCCTCGATCAGCGACCCGCGTTTTGATTGCGCCATGCGCCCCTCTAAAGCCATGTAATTTCTACGATTATAGTGGATATACTAGGCCTTCAGAGCGAAGATTCCTTGACGCAAACGACGCACCCAAGGACCTCGCACATGACCATCGCCGAACGTTACAACGAAGCCGCCGCCAAAAATCCTGCCGCATATGGCTGCCGACCTGACGGTCGATCCGGCCATCACGGATGCCAACCACACCGACGAGATTGTCTTTCGCCGCAGCGAATACCTCGGCGGCATGGCCATCGCCATTCTGGCCATGATCGACCATCAGAACTGAGGTCGCTGACCATGAGCACCCGCGCACAGATCGCTATCCAGACCGGGCCCGAGGAATGGGCGCATGTTTATACGCATTTCGACGGCTACCCCGCCCACATGCTGCCCGCGCTGGCGCCTTGGACGCTCGAGGATATCCTCGCCGCGCAGGAAATCCGACAGGTTCGGGCAGACGAATTGGACTGTTTTGACCCGCCCCGTGCGCCCCGCATCCTGCCGCGCCCGACCTGCGAGCTTTCGCATCTCTACATATGGCAGGATAGCGGCTGGGTCGATTTTACAGACCGCGCCGAATGATCCAATAGCAATAATAGAACACTGATTTTGCTACACTTTCCGACGCGACCGAGCGACTCTGACCTCACAGAACGAGACGCAACTCAGCCCACGGAGCCCGCAGTGACCAACGCAGCCATTCTCCCCAGCCGCAACACAGATAACGGGTTCTTCGGAACCTTGACCACCTGCCCGGAGCGCGACAGGCGCACGAGCGAGGTCTGGATCCTGGCCAGCCGGCTGATCGCCCAAGCCGTCCATGCCACCTCCGAGGAGGAGATGATCGGCATTCGCGATTTCCTTGATAGCCGCTCGGGTCGGCATTTCGCGGACGAGGTGGTGGGCGCGCTGCAGTGCGGTGCGCCGGATTGCGAAGCCGCAATCGCTGCCGCCATCGCCAAATGGCAGGACTGGCGCATTACCCGCGCGACAGAGCGCAGCGACGGAATTCCCGCTGGGCTGCCTTACCTCACAGGCTGGGTTCAGCATTTCACGGTGTCCGCTGCACTGGAAGAGCAGAACTGAACCCGCGCAGGCCCTGATCAGCCCGCCCGCGTGGCGGGCTTTCGGCAGTAGAAGGCGTCGCATGCTGTCACGCCAAACTGCCGGAGACCACCATGGCCAAGGCCGCGAAGACCACGAACCCCAAGACACTTGCAGAGGAAGAAGCCCCGCTTCCCAAGGCTCCTCGTGTCACCAAACAGCAGATCATGATCGACATGCTGTCGCGCCCGGAAGGCGCTACCATTGAAGAACTGGTCGAGGCAACCGGCTGGCTTTCACATACCTGCCGAGGCGCCATGTCCGGCGCGCTCAAGAAAAAGCTAGGCCTGACCATCAAATCCGAGAAGGAAGACCAGCGCGGGCGGGTTTACAGGTTGTCTTGACCACCGCAACATTGGCTTGCAGGGTATGTTCAGTGGCGGTGCAGCAACCAGATGTCCGCGACAGTCCTAACGGTTACGAACAACCTGCCTGGGAGTCTAGAATGATCAAATCAAACAATGATGCTCTGCTTGGCCAGCAGGCTCAGGCAGAAACAGCATCAGAGATAGAGCAATCGACAGACGCCGATGCCGACCACCGAGAGGCCATTGTCGGCATTACGAAAGGGCTATCGGAAGCCCTCGCGGGACGTGGCGTCGATGCCAGACGCTTCTTCCAAGAACTACAGGCGTCTCGAGGGTAGGATATTCACAAGCCGCTGCTTACTCTTCGATGGCCTGCCTTATTTTGACCTCCAACGCGGTGACGTATAACCGTCGCCGGTGAGTGCGGCATCCTCGGCGAGCCATGCAGCGGTCATTGGGTCATCCTTATCATGCAACCCACCGGACCTGCGAAACCGAAGCCCCAACTGACGCGCAACGATCGCCCCGAGGATGGCCCCGACGCCGTCGGCGACGAAATCAGCCCATTCCGCCTGCCTGCCGAAGAAGGGCTGGATCATCTCGATGATGCCGCCGTAAGCGATGACGCCCAGAATAACCCAGAGCGTAAGCCGCGGCCGCACAAGCGGCAGCGGGAACGCGAGACAGGCGAAGGCCAGAACGTGGTAGACCTTGTCCGACCCGGCTGGACCACCGGCTGGCATCGGCGCCAGGGTGAGCACGGCAATGAACACCGCCAGAACGGTTGTCACCGCGCTGCCGACCGCCATCCGTCTCAGTTTCTTCTACCCTTGCGCCACAAATAGCTACTCTGGGTGAACGCCCATCAGCGCGGTTTTCCCATGGAGTGTCAATGGCGTAGCCGCGTCAGGCCCCGGCTTCGGCGTCGACCTGCACGGTCTCGCCGGAGTGCAGATCGTCAAAACTCTGCCCACTGCTTTCCAGCACTGCAGTCTCGCCCGAGAACTCCTGCCAGCGACGAACAATGACATCGACGTATTTCGGATCAAGCTCAATCAGGGATGCGTGCCGACCGGTCTTTTCGGCGGCGATGAGCGTTGTGCCGCTGCCACCGAAGGGATCGAACACCAGATCGCCCTTGCGGCTCGAATTGCGGATTGCCCGTTCGACCAGGGACACCGGCTTCATCGTCGGATGCAGATCGTTCTTGTGGGGCCGCTCGATGTTCCAGACATCGCCCTGGTCACGATCGCCACACCAGTGACGCTTCACGCCTTCAGGCCAGCCGTAAAGGATCGGTTCATATTGCCGCTGGTAATCGGCGCGGCCCAGCGTGAACCGGTCCTTTGCCCAAATGATGAAGGTCGACCAATGGCCGCCGGCGGATTTAAACGCCGACTGCAGGGTCTGCAATTCGCTCGACGACATGCAGATATAGACCGCCCCATCGGTATGCGCGTTGATCAGCACGCAGGCATCGTAGAGGAACTGACCGAAGCCATCGCCCAAGGCGTCGTTCTTGATCCGCCGCCCCTTGCCGGCCTTTTCCGCAGCGACGCCGCCGGCATAATCCACGTTGTAGGGTGGATCGCAAAAGCACAGATCAGCCTTCACATCGCCGAGGACCTTGGCCACATCCGTCGCCACCGTGCTGTCACCACAGAGCAGCCGGTGCTTGCCCATGACCCAGACATCGCCAGGGCGTGTGATCGGGGCCTCGGGCACCTCCGGCACGTAGTCCGGGTCAGTCAAACCGCCGGTCGCATCGAGCAGCGCATCGGGCAGGATGTCCGCCAGGTCCTCGGCGCTGAATCCGATCAGCGACATGTCCTCGATCCCGAAGTCCTCCCGCAATTCCCCGATCTCGATGCGCAGCATCTCGGGGTCCCATTCGGCAATCTCAGCCAGGCGGTTATCGGCCAGCGTGTAGAGCCGCCGGTCTTCTTCGGACCAGCCGCGGGCTACCATCACCGGCACCTCGGCCAGCCCCAGCTGCGCAGCCGCCATCAGCCGGCCGTGGCCTGCGATGATCGTGCCGTCCTCAGCCACCAGCATCGGGATGGTGAAGCCGAACCTCTCCATCGACGCTGCGATCTGGTCGATCTGCTCCGGCGGGTGCTGGCGGGCGTTCTTGGCGAAGGGTGCCAAATCGGCCACCTGCCACATCTCGACCTGCGCCGCGGGCCAGGCCTGCGGGGTGAGTTTGCGTTCTGCTGTCATGGAAAACCTGCCGGGCACGAGCCACGCCCCCCGCTGAAACGAAACGAACCGCAGGGGGTCATTTCGTTTCGCGAAGTGGCGAAAGGCCATGTTTTATTGGGGTTTGGCGCGTTTTGAGAGGCCTCAAACTGCACGAAACGAAGTGGGTTTAGGGGGGTGCCATTTCGCCAATTCGGGACCTAAGTCCCTGATTTCATTGAGGCCAACCCTCTCTGAAACGAAGCGAAATGGGTTTTTGAAAGAATAAAAAACGCTCAAATCCTGCGAGGCGGCGGCCCCGCATCGAACTTTCTCTAGGAAGGAACCCAAGGGGTCACCTGCCTGTCTCTGCCGTGGCCTGTCAGAACGCTGATTTGGCCCTTGCAAGGGTTTTATCGCGGCCAAGACTCGCGGTCCAACAAATAAATGTCCCGCTGTTTTCTTTTCTTGTTGCCATTGGAAAGACACACCTTTTTTGTCCCGCTCGGCCGTCACACGTCCAAAAGCTGCTCAATTTGGCGCGTGGCCTCGGCCAGCACATCGGGCTGCGCGGCCTCAAATGCGTCGCGCGTTGCGTCCTGCACCATCTCTTTCGGAATGGCCGGCCCGAACATTTTCCGTATCGGCAGCCGGGCACTCCCCTCGCGCACGAAAGCGTTGTTGGCCATCGAGCCCACGAGGAAGGCGCTGTCGAACCGTTGCCAACGACCCCAGGGCTTAGCCCGGACACCATAGGCAAACTGCCGTGGGCTGAAATGCGACAGGCCCAGATAGTCGCCGCGGGCCTCGATCGTGTAGGTTAGGTTTGAGAACGTCGATCGGATCGAGCGTGTCTCGCGGTTGATGAGCCCAGCCTTCGCGCCCGTTTGTTGGCGAAGGGCACGGCGCACCTGGGTGCGGACCTTGTTGCCCTCGCTGTTCAGCGCGCGGTTAAACGCGCGGGTGGCGGCCTGTTCGCCCAGTCGGGCAACGGCGGCTTCGAAGTGAATGCGGGTCTGATCGAGGTCGCGGATGATGACATTCACAGCCCCTGCCTCCCACGCACACGACACCGAGTATATCGTTTATATACCCCTGGAAAATTTTTCTGTCTCGCCTTCCGATGTCCCGCTGAAAAATGTCCCGCTGGACCGAAAGGGGTTGACAGGTTTTGCGACAACCCGATTGCGCCAACCAAAATTTTCCGGTAAAGATTTCCGGAAAGGAGGACGTCATGACCGTAAGTCAGTCCAACACGACTCAATGGCGCAAGCGACAGGCGGCACTCGGCTTCGTTCGGGTCGAGGTCCAAGTGCGCAAAGAAGACGCCAGCCTGGTGCGAGAGATTGCCAACGCGCTTGGCGATCCAGCGCGGCACGATGCAACCCGCGCGATCTTGCGCCAAAAAATCACACGTTCGCCTTCCAAAAGCTTCAAGGCGCTTCTTGCCTCTGCGCCCTTGGAGGGTATCGAGCTTGATCGTCCAAACGATTTCGGTCGCGAGATTGATTTGTGAGCTACCTGATCGACACCAACGTCATCTCCGAACTGCGCAAAGGCGACCGATGCGACCCGGCAGTAGCCGCGTGGTGGGCAAAGGTGGACGAGGATGAACTCTGGACCAGCGCACTCGTTCTCGGTGAAATTCGTAGGCGCATCGAACTTGCAAGGCGTCGCGACCCACAAAAAGCAAAAGCTTTGGAAGCGTGGTTAGAAGAAGTTGTCTCCGGATTTGGCGACCGCGTTCTGCATGTAGACGCGCAAGTTGCCGATGAATGGGGACGGATGAACGCTCTTCGTCCGCTTCCTGTCATCGATGCCCTAATTGCAGCCACCGCAAGAGCCAATGGCCTCATCTTTGTAACCCGAAATGGAACGGATGTTCAGGGCGTTGGTGTCGAAATCCTCAATCCTTTCGCAGACTGAGAAAGTGCGGCGTCATCACCACGCTATGCCGGCGTCTCCTTGCGGGCGCAAATTGCAAGCTTTAGCCTGCCAAGCCAAGCTGCGAAGCTTTCCTCGGAAATCACTCCGGAGGCCAAGTCTTCCATCGCCCTGACGCCATCAAGCGGATCCGGGCGCAAGCCGAAGCCATTCAGGCGCAGAAACGTGGCGGAAGTCACAAAGGCCGTCCTCTTGTTGCCATCAACAAAGGCATGCGCCTTCGCAATCCCAAACGCATAAGCCGCGGCAATCTCATCAAGGCTCGGCTCGCCATAGGCCGCCTTGTTGCGGGGACGCTCCATCGCGGCCTCGAGAAGCTGGATGTCGCGCATGCCTGACGCACCGCCGTGGCGCGCGATTTGGCGATCATGGATGATCAGAACCGCCTGCAGCGGCACCCACACCGGCTCACTCACGCAAGCGCCTGCAGCATGTCACGGTTTTCGTCCATGACGATTTGCGCTGCAGCGAGAGCTGCGGCCAACTCAGGGTTCTGCAGCGTGATCTTCAGGCTGCCATCGTCGCCACGCACCAAGTAGACCGTGTCCCCTTCGCGGGCATCAAGGGCCGCCAGCATCTCAGCCGACAGCGTAACCACGGCAGAGTTGCCGACTTTGCGGATGCGGGTTTCGAACATGACAGGCCCCCTCGTGAATACATCGGTATATACGGTTTTTGGGCGAAGGATGCAAGGTCGGGCGCCGCGCCAGGCCAGCACAGCGCCCAGCATCACACCGTCTGCTCAATCACGAACTCCATGGATCGCTTGCGTGGCACGGTCCGGCCGTTGAGCCTCCAGACGATCACGGCCAGCCCATACTCGTACCGCCGGTTGGCAGCAGACCGGCTGATGCCATGGTGCCAGCTGATTTTCTTCCAGGCGTCGCGGTTAGCGCGCGCCCAGAGGATCTGGCCGATGTCCTTGTCCACCCACCGGAGCCAGAGCATCGCCTCATCGGCCTGCGTGATCATCCGCGGCGATGGCAGAGGCTTTTTCATCCGCGGCTCTTGCTCGACCTGATCGCCAAAAGTCGAGACGTATTTCGGCCAAGCGCTGACATAGCCCTGCGGTCGAACAGGCGGCATGGACCGCATGACGTCTGCCGCGAGGTCCAGCCGGTCGGCTACCATTGCCCGTGTCCATTCATCGGCCATGGCGCACCTCCCTCACGGCTGGCAGCTTGCCATAGAGTTTTTCGCCCAGCTGACGAACCAGTTCCCGTTCCGGCCAAGTCAGTCGGTGATCGTCGAGCGAGACCGCGAGCATATGCTGCTCATGCCAGCCATCGCGCTTGACCTGTTCAGGGTCACGGCGATTGCCGCCGTAACCCTTGGGAGTGAACCGCATGCCCATCAGACCAACCCTCCCTGCGTTTCGATCGCCCAGAGCAAGATGGCAATGGCGTCCGCCTCGTTGTCATCTGTGGGACTGAAGCCGCGCTTGCGGGCGGCATCGATCATGGCCTGTTTGGGCGCGTTACCTTTGCCGGTTGCGTGGCGCTTGATTGTTCCAACCGGCACTCCCTGGTAAGGCACGCCTCTCAGCTCGGCCCAGGTCTCCAGCGTCGCCATGAGGCCCCCATAAACGTGGGCTGCGTCAGTGCCTGCGTGCCGACGGACCTCTTCGAAGTAGATCGCCTCTATCGGACCGGACAGGCGGTCGATCTCGGACAGCCAGTTGGTGAAGCGCAGGTAGCGCATGCCGCCACCGTCGTAGCGGCCGGGTTTAACGCTGGCGGTGCCGCTGGTGATCAGGCCGTCAAAGCCGCGGATAGCCCAGCCGGTTGTCGTACCGAGGTCGAGGGCAAGGATCGTACGTGAGGGTTCCGCCGGCATCGGCATTTTCTGGGTTGCGCCGACATTGGCGCTGGCGAGAGTCAGGTCAGCCATGGGTGGTCTCCTTTTCTGCTGGGCTGCTCGGGTGGAAGACGACGGCGGTTGATGCTTGGCGGTGCGGGCCGCCGTCGTCGGATTGATCTTGAGCCAGAACTTCGGCCCGAGAAGATTGCTCAGGGGTAGGTGGTGGCCTCCCCCGCCTACAGCGGGGAGGTCACCTACCCCTTTAGGGGGGATTTTTCTGAAATCTGAAATCTGGCACAGGCCACTGATTTCATTGAGGATTTCCAGATTTTGGAGCAGATTTCGCAAACCCCCTTCCGAAATCTGGCAGGGCACCTTCAACGCATTGAAAGATAACAGGAAAAACCAGATTTCAGATTTTGCGCGGGAGCCAGATTTTGCAAAATCTGGCCAGATTTCAGAACATGGACCCCAGATTTTGGAAGGCAGAGCGGCGTGTTTCATCGTGCGTCCTCCGTGTCGCGATAGACCCACACGGACGGGTTTTCGACGGGCAGCACGGCGCCGGTCTGGGGGCATTTGTAGTGACTGGGAAGTACGTCAATGCGCTCCGGTGTAATCTCCCCGGTATCGGGATCGATATGCTGCCGGCTGGTCGCAAGACGCATGGCCTCGACGCAAAGATAGCCGTACTTGCTGCGTTCGGTGGCGAGGTCCAGCGCCGTCGCAGCTTCCCCGCGGACAAACTTTACATAGCCTTTCGTGGTCAGCACGTTCAGCCGTTCGCGGATGATCGATTGGCCGCCCAACCCTGCGGTGTTCTCGAACGTCTCGGCAAACAAAGTCATGGTGTACATCCGACCCTGAAGGGCCTCCTCGTGTAAAAGGCCGCAGATGACATCGCCTTTGCGATCCCGTTCGGCATCGTGCTTCGCCCCGACCTCCTGACGGACCAACCGCTCGTTGATGGGGTTGATCTCGACCCACTCGCCTTTGACCTTGTCGACGATCTTCGCCGCGAGCGCGGGGCCGTTGCGCAGCTCGATTTCCAGCTTGCGCTGTAGGCTTTCCTCGTCGGGGCGGTGCAGGATCAGCCCCGAGGTGTAGAAGCCGCGCAGGGCGCTGGCGCCGGAGAGGGCCAGAAACGGATCGTCTTTCACCTGCTGTTTGCTGAGCTTCTTGGTGTGGTGGACGAGGATCACCCCACAATCGGGGTTGATGTGATCGCGCAGAACCTCGACCCGGTCCTTCAGGAAAAACATCATCGCGGCGTTGTCGTTTTCGCCGCCGCCCTCGGGGCCGCCGTCGAAGAGATTGCGGATCGGGTCGATGCAGATGATGTCCACCGGCTCGGCCGGAAAGGCGCGCCGGATAGCCTGAGCCACATGAACACTGCCCTCGGTGTCGAGCAGCATCTTCAGCTTCGGCGTGGCCACGAGGTTGTCGCGGGCACCGGCCAAAAGGCCTGGCGGCAAGGTGATCTGCTGCATGCGCTCCCGCAGATAGTGATACTGGATCTCCGCCTGCAGATAGAAGATGTGCAGCGCCCGCGGCGGCGTGAAGCCGAGGAAGGGCTGGCCAGCGGCCATGTGCACGAGCCAGGAGATCAGCAGGTCACTCTTGCCCACCTTGGGTGCGCCGCCCAGCACCAAGAGCCCGCCAGGCGTCAGCACGCGCGGCGCGATGATGTCGGCTGGCATCGGGCTGTCATCGTCCAGCAACGCGCCAAGCGTGAATGCGGGCATTTCATCCGGGGCGGGTGCCGCACTGTCGAGCCGGATGACGGGCGGGCCATGCTTTTCGACATGGATGGCCCAGAGGCGTTCAGACTCGCGCTTGAGCCGTTCCACCGGCCACTGGGGCCGCAACATGGCGGCATTGTAGCCGCAAATCGCCTCCCAGCCCTCGTCCTTCGACAGCCGCCCCTCATGGACCATGCGAATGAAATACCCGATGGCGGCTGAGGCGCCCTCGAAGCGCGACCAGTCATCCTGACCGCCCTCGCGCACCGGCGTGACCAGCACGTCATCGGTACGTGGTTTGTCCGGCGTGGTGAAGTCCGGCGCAAGGTTGACACCCGGCGCGGGCGGCATGTCGGCCACAGCCTCGATGAACTCGCTCAGATCGCGTTCGCGGTCAGCGTTCCACTCCACGATCTGCACCTGGGTCTTGAGGTTGTTCTTGTAATAGACCGAGCCTGCGACCCGGATCGGCTGGTGGGCCGAGCGGAAATGCATGTCGCCACCGACTTTGGCGGCGATATCCCCCCGAAGGCGCGTCACCTGCGCGATGTCACCGCCCTCGGCGGGTTCGGTCAGCTTCCACCAGACATGGGCCTTGCGCTGGCCCTCGGGGGTGAGTCCACCGCTTTCCACCACCATGGTCGGCGGGCCGAGATGGCGTTCAAGATGGGCACGCTTTGCAGCAATGTCGCCGTTGTCGATGTCGACGACCACAGCCTGCATCTGCAGGATGTCTGCTGCCTTGGCTTGTCCGCTCGTCGCTACAGTGCCAGGGATCACGTAGACCGCCGCTCCTTCGCGGGCCGCCCAATTGGCGAAGGTCGCCATCTTGTCGGTGGTGTTTTTGCTCGCCTCCAACCAGATGTTATGGGGGCGGCCATCGATGCCCTGGCCCTTATCGATGAAGCTCCGGACCGGGATCAGCCCGTCACAATAGCCAAAGACCACCTCCATGAACCGGGCGATCTGTTCTGGATCCGGCTCGTCGCCGAACACATCCTCCATGGGCGCTGCGTCATTGAAATCCCGCCATGGGTTGAAATGAACGAGGTTTTCTCTGGGCGCATCTGACGCGCTTTCGCTCATGTTTTTTGGATCATCACTCTTCGCCATTGCGGCATCCTTCGCTGTGTCGTCGTTTTCGGGCGGGTCCTTCGGGGCATCCGTCATGTCGGCAGTCCCCAACAGCGCTCGGCCCATGAGCAAAACCGGCATTCGAAGAAGTCGCGATGGGAGGCAACGCGAGGCAGCAACTCGCCCACATCAGTCGCCCGGAGGATGCGCACACCGCGATCGGACATGCGCTGCGCCAACTCGGCGTCGAACGGCACCTGCTCGTGGTAAAGCTCGGCCGTGTCCTTGTTGATCGCGGTGAAGAGCGCAGGGTTGGAGGAAATCCCCGGCACCTGCGCTTCCATGTAAGCCTGATAGACGGCGATCTGGGCGGCGTAGACGGGCTTCGATTTGGTCACGCCATCCTTGACACAGGCACGCCAGTTCTTGGCGTTCATCGTCTTGCATTCCCAGAGCGCGGGAACGGCAAGGCCAAAGCCCTCGGGGCCGGCGGCAATGATGCCGTCGACATGACCGCGGATGCGCCCGCCCGCGACGGAAAAGCCAAACTGTCCGCCATCGGGGCGGTTGCCTTTCTGCGTGTAGAGATCGAAACCCGCACCGCGCAGCCAGCGGATTGCAAGCTCCTCCAACTCGTGACCAATGGCGAAAATGCGTAGAACCTGACCTGAAATGTCCTGGCCCTCATCCTTCGGCGTGGCCGTGAACTCGAATTGCAAGGCCCGTTCACAGGCATGGCCAAGGCGGGATCCGCCAAGATAGTCACGTGGTGTCCGAGTGGCGTTTTCAGCGATGAGGGCGCTATCGACAGTCTCGTTGACCCGGTCGGCGAAGCTGGGTTTGTGGTTGAAATCGAGGGTCAAAACGGCACCCCCCCACCGAATTCGGCATTGATTTCGTACATTTCATGGCGGAACGTATCGATAGCGACGATCAACAAGAACCGCATTTCAAGTTCGGTCAGGTCAGCGAAGCTGCGATCCCAGCCAATTTCATCAATTTTCCGGCCCACAGCGCGCATCACTGCGGGTATTGCCAACGACTCTTCTTCGGTTATCTCTGCCACAGGCTGTCCTTTCTTGGCTTTTCGGGTGAAGGCCGACTGGCATTGCACAGAGCAAAACCAGCGGTATGTGCGTTTGCCGCGAGGCTTGTTTGGATCGAACCAGCCGAAGCCGCGCGTGCGGGAAAGGCAGACGGCGCAGAGCTGACCTCGCGGATGCCAGAGGCGATCAAAGTCCGGGCGATCCGCAGCCGCTGCGGGCGGGGATTGTATTTGCGCGACATGGCTCATGCGGCCTCTCGCGAAGTTGGTGCCGCAGCCATGATCAAGCTGCGGATCTCGCGCTTGTTGAAGGTGAAGGTCATCAGCGCCGAGGCCTTGTAGCGGGTCAGGCCATAGTCGCTGCGCGCGGCAGGAGAGAGATATTGCAACTGCTTGTCGGTGGCGGGCTGACTCAGCCAGCCGCGGGTCTTGAAGGCGCTCTCGTCGGTTTCATGCGCGTTCAGCCAGTCATCGGCCTGTGCCAGGCACACGGACCGCTCGCCGATGCCCAGAAGCCGGGTCTTGGTCCCTTTGCGGCCGCCGACCGCGTACCACTGGCCCTCAAACCAAAAGATGCCACCCCAGGCCGTGAAGCCCGTGGCCATCAGCGCATCCTCGGACCCGCAAAGATCAACCCAGCAGAAGCTTGAGCGCTTCAGGAGGTCGATTTCCGTCATCAGGAACCCGGACAGTTCACCGTCCGTTGCCTACTGGCTCTTGGGGTCGTCCTCATCGTCTGCCACGAGTTCCCCGCAGATCGGGCACTCGCGGCAAGCCAGCGGTATGTCAGCTTTGCAGGATGGGCAGGTCTTCGTCGGGGCGTCGCCGGTTTCTGTCTTGCCGTCGAGATCAGCATCCTGTTCCAGCGTGCCATGGGTCAGGCTCGAGGTGCCAAAATCCAGCACGATGCAGTCGGTCTTGACGACGCCCGGGAACTCAGCCGGATCGACCGTGCGCAGGCCCCGGCCCACCATCTGGATCATGGTCGATTTGTAGGAACTGGGGCGCAGCAGCACGACGCAGGAGGTGGGCGGATCATCCCAGCCTTCCGTGAGCACGGCCACGTTTGTGATGACGCGGATCTCGCCGCGGGCGAAAGCCTCCAGAATGGCGCGCCGTTCCTCGCCGGGCAGATCGCCATGGATCAGCCCCGTCGGGATGCCGGCCGCGTTGAAGGCCTCGGCCACATGCGCCGCATGCGCCACGGTTGAGCAGAAGACCACAGTCGGGCGATCGTTCGCTTTCTCTTGCCAGTGACGGATCACTTCATCGGTGATCGGCGCGCGGTCCATGATTTCGGCCACTTCCGCCATGTCGAAATCCGACACGGTCTTGCGCACGGCCCGCAATTTGTCTTGTACGCCCACATCGATGACAAAGGTGCGGGGCGGCACCAGATGGCCAGAGGCGATCAGCTCGCCCAGGCGGACCTGGTCGGCGACATTATCAAAGACCGCCCGCAGCCCCTTTTTGTCGCCCCGGTTCGGCGTCGCCGTGACCCCGAAGATGCGCGCTTCTGGGTTGGCATTGCGCACGTGATCGATGATCCGGCGGTAGCTGTCAGCGACCGCGTGATGCGCCTCGTCAATGACCAACAGGTCCAGCTTCGGCATCGAGGCAAGGTTGCGCTCTCGCGTAAGCGTCGGAACCATGGCGAAGGTTACCTGGCCGCCCCAAGACTTGGTCGTCGCATCCAGCACCGAGGTTGCGATGGCCGGATTGACCCGGCCAAACTTCGCGCAGTTCTGCACCGTCAACTCGTCGCGATGGGCAAGCACGCAGGCCTTGGCGTCAGTGTCGCCGATGCTTTCGCCAGTGACCGCCGAAAGCATAATCGTTTTTCCTGCCCCGGTCGGGGCGATGCCGAGCGTGTTGGCTCGGGTGGCGAGCGCAGCAAGGCTGCGCTCGACGAAGAGTTTCTGGCGGGGACGCAAACGCATGGGTTTGGCCTCACTCAGCCCAGCTCGGGCGGCCGGTAAACCCGGGCGCGGGTGCGTGTTGCGGCTGCTGCGGCTGGGCCTGATGCGTGGGCGCACTATAGTTCGGCGTCGACGGAGCATGACCCTGCTGGGGATGAGGCGCGGCATAAGATGGAGCCGCGGCCCCCATGACTTGCGCATAATCCCGATGATCGGGCGTCACGGCGCTGCGGATTTCGTTTTTCTCATCCCCGTTGGTGTCCGTGCCAACATCGATCCGCGCGACAAATTCCAGCCCGTCCAGATCGGCAAAGCCGTTTATCCGGCGCCGAGCCTGCGCTTCAGGGGATTTGTCCTTGTCGGAAAGTCCCCTTGCGGAGTTCAGGATGCCACGCACCAGGCTACGCCCCATATTGGCCCAGTTGGGACCATTGGGGCTGTAGAGCCCGATCATCGACCAAATCTTGCGCTTGGCGTATTGTCCGTCGAGCACGGTGTATTCGGCATCGAGGTAGACGGCGCCAGTATTGCCGCGTTTGGCATAGCCGCCTGTCCAGCCCTGGGCAGGGTCATCAAACCCGCCCGGACGGATCGTCAGGCGCACCTTGGCCAGCGTACCTTTGGGGATGACGTTGGCATTCGACTGCGCGTCGTTGAAATCGTTCCAGAGAGACATAGCTCGGGTCCTTTCAGTTGGAGGAAACGTTGGGTGTGTCAGCCGTCTCGGGGGACGGCTTTGGGAGTTGCGGCGACTGGTAGGTCAGCCGGCGTTCGGCAGGCACGAGGGGCCCGCGGATCTTATCCATCAGCTGACCCAGATGCGGCGTCTCGATCAGATCGAGACGGCCGGACCGGTCCTTGGCGGGGTAGCCCCAAGGGTTCAGAGTTTGACAAACGAAGCCGCGTTGCAGCTGATCACCGTCGCCCTTGATTTCGGCCATGGTGATGACCTGATCGACGATGCCCGGCAGTTCGAGCCCGGTCTTGCTGCCATCGATCTGCGGCACGAAGACCTTGCGATTGAAGTCGTCGAGCTTCTCGTCGAGGATACCGACGAACCAGATGTTCTTGCCGCGGGTGTGCTGCAGGTGGGTCAGCCAGGCGATCATCTCACGGCCATGCAGGCCATAGGCGCCGCGCACATCGGGCTTACCGGTTTTTTCCGAATGGGCTTCGGGCTGGCCCTTGCACCACTGAAAGCAGAGCCGTCCGGCCACGGTGATCGAGTCAATAAACACCGTGTCGTACTTGTCGAGCGCCGCAGGGTCGCCGAACTTCTGGCCGACGGCGGCATAATGGGCGGCGCTGTACACCTGATCATCTCGAAGCGCCGGGTTCGGCCCGCCGATGAAAACCGCGAAATCCCGGCATTCCGTCCAGGTGCGCGGCCGGATCGCATCGACCGCAAGTCCCTCGATGGCCAGATCACCGGCTTCAAGATCAAAGAACAAGGTGGTTGAGTTCCGTAGCGTCCAAAGCAGGCTGGTTTTCCCAATGCCAGAAGGGCCGAAAATGACGCCTTTGATGCCACGGGATTCCGCCATGCGCTGATCGGCGGTGATGATGGGGAGCGTGCCAATCATGACAGCACCTCACCGTCAGGACCGGACAACCCGTTCTGGGTCAAGATCGCTTCGAGGCAGTCGCCAAACCGCCATGTCGGGTTTTCAGCCCAAAACTGATCTGCCTGACGCAATGCTTCACGCCACTCGCGCAATGCGGCGCTATCGTTGGCGATCTGCTGGTGGCGGATCTCGATGGCCCGAGCAAATTCGGCGCGCGTCAACTGGCGTGTCGAGACAAGCGTCGTGCCCTCGAGATCCATGGCAACGGCCGCGGGCAGCGAAAACGGTAATTCCGTCTGTTCTGGTGCCGCCGCTTGCTCAGCCCGGAGTTTCAGGCGGCGAGCCCGTGTGTCGATCCGCGTGACAACGCCATCGATGCCAGCGAGATACTGACCATCTGCATCGATATCGTCCCAACGGTTGACGGCTGCCTGCCGCTTGTTGATCGCGCGACCCGCGATCACTTCGCCGACAATCTCGGTGACAACATCATTCAGTCGCATATGTCCCATTCTGGACCTCCCGTTCGTAAAGGGTGCTAAAGTCGGTGAGCCAGGCCGCCGCGCGCCGGATCGGCATGGTGTCAACGGCATGGCGAGACGCGGGTGGAACACGGCGCACCGCCTCTGCAGGGCTTGGCTGCTCATCGATGCGCTCAATGATCTCTTCGATCCGACCGCAGATCGCGCGATCCTCTTGCGTCCCAAACACCGCGATCTGGCGCGCCCGCATTTCCGGCGTCAGGGGTGGTGGGCGATCTTCCTCGAGGCGCTGGACGCTTTCCTGGATGCGCTTCAGGCGGTCTAGTGAGCGTTGCAGCCGATCCTCTGCGGCGCGCCGGACCGCAGAACGCGTTGGTTCCTCGCCCCGCTCGAGTTTGTCGTCGAGGGTACGGCGCACCCAGCCTGGCTCAGCGACCTCTGCATCTCGGATCAAGCGCGCATCGTGAATCTGGTCGCGGCGCAGACCAAGATCGGCCATGGTGACGATCGCGTTGTCGCCGCCAACACGATTTGGGCCATCGGAATGCGTTTCAACGTTGGGGTCACCAACCTTGAAATTCCGACCGCCGCCGTGTCCGGCGACGTCACCACGCTCCTGCGCCGCATCATACTCGTCGGCGAGACGCCGCTTGGCAGCGGCTTCAATTTCGAGGGCGTCAGCCTGCGCGCGGTGTGCGGCAGCCACGAGATCGTCATGGGCGGCTTTTGCGTTTTTGAGCCGCGCGGCCCGTTTGGCCACATCATAAGCCAAACCGGCGGCTTCACGGGCCTCGAGCACTTCCGCCGCTGTCTTGGCGCTGGCCAACATCGTGGCGGCACGATCAATCAAGCCGGGAAGGTTCTCACCGGCCAAGGAAATGGGGGTGAGCGCAGTCATTTCCGCGCCTCCGCCGGCTCCAAAGTCACTTTCAGCGCGCCCACTTTCACCGTGCGCGCGGGCTCGAAGCCGTCACGCCAGGCACCTGGCAACGCATTGTACTTGCGCTCCGAGATGGTCAGCTTGGTGTCGATGAACTCGGCCGGGTCCTCGCCGCTGTCGGCAATGTTCCGGGCAATCTGCGCCAGCTTTTCCTGGTTCCAGTCGACGCGCTTGGGCAAATCGGCGACCACGGTGTAGTCGCCATCGGCGAGGCGGACAGTGCCGGTGTCCTTGCCGCAGGCCCGACGCGCCTCGGCGGCACGGGTGGCATAACGCACCTCAAGGGCGGCGCTGAACCGGGCTGTCGCGGCCTTCAACTGTTTGCTCGCGTGATCAAGCTCGCCTTGAAGGACGGCCAGCAACTCGACCGGCATCTGCGCCAGATCGCCAGTCGCCATATTGAGCATTTCGTCCACGCTCGGGGTGTTTTCGGGATAAGTCATGGGGGCTCCTTTTTGGGGGATGGGTCAGGCGGCGACGGCAGCGAGCTGCGTCACGGCTTCATTGGTTCCGCGCGTCTTGGGCCGCGCGATGGCGAGATAGGAAAACAGGTCCGGTCCAAGGCGCTCTTGGACGAGGTGGACGAGTCCTTGGCCTTCGGTCCAAAAGGCCCGCTTGCCCAAGAGGGCCAGTTCCGTGCGCTCATTGTCCCCAAGCTTGGAAAGCCCCGGAAACGTATCGAGCACCAGAAACCCGCGGTGGTATTCCAGACGGTCGCCGGGCAAAGCCTGGGCCACCCAAGCGCAGAACTGGATTTCCGTCAGCGGCGCCTTCGGCCGGATTGTGGTGATGGTTGCGATGGTCATGATCTTGCTCTCCTCGCCCTGCTTCTACTCACGCGGTCTGAAAACCGTCCCAGCAGGGGCCGAGGCCGTAGGCGGTGAGAATTGGGCGAAGGCCAGAGATCCGGCGATGGAGGGTTGAGCGTTTGACAGCGCTGTGGGCGACCAGGTCAGAAACGGTGAGCTGGGATAGGGCGCGGCAGAGCTGGCGATCACCATTGCTCAGACGGGCCAGAACGCATTCGGTCGCAAGTCGTGCATGCTGCATGTCGATGTCCAAAGGGCGCTGACCGTACCAGCTCGCTAGGCCATCGTCCTCGAGCAGCAGATTTTTCAGAGGCTCGCGGCTGCCGGCCATCGGCGCATCGAGCGAAAACATCCACCCGTCCTGCGCCCGCCGCTGACGCTGGATGCGCATCGCGATACGCGATGACTGGTTGCGCAAGACGATATTGGCGAAGGCGCCAACGCTGCCGCGGCGCGCGTCAAATCCGGGCAAGCGGCAAATGAGATCGAGCAGTAGATCCTGGGAGAGATCCTCGAGGTCAGCTGGCGGCAGATGCAATTTGCGGTGCAGGCGACGTGCGGCGCGATTGGCCTCGTCGATCAGCGTGACAACGTCGGCGGCAGATAATCTGGTGGGCATGATCGGGGTCCTCGAAGCTCGATTTCTCTTGCTCCGAACTTCGCCGACCCTGGCCCGCCTTTGGTGTGTTTGTGGTGTGTGTTTGGTGTGTGAAAAGTGTGTCGCAGGCTCAGCCCACGATTTCGACCTCTTCACGGTTCAGTGCCAAGCGGTAGCCAATGCCTCGAACCAAAACGAATAATTCGTCGACCTCCGCACGCGCGAGGCCGCAGCCGATCAGCGCGTTGCGCAGATCCCGAATGATCTCTTTGGGCTCACGGCCTGTCTTGATCTCGATTTCTTGCTTCTTCAGCCGCGGGTCAGGTCCAACTGCTTGCTCGGCAAAGAGACGAACCAAGGCGAGCATCTGCGAAGGAAGGTCCAGGACCCGCCCGTCCAGTGTCACCGCTTGGCTACTGCGATGAACAATCAAACGAACCCGATGGCCGGTGGGATGGAAAGAATCGAACGACATCACTTCAACGCCGTTCCCATCCGCGCGAAGGATCTCGGCGACTTCATGAACGTCGATTTCCATGTCGCGCAGGCGGATGGCACTGGCTTGGTCAATCTCATCGAAGACCACAATCAGCGGCGTGCCCCCGGCGAGCGATTTCAAAAGCATTGAAATGCCCGGCACAAACATATCCCGGGGCGAGCGGCACAAAAAGATGCTGCGCCCCGTCGTCGCCTTGCCCATCGACCAAAGCCCGGCGGAAATCGCCACCGGCGCCCCCGTCAACTTGCCCGCCGCCGCGATGGCCGCGATCAACTGCTCTCCATCGATCCGATAGCGGATAAGGTCGTTCGGCTCGAGGATGACATCCTGACTGGGGTCGAGCGGGCAGCAGGCGACGAGCTTGCCGTCGATTTCCTGGATCATCCGCGCATCATAGCCGCAATCGCAATGCGCACAGGTGCCCCAACTGTCGATCTTGCGGTCTTCGATCAGGATGCGCGCCCTGAGCAGCTTGTTGATTTCGGCCTCGGGGAAGCGCCGCAGCAATCGGCCGGAAACTTCAGGGCGCGCGCCTGTCTTATTCAGCCGCTTCCACAACCAGATCAGGATCATGGTCTTTCTCCAACCCGTTGCGTGTTATCAGCGTGTGGATCGATTTCTCGAACCGCGTGCGGCGGAAGGCCAAGGTCCCGGGAGGTTTCAGCCGCACTGTGGACTGGGCTGGCTTCTTTTTGCCCACATAGAAAAACACACGGAACGTGATCTCGCCGAGCCGCCAGCCGTCCCGAAAATCCACCTCGCTGGTGGCAAAGTTGCGCAATGCGCCATTGGTGTCTTTGGTCACCCAGCTGCGTAGATGCCGCGAGGCCTGCGCGTCCTCATCCCATTCGAAGAGGTCAGCCGCGGCCGCGACAATGGTTACGCTGTGGATGGCGTCATCATGCCTGTGCTCGAAGGCAAAGTTGGGGCCTGCCTTGGAGATGGGATCCAGCGTGTAGAGATCACGTGCGTGATCACCGGCGAAGAAGCCGGGGCGGCCCAGCACATGGGTGGCGAAGAACTCCGCCAGTTCGACCTGCTGGGATTTCAGGACGCCGCCAATCAGAAGACGCCCCTCGGTCGCATTATAGCGCAGGGCCGCGTATTTGACCGCACGGACCGTGATGATTTCTTCACGATCGCCCGAAACCACAGGCGTCGTCTTGACCGGGGCACCATGGCTCAAGACCAAATTGAATTCGTCGTTTTCGTCATAAGGCGCCAAACGGCAATAACCGCCCTGTAGGTCCTTGGCGAAGAGCGCCGCTGCGGCGGCCTCGAACGTCACGCCAACATCGTCGGTGAAATCTGCCGGTACATCTCGCTCCGGTCCACGAAACTCGGCCATCGCGGTCGGTGCACGCAGTGCCATCTGGTCCGCAGCGACCTCGAACAGATCGTGGTGGTAGAGATAAACGTGCAGCGCGACGTGTTTGGGGTCCTGTTCTGCGGGTGCATCTGCCGTCTGCTCAGGGTCGGCAGGCTCGAACAGTGTGATCTGTTGGCGCCGCGCCGCGGACAGTATCGTCTCCAACCCATGTGACGTGCCCAATTCCGCAATTCGGTGCAGGTCAGCCACCAGCCCCTCGGACCAGTCGTTGACGGGCTGGTCGAAATACTCTGCCAGCAGACCACGATGGTCTGCCTCTTCATCATCAAAGGCGATTGGTGCCGCCCCACCAGCGAAATGGCGCTCGAAGAGCTGGCGCATGAGCATGGGATCAATGGTCTTCAGGAAACGTGGGTTCACGAACTTCTTGAGATTGCCGGCCATGGCGAATCCTTTCTGTCGGGGAAATAATGTTCATCTTATGTTCTCACGGCAACAGGTCAATCATCGCGTTGGGCGTGGGACGGTTTCCAAAAGGCGTGAGTAGAAGCTGGGCGAGAGAACGACCCGGGAAACCTCATGAAACGCCCCAACGCCCTACAACCCGACCGCATGAACGCCCAGGAACGCCGCAGCGAGCTTTGCAGCTTGCTGGCGCTTGGCCTTGTCCGGCTGCACCAAAGAGAAAGTCGGCAAAATACTGATATTTATGGAGAAAGTTCGCTACACAACTCAGCGTGTCCGAGCATTCATGCAGGTCCAAGCAGAAAGGAAGCAACATGAACGCTCTAAACTCAGCATTGCACACGGATGCCCTACGCCGTCCATTTAAACGCCCCAACGCACTGCACCCAGACCACATGACTGCCCAAGAACGCCAGGCTGAGATTTGCAGTCTGCTCGCGCTAGCCATCGCGCGGCCAAATATGCGCGCTCGCGAAAATCCGGCTGAAAACGGTGGAAATGAACGCTGGCGGATCGAGGCACAGCCACGCCGTCTTGCCCCTCGAAATCGAAAGCAGCTCTCATGAAGGAACATGATCAAATTCCTGCGCGCATCGCAGCGTTGAAAACCACCCCAACTACAGAGTTGAAGAAACAATGGCGGGAGCTGTTTGACCACGAACCCCCCCCCTTCAACCGCCGCTACCTCGAGAGCCGTTTGGCCTATCGCATCCAGGAATTGGCCTTTGGCGGGTTAAAGCCTGAGACGGCTCGTTATCTTGAGAAGCTCGGCGAAGATCTGGACGGCGGTGATCCATCGCGGCGGCGCATCCGTGTGGACAATGTGCCCATCACGGGCACGCGCTTGCTTCGTGAGTGGCAAGGCGTCGAGCACGTCGTCACCGTAACCAATGAGGGCTTCGAATGGCAGGGGCGACCCTACAAATCGCTCTCCGCAATTGCCCGCGCCATCACAGGCACACGCTGGAATGGCTGGGTATTCTTTGGCTTGAAAAATTACAGGAGGCGGACATGAACAAACCGATCCTGCGCAAACTGCGTTGCGCCGTTTATACACGAAAATCCAGCGAGGAAGGTCTCGAGCAGGAATTCAACTCGCTCCATGCCCAACGCGAAGCGTGCGAAGCTTACATCGCGAGCCAACGCTCCGAGGGTTGGGTGGTGCTCCGCGAACAATATGACGACGGCGGCGTCTCCGGCGGCACACTGGAGCGCCCAGGCCTCAAAGCTCTGATGCAAGATATCGAGGACGGCCTGGTCGACGTGGTCGTGGTCTACAAGATCGACCGTCTCAGCCGCTCGCTGGCGGATTTTGCCAAGCTGGTTGAGGTATTCGACCGGACCGGCGTCACCTTTGTGTCCGTCACCCAGCAGTTCAACACGACGACCTCGATGGGGCGGCTGACACTGAACATCCTACTCAGCTTCGCCCAGTTCGAGCGTGAAGTGACCGCCGAACGAATCCGTGACAAGTTTGCCGCCAGCCGCAAGAAGGGAATCTGGATGGGCGGTGTGCCGCCCTACGGTTACCGCGTCGAAAATCGAAAGCTGATCATCGATGAGGAAAAGGCCGAGCATGTCCGTTGGATTTTCGCCCGGTTCCTTGAAATCGGGTCTGCCACAGAGCTTGCGCGGCAACTCGATCGGCGCAGACTGCGAACCCCCAACGGAAACAGGATGGACAAGAAGTATCTGTATCGGCTGCTTAAAAATCGCGCCTATATCGGCGAGGCCGTGCACAAAGGTGAGAGCTACCCGGGAGAGCATGAGTCGATCCTTGAGCAGGACACATGGGACAAGGTCCATACGATCCTACAGGAAAGCCCTCGCACGCGTGCGAACAAGACGCGGGCAAACACACCAGCGCTTCTGAAAGGCTTGCTCTACGGCCCCGATGGGGCGGCGTTCTCTCCGACCCACACGCGTCGGCGTGGTAAGCTTTATCGATACTACGTTAGTCAGACCGTATTGAAGCATGGTGCAGGATCTTGCCCGATCGGCCGAGTGCCCGCCGGAGAAATCGAAAGCGCCGTCATTGAACAACTGAGGGTTGTGTTCCGCCAACCGGAAATCGTAGCAGGCACATGGAAAGCGGCCTGCGAACAGTCCAGCGAGATTTCTGAGGCTGACGCGCGCAGCGCACTCTTGCAACTCGACCCACTTTGGGACGAACTGTTCCCAGGCGAACAGGCGCGCATTTTGGGGCTGATGGTCGAACGCGTCGATATCGAGGAAGCCGGCATCAACGTGCGGCTCAGAGTGGATGGGTTGACGAACCTTGCCCGCGAAATGCCCGTCAACCACGCGGAGGCAGCGGAATGACCAGAAACGCCTCCAATCCCAATACCATAACTGTCAGGGTCCCGTTTCGCGTTGTAAAACGCGGCGGGCGCAAAGAAGTCCAACTCCCAGAAGGCGCCTCAATCCCGAGGAGAACAGACAATACGCTCGTCAAAGCCCTTGCCCGCGCATTCCGTTGGAAACGGATGATCGAGTCCGGCGAGTTCGCATCGATTTCTGAACTTGCCGCAAAGGAGGGGATCGCCTTTACCTACATGGCACGTTTGATGCGGTTGTCATTACTGGCGCCAGATATGGTCGATGCCATCGTTGACGGTCGACAGCCAGCGAACGTCACGCTTGCAAATCTGATGGATCCATTCCCGCTGGAATGGAAGGAACAACGAATGGCGCTAACCCAAGAGCGAGGCGAGAGCCGCAACGCTCATCTGTAAGGCGTCGAGGACTGGACGGCCTGGCCTTCAAAGGTCGGGTTACTCAGCCTGTTCGGGTCATCTTTTTGCAAACATTGCGGCAAGAGCGTCTCTGGCTCGAGCTAAGCCTTCATCGGTCAAGGTGAGCGATTTTGCCTTACCGCTCGGATCGTGGATCAGCCCCTTCGCATGAAGACGATCCGTTATTTCCCAGTCGATCCCTTTCCAAACACGATTCACGTCATGTAGCGTCAAGCTGAGTATGGCGAGCGCCGCATCGTCAAGCCGATCGGTATCGAGTTCAAATTCTGCCATTTTGGACCTCCGTTCACCTCAAAATGGTCAAAAACACAAGGTTTCTCAATCTGGCCGCCGAAATGCGGTGCCATCCGCTACAGAGAAATGTTCGATCTCCGTTCCATGGAAAAACAAATCTCTGGCGTCGAAGTGCTTAGCGGAGAACGAAAATTGTTAAACATTTACGAATAGTTAACGGCCTTACACCTTGTCGGGCCGGTCGAGAGGTGCAGAGAAAATGGGGCTGGAGAGAGCACTATCCATCACGGCGCGGGCCGAAGCAGTGCAGAGCACCGCGGCCATAACCCTCTAAAATAACGGAAAATTCTGGCTACGATTGTGGGCAGAGAAATGTTTGCCCAAGGTAGGTGGCGGAGGAGGTGGGATTCGAACCCACGGTAGACTTTCACCTACGTCGGTTTTCAAGACCGGTGCATTCGACCACTCTGCCACTCCTCCGCGTCGGGATGATTTAGCTGGCTGGAATTGATTCTGGAAGTGGTGTCTGCTTGGCAGGTCATGTAATGCCTCACCCCCGTCGCATTATCAAACTCCTCATCCAGGCAATCGCGCAGACCTTCTGCAACCTCGACAGGAGGGAACAGACCTTGATGGTCAGATCGGTACTCTGGCGCAGTGATCTACCGCCTGCGCGATGTCGTGGATGTCGATGTAGTCGCCGAACACCGGAGGGTGTTGGCCCCGGCCCGGTCAACTGGAGTGCCGATGAAAGCGAAATAGACTCCATTCGGGAGCGCCGCTATCAGATGACGAGCCAGCCCGTGCCAGACTGCGCCAGCCTTAATCTCCACGCCCTGAAACACATGCAGAGCGAGTTGACTGAGGATTACCGCGACATGATCCATGCCGCAGCCGAAATCGAAAACCGCCGCAAAGCCTTCCTTCGTAAATGACGGCTGAACTGCCGCGCCGTCGCCGACAGCCTGGACGACGCCGGAGGCCGGCTATTCACCTTCACGCGCCCGGGCCTATCGCAGTGGAAATCGGCCAGAACCACCAAGGCAATCAAACATCTGAGCGAGGAATTCCGCCGCCGCATCAAGACCCATACCGTGCTGCCCTGCGCCGAAACCGTGCGGATGCTCCTCTGGGCGCTGATGACATCGGGCCAGATCCAAATGCGCAAAGTGGACGGTTGGGAAACCTTGGCTCACCCGCTCGCCCGATCAACATTGACCTCCCGGCCTGATCAGGCCCAATTACCCATACCCGGAGAACGCCGCCGGAGAATTTCCACCAGCTTCGAGACACGACGGGGGCTCAGCCCCGCAAACTCTCGTTCCGAATGGGAGACCAGCAGGGGACAGGGCAGGTCACGTCGCAGCGCTCTCCAGAAATTCCTTTTTCAGGCACTACATCCTCATGAGAGCCCAACCGCGACACAAACGGCCACGTCTTCGCGACGACATTTCAGCAAGCCAAACCGCTCCCCTACCCCCCCACACGCGGGAATTATTGCCGATCCCGCGCGCCAGCCTTTTCACGCGGCACGCCACGCGCTAGACTGCGCGAAAACAACGGGCAGGGTCGGAAATCCGACCGCGCGGGGGACCGCGCCGACAAAGGGGCGAGAGATGGCAATCGGTCACATGAATTCCGGCGGACACGCGCGGCGGCTTGCGATGGCCGTCTCGGCAATCGCCTTGCTGGCAGGTTGCGCCGAAGACGGCACGCAATTGTTCAAGCCTGCATCAGACACCACTGTCGTGACGTCCGGCGGGTCGACGCGCCTGGTGGAACGCGATGTCGAGGCGCCCGAGGTCTTCCAGGCGACGGAGGCCGGGCTTTGGGATGGACGTCCCTCGCTCGGTGGCGTTTGGGTGGCGCATCCGGACGTGACAGAGCCGGAGCGCGTTCTGATCCGCAACACCTCCAACGCGAAATTTGTCATCGGCGCATTGTTCAAGCCGTCGCTGGAACGGCCCGGTCCACGCTTTCAGGTCTCCTCCGACGCAGCGGACGCCCTTGGGATGCTGGCCGGGCAGCCGACCAACCTCAACGTGACCGCGCTGCGCCGCGAAGAGGTGCCCGGCGCCAAGACCGAGCCTGAGCCCCCCGCAGAAACACCCGTGTCCGCCGCAGCGATGCCCGCGCCCGAAGAGGTGGAGACCGCGACGCTCGATCCGGTCGCCGGTGCCGCCACGGCCATTGCCCGCGCCGAGGGTGCCGCACCTGCCGCCAATCTTCCGGTCGCGGCGGCAGAAATCGCGACCCCTGCGCCGAAAAAACGCCGCTGGTTCTGGCAGAAAAAGGAAGAGGAGGTCGCGCCCGTGGCGGTCGCCGAGGCCCCCGTGCCCTCCCCTGCCCCGGCAGCAGTGCCCCGGGCATCGCCCACCGCCCCGGTCGCCAACTCTCCCAAACCGGTGTCAAAGCTCGACCGGCCCTATCTCCAGATCGGCATCTTCAGCGTTGAGGAAAATGCCCGCAATACGGCAGTGGCGATGCGCCAGACCGGGATCATCCCCGCAGTGCTCAAGCAGTCGTCGCGTGGCAAGACTTTCTGGCGGGTCATCGTCGGCCCCGCCACGACAGCCAGCGAGCGCGCCGAATTGTTGAATAAGATCAAGGCCGCAGGTTTCACAGACGCCTACGCCGTCACGAATTGACGCCATCCTATGTGGTCAGGCAAAGCGCCTGAAGGAGGAAACATGACCCTTTTCATTCGCCGGCGCGCCCTGACCGCGACCCGCCGGATCGCCCGCCGGTTTCGCGCAGCCACGGTCGTCCTCGGGCTATGCCTGTCCGCAACCCTGCCGCTCGGTGGGCAAGCGCAGGCATTTGACACACAGGCGACCGCAGCCTACGTCGTCGATCTGACCACACGGACCGTCCTGCTGGAAAAGAACGCGGATATGCCGCTACCCCCGGCCTCCATGTCCAAACTGATGACCCTCTACGTCGCATTCGAGGCGATCCGCGACGGACGGTTGCAACTGGATGAACGCCTGCCGGTCTCGGCCCACGCGATGAGCTATGGCGGCTCCACCATGTTTCTCGACACCACCGACCGGGTGAAGGTCGAGGACCTGCTGCGCGGGATCATCGTGTTGTCGGGCAATGACGCCTGCGTCGTGCTCGCCGAGGCGCTGTCGCCGGACGGCACCGAGGCCGGGTTCGCGCGATACATGACCCAGCGTGCGCAGAACATGGGCATGACGAACTCGACATTCACCAATTCGAACGGCTGGCCCGCAGCGGGTCATCGCATGTCGATGCGCGACCTTGCGCTGCTGGCCACAAACCTCATCGAGGATTTCCCGAACTTCTACCCGCTGTTTTCCGAGGAAACCTTTGCCTTTGATGGCCGCGCGCCGCAAAACAGCGCCAACCGGAACCCCCTTCTCGGGCTCGGTGTCGGCGCAGACGGTCTGAAAACCGGGCACACAAGCGAGGCTGGCTATGGTCTTGTCGGGTCGGCCAAGCAGGACGATCGCCGCGTGGTTTTTGTCTTGTCAGGTTTGTCCACGGCCGCCGCGCGGGCGCAGGAATCCGAGGCCATCGTCAATTGGGCCTTCCGCCAGTTCACCGAGAAATCGCTGTTGAAGGCTGGCGAAACCGTCATCAAGGCCGACGTCCATATGGGTGACGCGCCGACCGTCTCGCTGACCACCGCGAATGATCTGACCGCACTGATCCCCGTCCTTTTCGCCAAGGAAGTACCGGCAGAGGTCGTCTATAACGGGCCTATCAGCGCGCCGATCACAAGGGGCGATGAGTTGGCCGAACTGATCCTCTCTCCCGAAGGGCTGCCCGAGACCCGCGTGCCGCTGGTCGCGGGAGAGTCGGTAAACAAGGGCGGCTTCATGGTGACGATCACCACCGCGCTTGATCGTCTGCTGACCGATATCGGCGGCAACCGGTTCGACGCAGCGCGCGAGGATGCGACACCGGTGGAAGAAGCCTCTTGAGCCAACCGCCGGAGGACGGAGGGATCGCAACCTCCGGTTCAGGTCTTTTCCTGAGCTTTGAGGGTATCGACGGGTCGGGCAAGTCCACGCAGGCACGCCTGCTGGCCGACGCTTTGCGCCAGGAAGGCCACGCCGTCGTGCTGACCCGCGAACCGGGCGGCAGTCCGGGGGCCGAGGAAATCCGCGCCCTCGTGCTACAGGGCGACCCTGACCGCTGGTCTGCGGAAACCGAAATCCTGTTGTTCACCGCGGCGCGGCGCGATCATCTGGAACGCACGATCCGACCGGCGCTCAACCGGGGTGCGGTGGTGATCTGCGACCGCTTTGCCGACAGCACCCGGATGTATCAGGGCCTGTCACGCGGCGATCTGCGCGAGGTCGTCGACCAATTGCACGATCTCATGATCGGGGTGGAGCCTGACGTGACCTTGTTGATTGACATGGACCCTGAAATCGGGCTGGCGCGCGCCAAGTCGCGCCGCGGCATCGAGGAACGGTTCGAGGATTTCGGCGCGGACCTGCAACGAAAGATGCGCGCCGGGTTTCTCGACCTCGCGCGGGATGACCCGTCACGCGTCCGGGTGATCGACGGTGCGCGTGAGCCCGAGATCGTCGCCTCTGACGTTCTGGCGGTCGCGCGATCGGCACTGCGCAAGAGAACCGGGGCCAGGAGCGTCGAGAAATGAGTGACGTCCTCCCCCCCGATCAGGTCGAAGGTGCGCCGCACCCGCGAGAGACGCCGCATCTGTTCGGACACGAGACTGCAGAGGCGGCGTTTCTGGAGGCCTACAATTCGGGGCGGCTGCATCACGGCTGGCTCATCACCGGGCCGCGCGGCGTGGGCAAGGCGACGCTGGCCTGGCGGATCGCGCGGTTTCTGATCGCAACGCCGCCAGCCGAGGATGACGGGCTATTCGGAGCCCCGCCAAGCCCCGAGACAATGGATATCGACGACGCGCACCCGGTCGCCCGCCGGATGCTGGCCGACTCCGAACCGGGGCTCTTTGTACTGCGACGGGGCGGCGCGGGCACCACGGATCGCGATCGCGAGAAGAACGCGCTGGCTGGCAAATTTTCCAAAGTAATCCGGGTGGATGACGCCCGCCCGATGAAAACATTCTTTTCACTGTCCTCCATTGATGGCGGCAGGCGCGTGGTGATCATCGACGCGGCGGACGACCTCAACCCGAACGCCGCCAACGCGATCCTCAAGCTGTTGGAGGAACCGCCTGCCCGCACCACCCTGCTGCTCGTGGCCCATCAGCCCGCCGCCTTGCTGCCGACGATCCGCTCGCGGTGTCGTGAATTGCGCCTGCCCCCCCTGCCCCCGGATGCGATCGAGGCCGCCCTGGCACAGGCCGACATCTCGACCCGCGGCGGTGGCGCAGCACTGGCGGAACTGGCCGGCGGATCGGTCGGCTCGGCGGGGCGCATGACCACGCTCAAGGGGCTGGAGCTATACGCCGATCTCATCGCGCTTCTCGAAACGATGCCGCGTTTTAACGCTGCGCGCGCGCAGGCCCTTGCGGATGTGGCGGCGACGCGTGGCGGCGAGGATCGGCGCGCCTTGCTGGTGCATCTGATCGACCTCATGCTGATGCGGTTGGCCCGCACCGGCG
>PAPR01000077.1 GCA_002709085.1 Pseudooceanicola sp. | reverse complement strand
GGGGTGCCCCGCCGGTAGAAATTGATAGGCCCCTCGCTGACAGGCGGGGGGTTTTTTTGCTTTGCGATCTCGGACAATAATAAAGAAGAGTCATTAATTCACAGATACTAAGCAGATGCTTACTGAAGACGGTAGGGCAGGTGAGAAGGTTAAACTCCTGAGAATCTATGTCGCCGGTCTGATACTTCACGTGCATTTGTCTAGTCTGCCTAAAAAGCAAGCAAAAGGTAGCGCGCTTTTTCTCGGTTCATCTGACAAATTGATCGTTCCCTCGGTGACCTATGAGGCCTCATATCAATATGAAAATTTGCTGCATTTGATGCGCGAATCCCATTCGAGCCGGATCGAAAGAAAATGACTTAAATTCTACCTATAAGGGGCTGGGTAGGCCCCGACGCGGTTGACGCTGCTGACGTGTTCCCCTAAACGACCCCATCGGCAAAGCCCCGGATTCGTCCGGGGCTGTGCTTTTCGTTCGCAGGAACGCACGAACCGGGGACCTTCGGGGCCCTATACCACTGGTCACCCGATCCTCTGCCTTTGTGTGATGGACGGGGGGCTGAACACATAGGCCGCCGCCGACAGGGCAGGGGCCGCAGCTAAACGGAAGACAGAAAGCATGGCACTCAAGTCGTATAAGCCGACGACGCCGGGCCAGCGTGGGCTGGTGCTGATCGACCGTTCGGAGCTTTGGAAAGGACGTCCCGTCAAATCCCTCACTCAGGGTTTGACGAAATCGGGCGGCCGGAACAACACCGGACGGATCACGATGCGCCGCACAGGCGGCGGGGCGAAACGCCTCTATCGGATCGTCGATTTCAAGCGGAACAAAGTTGACGTTAAGGCCACCGTCGAGCGGATCGAATATGACCCGAACCGGACGGCCTTTATCGCATTGATCAAATACGAAGACGGCGAGCAGGCCTACATCCTGGCGCCGCAGCGCCTGGGCGTCGGTGACAGCATCGTCGCAGGCACCAAGGTCGACATCAAGCCGGGCAACGCGATGCCGTTCTCGGGCATGCCGATCGGTACCATCGTTCACAACATCGAACTGAAGCCAGGCAAGGGCGGTCAGATCGCGCGCGCGGCGGGCACCTATGCCCAGTTCGTCGGTCGTGATGGTGGCTACGCTCAGGTTCGCCTCAGCTCGGGCGAATTGCGCCTGGTGCGTCAGGAATGCATGGCCACCGTCGGTGCCGTGTCCAACCCCGACAACTCCAACCAGAACTTCGGCAAGGCGGGTCGCATGCGTCACAAGGGCATTCGCCCCTCTGTGCGTGGTGTGGTGATGAACCCGATCGATCACCCGCATGGTGGTGGTGAAGGCCGGACCTCTGGTGGTCGTCACCCGGTGACGCCATGGGGCAAGCCGACAAAGGGTGCGCGCACCCGTGACAAAAACAAGGCGTCCTCGCGGCTCATCGTCCGCTCCCGGCACGCTAAGAAGAAGGGACGCTAAGATATGTCTCGCTCTGTATGGAAAGGCCCTTTTGTCGATGCTTACGTGCTTAAGAAAGCCGAAGCGTCGCGCGAATCCGGGCGTAACGAAGTCATCAAAATCTGGTCCCGTCGTTCGACCATCCTGCCGCAGTTCGTTGGTCTGACGTTTGGCGTCTACAACGGGCGCAAGCACGTGCCGGTGAACGTATCCGAGGACATGATCGGTCAGAAGTTCGGTGAATATTCGCCGACCCGTACCTACTACGGGCATGCGGCCGACAAAAAAGCGAAGCGGAAGTAAGTCATGGCCAAGGCAAAGAATCCCCGCCGCGTGGCAGACAACGAAGCAATGGCAAAAGTCCGTATGCTTCGCACCAGCCCGCAGAAACTCAACCTGGTCGCGCAATTGATCCGCGGCAAGAAAGTCGACAAGGCCCTGACGGACCTGACCTTCTCGAAAAAGCGGATCTCCGAGGACGTGCGCAAATGTCTTCAGTCCGCGATTGCGAACGCCGAAAACAACCACAACCTGGACGTCGATGACCTGATCGTCGCCGAGGCCTATGTGGGCAAGAACCTGATCATGAAGCGTGGCCGTCCGCGGGCACGTGGCCGCTATGGCAAGATCATGAAGCCGTTTTCGGAACTCACAATCCTGGTGCGCCAGATCGAGGAGCAAGCCTAATGGGTAATAAAGTCAATCCGATCGGCATGCGTCTTCAGGTGAACCGCACCTGGGATAGCCGCTGGTACGCGGACACAAAGGACTACGGTGATCTCCTGCTGGAAGATCTGAAAATCCGTGAGTTCATCAAGAAAGAGTGCAAGCAGGCCGGTGTGGCCCGCATCATCATCGAGCGCCCCCACAAGAAGTGCCGTGTGACCATTCACACCGCGCGTCCGGGCGTCATCATCGGCAAGAAAGGCGCGGACATCGAAGTCCTGCGCAAGAAGATCGCTTCGATGACCGATAGTGAGCTGCACCTCAACATCGTCGAGGTCCGCAAGCCGGAGCTGGACGCGGCCCTGGTCGGTGAATCCATCGCCCAGCAGCTCGAGCGTCGGGTGTCGTTCCGTCGCGCGATGAAGCGGGCCGTTCAGAACGCGATGCGCATGGGCGCCCTGGGTATCCGGGTGAACGTCGCTGGCCGTCTGGGTGGCGCGGAAATCGCACGGACCGAATGGTACCGCGAGGGTCGCGTGCCGCTGCACACGCTGCGCGCCGACATCGACTACGCCCTGACCGAAGCGATGACTCCTTACGGGATCATCGGGATCAAGGTGTGGATCTTCAAGGGCGAGATCATGGAACATGATCCGCAGGCCCGCGATCGCAAGGCTCAAGAGCTTCAGGATGGTCCTGCACCCCGTGGCGCCGGTGGCCGCCGTGACCGTGACCGGTAAGGAGACGAGATAATGCTTCAACCGAAACGCACAAAATTCCGCAAGCAGTTCAAGGGCCGGATTTCCGGTCTCGCGAAAGGCGGCTCGGACCTCAACTTCGGGACCTATGGCCTGAAGGCGACCCAGCCCGAGCGGGTCACCGCTCGTCAGATCGAAGCGGCACGTCGTGCCATGACGCGCCACATGAAGCGTCAGGGCCGCGTCTGGATCCGGATCTTCCCGGATGTGCCCGTAACCTCCAAGCCGACCGAAGTGCGGATGGGTAAAGGTAAGGGCTCCGTCGATTACTGGGCTTGCAAGGTCAAGCCGGGTCGCGTGATGTTCGAACTGGACGGCGTCAGCGAAGAAATCGCACGTGAGGCCCTGCGCCTTGCCGCGATGAAGCTGCCGATCAAAACTCGGGTTGTGGTCCGCGAGGACTGGTAAGGTGTGCCTTCGGGCAAGTCTTACCGGCGTGATCTCTGGCCCTACGTCAATGGTTGCGCAACGCTTTGAAATCGTTGAACCCTCCGCTTTCCGCAGCGGGGGGTTTTCCGTTGGTGCAGCGCGTGTTTCAAGTAGGGGCGTATGGCCTATGTCTGTCGTGCTCCGCCTCAGGGGTAGAACTGCCAGCTCCCGCCCTCGCCAAGCCTAGCCGGATCCGCTAAGGCCGAGACAAACCGGCACCATCCGAGGCCCGCTATGTCCCAAACCCGATCCCTCTTCGCCACCCAGCTCTACCACGCGCGGCTCAATGAATTTGGCCCCGGCGTTGACGGAGAAGAGCTGGAAAAATCCTGTTATTCCATCGCGGAGGACGACGAGGCGGGTCAGACCTGGTCAGAGGAGAACGGCTATCCTGGCTACACCTCCTACGCTTCCCTCACCGACCTGCCTTGGCGCTTTCCGATCTTTGGCGATGTGGTGACGGCACTCGATGCGCATGTCGCCGCCTTTGCTGCCCATTGCCAGTTTGATCTGGGCGAGAGGTCGTTGAAGCTCGAAGACCTCTGGATCAACATTCTGCCCGAGGGCGGCTCGCATTCGGGGCACATCCACCCGCATTCGGTGATTTCGGGGACGTCCTATGTCGCGATGCCCGACGGCGCCTCGGCCTTGCGGCTGGAGGACCCGAGACTTCCGATGATGATGGCCGCCCCGACGCGGGTCAAGGAAGCAAGAGAGGAGCTGCGCCCTTTCATCTACATCGCGCCGGACCCCGGCGACGTGCTGCTGTGGGAGAGCTGGCTGCGTCACGAGGTGCCGATGAACCAGAGCGAAGAAGACAGAATTTCCATCAGTTTCAATTACAAATGGGAGTAGGGCAGGGAGTTCAGCCGGATATCCGGGGAACAGGTGGGCACCGGCGCGCTGGTGCGACCTTCTCCACCGAGGAACCATTTGCGTCCTCCCCAACCGCTCAAATCCTTTGAATACGGTCTCGAATTCGAGGATAAGCACCGCACCGGGGACGAACCGCGCCGGCTATAGTGACGGGCCGGGCGCATGCCGACCCTGTTTTACAAGGGCAATACGATGGCAGTAGGCATTTTTGACAGCGGCCTTGGCGGGCTGACGGTATTGGACGCGGTGCACAAGCGGCTTCCGGACGTGCCCCTTGTCTACTTCGGCGACAACGCCCACGCGCCCTACGGCGTGCGCGACGCCGACGATATCTACGCTCTGACCATCGCCGCCACCGAGCGAATGTTCGCGGCGGGCTGCGATCTGGTTGTGCTGGCTTGCAACACCGCCGCCTCAGCCGCATTGCGTCGCATGCAGGAGAACTGGGTGCCCCAGGGCAAACGTGTCCTCGGCGTCATGGTCCCCCTGATCGAGGCACTGACCGAACGTCAGTGGGGCGATAATTCCCCGCCGCGCGAGGTCGCGGTCAAGCACGTCGCCCTTTTCGCGACCCCCGCCACGGTGGCGTCACGTGCGTTTCAGCGCGAGCTTGCCTTTCGCGCCATCGGTGTCGATGTCGAGGCTCAGGCCTGCGGCGGCGTCGTGGACGCCATCGAAGAGGGCGACATGATCCTCGCCGAGGCACTGGTGCGCTCTCACGTTGATGCATTAAAACGCAAGATGCCGCGCCCCGAAGCGGCCATCCTGGGCTGTACCCACTATCCGTTGATGGCCGAAACCTTTCAGGAGGCGCTTGGCCCCGACGTCAGCGTCTATTCACAGGCCGATCTCGTCGCGGCCAGTCTGGCGGACTACCTGACCCGGCGTCCGGAATTCATAGGTGATGGACAGGAGTCCATGTTCCTGACCACCGGCGATCCTGTGCGTGTCTCCAGCCACGCGACCCAGTTTCTGCGACGAAAGATCACCTTCACCGCGGCGTGAGTGGCGCAGCTCGCGCCGCTCCTGTATTCAGACGTTACACCTTTGACCCTTAAGAGGGCCCTAATGACCAAGAAAATCGCGATAATAGGCGCGTCGGGCTACACCGGCGCCGAATTGATCCGCCTCATCAGCTCCCATCCGGGGATGGAAATCGCCGCGCTGGCCGCCAATTCCAAGGTCGGGCAAAAGATGTCGGAGGTCTTTCCCTTCCTGCGTCATCTCGATTTACCGCAGCTCGTCACCTGGGAGCAGATCGATTATTCCGGGATCGATCTCTGCTTCTGCGCCCTACCGCACAAGACCTCGCAAGAAGTTATCAGCCAGCTACCGGCAGATATGAAGATCGTTGATCTCTCAGCAGATTTCCGGCTGCGGGATCCGTCTGACTACAAGACTTGGTATGGTAACGATCACGCCGCGACAAATATGCAGGCCGAGGCGGTCTATGGCCTGACCGAGTTTTACCGTGATGACATCGCCCAGGCGCGGCTGGTCGCCGGAACGGGGTGCAACGCGGCTACGGGGCAGTTCGCGCTGCGTCCGTTGATCGCGGCCGGGGTGATCGAGCTCGATAATATCATCCTCGACATGAAATGCGCGGTTTCGGGCGCGGGCCGGTCGCTGAAGGAAAACCTGCTGCACGCTGAATTGTCCGAAGGCTATAATGCCTATGCGGTCGGCGGCACCCACCGCCATCTCGGCGAGTTCGATCAGGAATTCTCGGCCATCGCGGGGCGCGAGGTGCGCATTCAGTTCACGCCGCATCTCTTGCCGGTGAACCGGGGGATCCTCTCGACCGGATATGTCTCGGGCGATGCCGCCGCAATTCACGCGGCCTTCGAGAAAACCTATGGGGATGAACCCTTTGTGCAGGTTCTGCCGTTCGGGCAGATGCCCTCGACCCATGATGTACGCGGCTCGAATTTCGTGCATATCGGGGTCGTGGCGGATCGGATCGAGGGGCGGACCATCGTCGTGACGGTGCTCGATAACCTCTGCAAGGGGTCTTCGGGACAGGCGGTGCAGAACGCCAACCTGATGCTGGGCCTTCCGGAAACCGAGGGGCTGATGATGGCCCCGCTCTTCCCCTGAGGCCGCCATGAAAGGCTTGAAAAAGAAGCGTCGCATCCAGATCATCGCCCTCGCTTTCGTCGCGCTGGCGCTCGCCACCGGCCTCGTCGGTTACGCGATGAAGGATGGCATCAACTTTTTCCGTACGCCGACGCAGATCGCCGAGACGCCGCCCGCGCCGAATGAGACGTTTCGCATCGGCGGCCTCGTCGAAGAGGGCAGCCTGCAACGCGGGCAAGGCGAAACCGTGCGGTTCAGTGTGACGGATACCAATGCCTCGATCCCAGTCGTTTTCACCGGGTTGCTGCCCGACCTCTTTGCCGAAAACCAGGGCATGGTCGGGACCGGGAACTACGTGAATGGGGTCTTCCAAGCCTCTGAAATTCTTGCCAAACATGATGAGAGCTACATGCCCAAGGAAGTCGTCGACGCGCTCAAGGCGCAAGGCGTCTATCAGGACCCCGAGGACGCGCCGACAGACGCAACGGACGGTAGCTGAAGGCTCCGTTAACCCTTTGTTGTGACCCTTTCCGCATCAACTAACAGCGGGAGGGTGACATGCCCCGAAACATACGCCAGATGGCCGAAGCCATTGTCGACCGCGAAGGCGGTTACGTGAACGACCCCGACGATCCGGGCGGTGCGACCAATTTCGGTGTCACGCTCACCACCTTGCGCCAGTTGCGCGGCGATCTGGACGGTGACGGGCAGGTCACCACCCGTGACCTGCGCCAGTTGAGTCGTGGCAAGGCGGTCGAGATTTACCTCGATCGGTACTTTCATGCCCCACGCATCGCCGATCTGCCCGAAGCCCTCTGGGAAAGCGTCTTTGACATGCAGGTCAATTCCGGCGCGAATGCGGTGAAAATCCTGCAACGGCTGCTGCGCCGCATGGGGCAAGAGATCACCGTCGATGGCGTGATCGGCCCTGCCACCATCGCCGCCGCCGAGGTTGCCGCGCGCGCCGCCCCGCAGCATCTGGCGGATGCCTATGGCATCGCGCGGCGCAATTATTACTTTGCCCTCGCGGACCGTCGCCCGGCCAGCCGCAAGTACGCTCGCACCCGTGCCGGAGGCAAGGGCGGGTGGATCAAGCGGGCCGAAGGTTTCGTCGCCCCCCGCTATCACCTCACAGAACGGGAATTCCGTCAGAGGACTGCCGCATGGGACTGATGGGCAAATTGATGACGACGGTGTTTGGCGGCGGCCGCAACGCGATCCGCGAAACGGTCGAGGTCTTTCGCGAAAACGCCGAAGCCTCGGGGGTGCGTGACCTCGACCGCCTTTCGGCCTCTCTCGCGCAACATGCGGCGGAGTTTCGCGAAACCCGCCGGGGGTTCGATGCGGTGATGGACGGGATCAACCGTCTGCCGCGCCCCTTGCTCGCCTTTGGGACGATAGGTCTGTTTGCCGCCGCGATGAGTGATCCGATCTGGTTTGCGGAAAGGATGCAGGGGCTTGCGCTGGTGCCGGACGCGCTGTGGTGGCTCATGGGCGCGGTCGTCAGCTTTTACTTTGGCGCGCGGCATCAGCTCAAGGGGCAGGAGTTTCAGCGCGAGATTGCACGCACGCTGACACGGGTGCCGATGGTCCTCGACAACACCCGTGCCTTGCGCGCGCTGGAGGCCGAGGCGGACAGTGGAGAGGTGACGGAGAATGGGGCCGCATCAGCCCCGTCACTCACCCTCACGGGGGACGGGCAACGAACCGGCGAACCGAACGCCGCACTGGCCGACTGGCGCGTACACCGGGCCGGATGAGCTTGGGCAAGACGGACCTGTCCGGGGGTGTCGCATGGGTCGCGGAGGCGTCAAAGTCTCCGCGCCCCGACCCCGCGCTCTGACCCCTGCGCGCCCCCTCACGCTCCCACCCCGCGACAATGTGAACCCGTCCAACGCAGCGAAGTCGTTGGCCGATCCGACAGAGAGGCGTATACATGGGGTATGTTTACCGAACTTGGCCATTTCGCCCTGATCCTCGCCCTCGCGGTCGCGCTGGTGCAGACCGTCGTCCCGCTGATTGGCGCGCACAAGCGCTGGCCGGGCTGGATGGCCGTTGGCGAACCGGCGGCGACGGCGCAGTTCCTGCTGGTGGCGTTCGCTTTCGCGGCGCTGACCCATGCTTTCGTGACGTCGGATTTCTCGCTGCGACTGGTGGCGAACAACTCGCACTCGCTGAAACCGATGCTCTACAAGATCACCGGGGTCTGGGGGAACCACGAAGGCTCCATGCTGCTCTGGGTGCTGATCCTGTCGCTGTTCGGGGCCTCGGCCGCGTGGTTCGGCGCGGCGCTGCCGCCGACGTTGAAGGCGCGCGTTCTGGCGGTGCAGGGCTCGATCGGGCTGGCATTTCTGTTGTTCCTGCTCTTTACCTCGAACCCTTTTTTGCGCCTCTCGGTGCCGCCGCTGGATGGCCAGGACCTCAACCCGCTGTTGCAGGACCCCGGCCTCGCGTTCCATCCGCCGTTTCTCTACCTCGGCTATGTCGGCCTCTCCATGGCGTTTTCCTTCGCCGTGGCCGCGCTGATCGAGGGGCGGGTCGATGCGGCCTGGGGACGATGGGTCCGACCCTGGACGCTGGCCGCCTGGATGTTCCTGACCGTCGGCATCGCGCTTGGCTCCTGGTGGGCCTATTACGAACTCGGATGGGGCGGCTTCTGGTTTTGGGATCCGGTCGAGAACGCCTCCTTCATGCCATGGTTGATCGCCGGTGCCTTGCTGCATTCCGCCGTGGTGGTCGAGAAACGCGAGAGTCTGAAAAGCTGGACCGTCTTGCTCGCCATCATCGCCTTTGGCTTCTCGCTGATCGGGGCGTTCATCACCCGGTCGGGCATCCTGACCTCGGTTCACGCCTTTGCGACCGATCCCGAGCGCGGCGTTTTCCTGCTGGCGATCACCGCGCTCTTCATGGGCGGGGCGCTGATGCTCTTCGCGGCGCGCGCGGATCGGTTGACGTCGCGCGGAGCCTTCTCGTTACTCAGTCGCGAGAGCATGTTGGTGTTGAACAACATCCTTCTGGCGGTCGCGGCCTTTGTGGTCTTCGTCGGGACGATCTGGCCGCTGATCAGCGAGTTGGCCTTTGACCGCAAGCTGTCGGTCGGCGCGCCCTTTTTCGACATGGCCTTCACGCCGTTCTTTGTCGCCCTCGGCCTCGTGTTGCCCATCGGCGCGATGCTGCCGTGGAAACGGGCCAAGCTGAACCGCGCCGCGCGTCTGCTGATCCCCGCCTTTGTATTGGCGCTGGCGACGTTGGCGCTGGTCTATGCGCTGCAAACCGGACGCTCTGCCATGGGGCCGGTCGGGTTGATGCTGGGCGTCTGGCTGGTGGCGGGGGCAGCAACCGACCTCTGGGCGCGCACGGGCAAGAGCGGGGCCTCGCGTCTGTTACGCCTGCAACGATCCGACTACGGTCGGGTGATTTCGCACGCCGGTCTGGGCGTCACGATCATCGGGGTCGCCGGCCTGCTGGCCTGGCAGTCCGAGGATATTCGCGTGATGAGGGAAGGCGACAGCCTGACGCTTGCCGGCTACGATATCACGCTGGAAAGCGTCGCGCGCGAGCAGGGGCCGAACTACATCTCGACCATCGGGACAGTGCATCTGTCCAGGGACGGCAAAGAGATCGCCCTCATGCATCCCGAAAAACGGTTCTACCCCGTGGCCCGGATGCCGACCACAGAGGCCGCCATCGATTCTGGTTTCCTGCGGGACGTCTATGTGGTGATCGGAGATCCGCAGGATGGCGGCGGCTGGGCCTTTCGCAGCTACGTCAAACCGCTCGCGGGTTGGATCTGGGGCGGGGCGATACTGATGGCTCTCGGTGGCGGGTTCAGCCTGTCCGACCGGCGTTACCGCGTCGCCGCCGGCGCGCGCAAGGTGATCAATACCAACGGGGTGCCTGCAGAATGAAACATCTGATCCTCGCCCTGATGCTGATCGTGCTCACACCCGTGGGGACGCCAGCATGGGCGGTGCAGCCGGACGAAGTCCTGACCGATCCGGCGCTGGAACAGCGCGCGCGCCAGATCTCGAAGGGGCTGCGCTGCCTCGTTTGCCGCAATGAAAACATCGACGACAGCAATGCCGACCTTGCGCGCGATCTGCGCCTCTTGGTGCGCGAGCGGCTGGTCGCCGGGGATACCGACGATGATGTGGTGGAATACGTGGTCGAACGCTACGGTGAATATGTCTTGCTGACACCGCGCGGCGGAGGCACGAACCTGCTGCTCTGGGGCGCGGGCCCGGCGATGCTGCTGCTGGGGCTGTTCGTCGGGGTGTTGTTCCTGCGGGGTCGTGCGCGCGGCTCTGATGACACCCTCACGGCGGAAGAAGAGGCGCAGCTGAAAGAGATTCTCGACCGCTGACGTGCGGTTTTGCTTGCGTCTTGTGCCCGATCCGATTGCAGTGGCGCAGCGACGAAAGGGACCGACATGACGTATCAGACCATCACGCTCGACATCGCCGACAATACTGCCATCATTCATCTGAATCGGCCGGAAAAGTTTAACGCCCTCAACAGCTTGATGCGCGCTGAGGTGGCGGATGCCGTCCGCACCGCAAGCACAGAGGCACGCGCGATTGTCCTGACCGGTAGCGGGTCGGCCTTTTGTTCCGGACAGGATCTGAGCGATGGCGGTATTCTGTCCGACCCCGATCTCGAAGGCGCGCTGCGTGATGAATACCAGCCCATGTTGCGCGCGATCGTCGACGCGCCGGTTCCGGTCATCGCAGCTGTAAACGGGGCCGCAGCCGGGGCGGGGGCCAATCTGGCGCTGATGTGCGATGTGGTGATCGCGACCGAAAGCGCCTATTTCCTGCAAGCGTTCAGCCGGATCGGGCTGGTGCCGGATGCGGGCGGCACCTACGTGCTGCCCCGCACCATCGGAACGGCCAAGGCTATGGGCGCGGCGCTCTTTGCCGAAAAGATCACCGCGCGGCAGGCTGACGACTGGGGCATGATCTGGGAGGCTGTGCCGGACGCCGATTTCGAGGCGCAATGGAAGGCCCGTGCCGCCTATCTCGCCAACGGCCCCACGGTCGCCTTTCGCACGATCAAGGAGTCGATACGCGGCAGCTGGGACAACGACCTGCAAGCGCAGCTCGACATCGAAGGGCGTGGGCAGGGGGCATGCGGCCAGTCCCGCGATTTCAAGGAAGGTGTGCTGTCCTTTATCGAGAAGCGCGAAGCGAAGTTCGAGGGCCGCTGAGCGGCGAGACGAGGACCCCTCCTGTCGCTTGGCACGACCTCGCCAAACATCGCCCGCCGACAAGGCCAACAGGGCCGACTGGATAACACCTTACAGACGCAAAAGGCCGCCGGAGTGATCCGGCGGCCTTTTCGCAGTCTTTCGCGTGGTTCAGCGCTTTTCGACGTCCACGTAATCCCGCGCCTGTGCGCCGGTATAAAGCTGGCGCGGGCGACCGATTTTCATCGTCGGATCCTCGACCATCTCTTTCCACTGCGACACCCATCCGACGGTCCGCGACAGGGCAAAGATCGGAGTGAACATCGAAGTCGGGAAGCCCATGGCCTCCAGGATGATGCCGGAATAGAAATCGACATTGGGGAAGAGCTTGCGATCGACGAAATAGGGATCGTCCAGCGCCTGTTTTTCCAACTCCTTGGCAACGGCAAGGATCGGGTTGTTCTCGATCCCCAGCAGGTCCAGGACCTCGTCCGCGGATTCTTTCATCACCGTCGCACGCGGATCAAAGTTCTTGTAGACCCGGTGGCCAAAGCCCATCAGGCGGAACGGATCGTCCTTGTCCTTCGCACGGGCGATGAATTCGGGGATGCGATCGGGCGTGCCGATTTCCTTGAGGCTTTCCAGCGCCGCCTGGTTCGCGCCACCATGTGCTGGCCCCCAGAGACAGGCGATGCCCGCCGCGATGCAGGCAAAGGGGTTCGCGCCCGAGGACGAGGCCAGACGCACCGTCGAGGTGGAGGCGTTCTGCTCGTGGTCCGCATGCAGTGTAAAGATCCGGTCCATCGCGCGGCTGAGAATCGGGTTCACGTTGTAATCCTCGGCCGGGACCGAGAAACACATGCGCAGGAAGTTGGATGAATAATCCAGATCGTTGCGTGGATAAACGAATGGCTGGCCGATGTTGTACTTGTAGGCCATCGCGGCGATCGTCGGCATCTTGGCGATCAGGCGGATCGAGGCGACCTCGCGCTGCCAGGGATCATGGATGTCGGTGGAATCGTGGTAAAAGGCCGACATCGCACCGACCACGCCCACCATCACCGCCATCGGATGCGCGTCGCGGCGGAACCCGGTGAAGAAGCGGTGCATCTGCTCGTGCACCATGGTGTGGTTGGTCACGCGGCTTTCAAAGTCTTCCAGTTGTGCAGCCGTGGGCAGTTCGCCGTAAAGCAGCAGGTAGCAGACTTCGAGGAAATGCGATTTCCCGGCCAATTGATCGATCGGGTAGCCGCGATGCAGCAGGATGCCCTCTTCGCCATCGATATAGGTGATGGCGCTTTCGCAGGAGGCGGTCGAGGTGAAGCCGGGATCATAGGTAAAGATATCCGCCTGACCGTATAGCTTGCGGATATCCAGCACATCGGGGCCTTCGCTTGGCGACAGTATGGGCAGGTCGTAGTTCTCGTCGCCGATGGTCAGCTTTGCCGTCTTGTTCGTGTCTGACATACTTTTCCCTTTATAATCGCGCGAACGGCCATATGCCGGACGCCCCTTCCATCCCTGGAAAACCCTCGTGACATCAGGTGCCGCGGGTCTTTCCTGCATCTTCGAGGCGGAGGATGGTCTCCTCGCGCCCCAATACAATCATCATGTCGAACACGCTCGGGGTCGCGGCCCGCCCGGCCAGTGCGGCGCGCAGAGGGCCGGCAATCTGTCCAAACTTTTGGCCCCGGTCTTCGGCAAACCCGTTCAATCGGGTTTCCAAGTCCTGACGGGACCACGTAGCATTTTGCAACTGCGGCGTCAAATCCGACAGCACCTTCCGCGTCTCGTCGGTCAGGTTTTTTGCAGCTTTTGGGTCGATGTCCAACGGGCGATCTGTCAGGCAGAAATGAGCCTTATCAAGCAGTTCTGGGTAGGTCTTGGCCCGTTCTTTCAGGACTGGCAGGGCTTGGGTCACCATTTTGGCCTTGTCGTCGCGTAACGGGGGGCGACCGGTAGCCGAGAGGAATGCCTGTAAATCATGCAGCAGCGCAGCATCTTCCGTCCGCGCGATATGATGGCCGCAGATATTCTCGAGTTTTTTGAAATCGAGGCGGGCAGGGGATTTTCCGATGCCGCCGAGATCGAACCACGCGCGGGCTTCGGCATCGGAAAAGACTTCGTCGTCACCATGGCTCCACCCCAGGCGGGCGAGGTAGTTGCGCATGCCGGACGCCGGATAACCCATATCGCGATATTCCTCGACACCGAGCGCGCCGTGACGTTTGGACAGCTTCTTGCCATCCGGGCCGTGGATCAGCGGAATATGGGCATAGGTTGGCACTGGCCAGCCGAGGGCGTCGATGATCGCCATCTGACGCGCGGCATTGTTGAGGTGGTCATCGCCCCGGATCACATGGGTGACGCCCATGTCGTGATCGTCCACCACCACCGCCAGCATATAGACCGGATTGCCGTCAGATCGCAGCAGGACAAGGTCGTCGAGCTGGTCGTTGCGGATGCTCACATCGCCCTGCACCTCGTCGCGGATGAGGGTGGTGCCCTCACGCGGGGCCCTGAGCCGGACGACATAAGGCGCGTCAGGGTGAGTGGCGGGATCGGCGTCTCGCCACGAACTTTGGTAAAGGGTTGAGCGTCCCGCGGCCTTCGCTTCGTCGCGAAACGCCTGAATTTCATCCTGCGTCGCGAAACATTTGTAGGCCTTGCCGGTCTCCAGCAGGTGCAGAGCGATCTCGCGATGACGGTCCGCGCGCTCATGCTGGCTGACCACCTCGCCATCGTGATCCAGCCCGAGCCAGTCCATCCCTGCGAGGATCGCCTGGGTCGCTTCGGGGGTGGACCTCTCGCGATCCGTGTCCTCAACCCGCAACAGGAATTTTCCGCCACGCCCGCGCGCATAGAGCCAGTTGAACAAGGCCGTGCGCGCGCCGCCTATATGCAAAAAACCGGTCGGGGACGGGGCAAATCGGGTGACAACCTCGAAAGACACAGGGGTGAGTAACCTTTCGTTTACCGGGGCAAGCCCAAACTGCGCATTATCTATCTGCCCGAAACGGAGGTGACAAGTGCCGCAGGACCCTGCGCATGACCTCGACTTAACGCCGAATCCCGCCGCTCTGGTACTGTTACGTCAACGCGGCCATCTGTTCCCGTGGGTGCCGGTGGCCCTGGCGCTCGGCATTGCTGCGTATTTCAGCCTGCCGGTCGAACCCCATGGCGCGACGGTCGCCGCCCTGGCCGCCGGGGCTATGGTCATCGCGCTGCTGGCGCGGCGCACCGGGCCGGCGCTGTCGCCGCTGATCTGGGCGCTGGCGTTGATCGCCGCCGGCGCGGCGCTGGCGGCGGTGCGCGCGCAATCCGTCGCCGCGCCGGTGCTGGGCTGGCGCTACTACGGCCCGGTCGAGGGACGGGTGATCGGCATCGACCGCTCTGCCTCGGACGCGGTGCGCCTGACGCTGGACCGGGTGCGCCTGCGCGAGGTTTCCCCGGCG
>PAPR01000076.1 GCA_002709085.1 Pseudooceanicola sp. | reverse complement strand
CCGCCCAGGCTATGCCCGCCGCAAACTGATCGCCTCGGCGACCATGCTGGCCAACGCACAACTGCCTGCCTTCAGGGCCGCGAATACCGCCAAAAAGGCCGCATAATAATATAATTCAATGGTTTAGCGTCCACTCCCTCGCGAACCGCTGATACCTATCCCTCCCGCGCCTCCTCTGGCGGGAGGGCCCGCCGGGACCCGGTCGACATCCCCTCAGACCTGGATCAATCTGGCTGATTTTTGCGCCACGAGTAAAAGGACTTCATCACTCAAGATCTCCGCTTTGACGACGTTACTGCGACTACTCTCAGCCTCCTGTCTGTTTTTCAGTCAGGAGGTTTTTTTTCGTTCGTCGGGACGCGTTCAATCGAAGGTATCGCATTGGAAGACAAGCGCGGACAGGCAACATCGCCGGGTGCGAGATGAGCCTGAGGTGCGGTGAATAACTTTCGGCACACCCAGGACAGCGGGCGCGCAATCGACATCCAGGTCGTCGGATGCTGGCAATCTCCGAGCTGAAATTAATAAATCTGCGTGATGTATTGATTGCTCCGGACAACCTCCGGCACGCACCATCCAATCAGGGCGCCCCAACTGCATAACCCAAACGAGCAAAGTCTGCCCGCTGCGCGATGTCGAAGCGCCCGCGAGTCTGCTGCCGGACCGGCGGTATCAATTGCTACAAAGCACACCGCTATTGCCCGGCGCGCTCGGCCTCGATCTGGCGCCATTTCGCGACATTGCTGTTGTGCTCGGCCAGCGTGGTGGCAAAGGCATGCCCCCCCGTGCCGTCGGCCACGAAATACACGAAGTCGGTGCTTGCGGGTTGCATCGCGGCCTCGATCGCCGCCTTGCCGGGGTTGGCAATCGGGGTCGGCGGCAATCCGTCGATGGCGTAGGTGTTGTAGGGCGTCACGCGGTCCAGCTCACTGCGGCGCAGGCCACGGCCCAGCACGCCTTCGCCATTGGTGATGCCGTAGATCACCGTCGGGTCGGTTTGCAGCCGCATGCCACGGCGCAGACGATTGACAAAGACGCTGGCCACCTGGGTCCGTTCATCAGGGACGCCGGTTTCCTTTTCGATGATCGAGGCCATGATCAGCGCTTCGGCAGGGGAATCGTAGGGGAGATCGTCGTCGCGATCCTGCCAGGCGGCCTCCAGGATCGCGGCCTGCGCAGAGGTCATGCGGTCGATCAGGGCCTGACGGTCACCGCCGGTCTGAACCTCGTAACTGTTCGGCGCAAGCGTGCCCTCGGGGGGGATACCGTCAATTTCGCCCTCCAGCACCTCAACAGCCTTCAGCACGTCGACCACCTGCCAGGAGGTGACGCCTTCGGCCATGGCGATGCGGTAGCGGGTGTCGGTCCGCGCGCGTACCTTGGTAAATTCCTCAGGCACTTCGGTCTCGGCGGTCGGGTCGAATTCCGCGCGCTCGATATAGCGATTGGTGGCGGGGTCAAGCTCGCGCACCTGCACCGAGGCACGGGTCACGCCGATGCGATAGACGATCTCGGTGCCGCAGGAATTGGCCCCGCCGCGGGTGATGATATCGACGATCTCTTCCATGGAGGAGCCGGCGGGCACGAGGAAAGAGCCTGCCTTCAACTGATTGGTCTTCTTGGTGTAATCGGCCCCGATCCGGAGGATTCCGGCACTGCTGACTGCCCCCGTCTCCAAGAGGTCTTCACTGACGTTCGACAGCCGCCCGCCTGAAGGAACACGCAGGCAGATCGCTTCGGTCAAGGGGCCCTCTGCGGTGTATTGCTCCTTGCCCCACAGGACGAGCCCGCCCAGCAGGAACACCAGAACGATCAGCATGGTCAGCGCGTTGGACGCGATCGATCGCCACATTCTTTAGCGTACCTTCCCAAAGATGATGGAGGCATTGGTGCCACCGAAACCAAAGGAGTTGGAGAGCGCGACATTGATCTCACGCGGCTCTTTCCGGTTCGCCGCAAGGCTCAGCTTGGGCTCGACGGCAGGATTGTCGAGGTTGATCGTCGGCGGCGCGACCTGATCGCGGATCGCGAGGATCGAAAAGATTGCCTCAATCGCGCCCGCGGCACCCAGCAAATGCCCGGTGGCGGACTTGGTCGAGGACATCGTCGCCTTGCTCGCCGCGTCGCCCATCAGACGCTCCACCGCGCCCAGCTCCATCGTATCGGCCATGGTCGAGGTGCCATGCGCGTTGATATAGTCAATATCGGAGGGCTCCAGTCCGGCGCGATCCAGCGCGGCTTTCATGGAGCGGAATCCGCCATCCATCGTCTCATCCGGGGCGGTGATGTGATAGGCATCGCCCGACAGGCCATAGCCGAGGTATTCGCCATAAATCTTGGCACCGCGCGCCACGGCATGCTCGTATTCCTCCAGCACGACGATCCCGGCCCCCTCGCCCATGACAAAACCGTCACGGTCCGCGTCATAGGGACGGCTGGCCTTGGTCGGGTCATCGGCGAACTTGGTCGACAGCGCCTTGCAGGCGTTGAACCCGGCGATCCCGATTTCGCAGATCGCGGCCTCGGCCCCGCCGGCGACCATCACATCCGCGTCGCCCCACTGGATCAGACGCGCCGCATCGCCGATGGCATGCGCGCCCGTCGAACAGGCGGTCACGACCGAATGGTTCGGACCCTTGAAACCAAAGCGGATCTGCACCTGACCCGAGATCAGGTTGATCAGCGCGCCGGGGATAAAGAAGGGCGAAACACGGCGCGCGCCCTTCTCGGCGATCAGCTTGGTGGTGGCCTCTATGGACTGCAGCCCGCCGATGCCCGAGCCGATCAGCACGCCGGTGCGCAGGCGGTCCTCTTCGTCCTCCGGGGTCCAACCGGCATCGCGCACGGCCATGTCCGCGGCGGCGATCCCGTAAAGGATGAAGTCGTCGACCTTGCGTCGTTCTTTCGGGGCCATCCAGTCGTCGGCGTTAAACGTACCGTCGCTGCCGTCACCCAGAGGCACCTCACAGGCGTATTTGGTGGTCACCTGGCTCGAATCGAACCGCGTGATGGGCCCGGCCCCGGACTGTCCGTCCAAGATCCGCGACCAGGTTTCCTCGACCCCGCAAGCCAGCGGAGTGACCAGCCCAAGACCTGTGACAACGACACGACGCATGGATACCGTCCCCTGATTATTCCGTCAGATGCTCTTAGCCTGTGCGGACGCACCGGAGCAAGAGGGGGACCGCGCGCAAAAGCGCAACTTTGCCCATGGGATGACACGCGATTGAGCGCAGGTGGCTGAGCCGACGAGGCACCGCATATCGCCGCAGAACCGCCCCAGGCGACACTGGCGAAGTGGCATCACTGGCAAAGCATGCCAAGCGGTCGACAAAAGAAAACCCCCGCCGGAGCGGAGGCTTCGATCACCACAAGGGCGCCTGTGATATCAGGCGGCTTCCTTGATGAACTTCACGGCGTCGCCGAACGTCTGGATGTTCTCTGCGGCGTCATCGGGGATTTCGATGCCGAATTCTTCTTCGAACGCCATCACCAATTCGACGGTGTCCAGGCTGTCTGCGCCAAGGTCATCGATGAAAGAGGCGTTTTCAGTCACCTTGTCCTCTTCGACGCCCAGATGTTCGACGACGATTTTCTTAACGCGCTCAGCGACATCGCTCATGGGATTTCCCCTCATATATCTTGGGCTTGCGCCCTGTTCTGCCCTGCCCCCTCACGGGGTCGTGCCATTTACCCCTAGACCGGGGCGGTTAGATCCCGCAACAGGCGGGAGACCAGGTCACACGTAGGCGAACCGGCCAGACTGCGCCGCCTATATCACAAGCGACCGAGGACGCAAACGGTTTCGCCCGCCGGTCCATATCCTGCCTATATGGCGTGATTTGACGCGATTCCAAACCGAAATTCGTGTCATTGGCAAGGCCTCGCGTGCCGAAACGGTGCCGATGGCCGCCCGCATTTGTGGGCAGCTTGGCGCATCTCGCCAGCCATGTTGGGCCGAGTTGGGTCGGTTCGGGCCTCCTCGGACCATGTCGGGTCTGAAAGCAACGCAGCCTCACGCGGCCTCTGCCTCCTGACGGGCCCAAAGACCCGCGTAGCGTCCGCCGCGCTTGAGCAGGTCAGTGTGGGTGCCCTCTTCCACGATCCGGCCCGCCTCCAGCACCACGATCCGGTCGGCGTCCGCGATTGTCGACAGCCGATGCGCGATGGTCAGCACCGTGCGCCCTTCGCCAGCCCGCGCCAAGGCCTGCTGAATGCCGCGTTCTGTTTCAGTGTCGAGCGCCGATGTCGCCTCGTCCAGCAACAGGATCGGCGGGTTTTTCAACAGGGTACGCGCGATGCCGACGCGCTGTTTCTCACCGCCCGAAAGCTTTAGCCCACGTTCGCCGACCCGCGTTTCGTAGCCCTCGGGCAGCGAGGCGATGAAGTCATGGATTTGGGCAGAGCGCGCGGCGGCCTCGATCTCTTCCTGGGTCGCGCCGTCCTTGCCATAGGCGATGTTGTAGCCGACGGTATCGTTGAACAGCACCGTATCCTGCGGCACCACCCCGATCTCTGCGTGCAGGCTGTCCTGTGTGACGTCGCGTAAATCCTGACCGTCAATTCGGATCGCCCCGCCAGTGACGTCGTAGAATCGGAACAACAATCGCCCGATGGTGGACTTCCCCGAGCCCGAAGGCCCGACGATCGCCACCTTCTGCCCCGGCTCGACGCGCAGGGACACGCCCTTGAGGATGTCGCGGTCGGGGTTATAGGCAAAGCGCACATCGTCCAGCTCCACCGCGCCACCGGTCACGGCGAGAGCGGGCGCGCCCGATTTGTCGCGAACCTCGGAAGGCTGTTCAAGCAGATCGAACATTTCGCCCATATCGACCAGCGCCTGACGGATCTCGCGATAGACGGTGCCGAGGAAGTTCAGCGGCATGGTGATCTGGATCATATAGGCGTTGACCATGACAAAATCGCCCACGGTCAAAGTGCCGTTCTGCACCCCGATGGCCGCCATCACCATCACCGCGACCAATCCGCCGGTGATCAGAAAGGTCTGGCCAAAGTTGAGAAACGCCAGTGAATACTGGGTCTTGAGAGAGGCGCTTTCGTATTTCTCCATCGCCGTGTCATAGCGCGAAGCCTCGCGCGCTTCGGCGCCGAAATACTTGACGGTCTCAAAGTTGAGCAGGCTGTCGATCGCCTTTTGATTGGCGTCGGTGTCCTGGTCGTTCATTTCCTTGCGCAGTTTGACGCGCCATTCCGTGACCCTGAAGGTAAAGGCCGTATAGGCCCAGACCACCCCGACGACGACCACCAGATACCAGATGTCAAAGACCCACCACAGCACCACCGCCACCATCAACAATTCCAGAACGAGCGGTCCGATCGAGAACAGCAAAAAGCGCAGCAGGAAGTCCACACCCTTTACGCCGCGTTCGATGATGCGGCTAAGCCCGCCGGTTTTGCGCGTGATGTGATAGCGCATCGAGAGGCGGTGCATATGGGCAAAGGTCTCGGTCGCCACCTGACGCAGCGCGCGCTGACCGACACGCGCAAAGATCGCGTCGCGCAACTGCTGGAACCCGTTCGACATCACGCGCGCCAGCCCATAGACCACCGTCAGGGCCACCGCGCCGAACGAAAGCAACCAGGCGGCGCTGTCACCCTCTCCGGCGAGGGCATCAACAGCGGCCTTGTAAAGAAACGGCGTGCCAACGGCGATCAGCTTGCTCAGCAGCAGGATCGCCAGCGACCACATGACCCGCCGGCGCACCCATGGCGCATCAGAGGGCCAGAGGTAGGGCATCACCCTCCGGACGATCAACATCCCGTTTCGGGGCACGTCGCTCTTGGCCGCACCGTTCGGGGGCATATCGTCGGTGGAGGGGGTGGTGGGGCGGCTCATCGGCACAATCCTTCGGGTCTTTTGCAAATGTCTTGCCGGATCGCGCGGCTTGGCGTATCAAGGAGACAATTCAACGTTTCTTGAATAATTGAAGAATGGACCAGACACAAGCCCTCTCCGCCCTTTCCGCCCTTGGTCAGGAAACCCGCTTGCAGATCGTGCGCCTTCTCGTGCCCTGCGGGACCGAAGGCCTGTCGGCAGGCGAAATCGGCCTGCGGGTGAACTGCGCCGCCTCGCGCCTGTCGTTCCATTTGTCAGCATTGGAACAGGCCGGGCTGATTGCCGCGCGGCGCGATGGCCGGCGGATGATCTACAGCGCTGAACGGCGGCAACTGGGCGGGCTGATCGACTATCTGCTGAACGATTGCTGCGTCGGGGACCGGGTTGTGGGCGCGATGTGCCTCAACACCAGCGATGGCCCCTGTACCTGAGGGTGGCGCGGAACTGACGCTTCGTCAAGATACTGATCCGTCTGAACTATTCCCCTGTCGGCACGGTAAAGACCTGCCCCGGATAAATCAGGTCGGGGTCGCGGATGAGACGTTTGTTCGCCTCGAAGACGCGCACGTAGAGGATACCCTCGCCGTAGCTCTTCCGCGCAATGGCCCAGAGCGTCGATCCCGGCTGCACCGTCACCTGTGTCACCGTGGGCGCGACGTTTGGTGTCGCACCGGGTCCGGTAGGCGCGGCCGGGTCATCTGGCGCCGCAGCGGAGCGGGTCGGCGATGAAACAGGCGCGACCGCAGCTGGGTTGTCCGACGTGGCGGGCTGACCTTGCGCCATGTTTGGCGCGGTGGTCTGGGCGGTGGTCTGGGCTGAGGTTTGCGTGGTGGTGCCCGAGCTAGTGTCCGAAAATCCCGTACCCCTGCCGGACGGGTCGGAATTGGCAGAGGCGTCAGCGACGTATTGTTCGCCGGTTGGTCCCGTGGGTTCGGGCTCATTGCTCTGCGCGCTGGCCCCGCTCACAACCTGCGCTCTGGTGGAGGGGGTGGCCTCGGGCGTATCGGTCAGGGCTTGGGGTCCCGCGACCTGCTGCGGCGCGCTCCTGGCCGATTGTCGCGTTTGTCCGGGTTGTTGCCCTGCGTCCCCTGTGGCGGCGCTTTCCGCGGCGATAGCGCCGGCGGCGACGGCGGCACGGGCGGCAGCAAGCCGTTCCAGCGCTTCGCGTTTGAACGGCGTCTCGACACGCGACACCACGCTGCCGGCGGCATCCACCTGGTCAACGCGCAGGGTGTAAAGGCCGCTCGCGACCTCATCGAGGTCAGTCTCCCAAGCGCCGGTATCGGCGATTTCGGCCAGTGCCACGGGCGTGCCATCAAGGTATATCCGCACGAAATCCCCCGCATCTCCGCGCCCTGAAAGCTGCACCACGCCGGTGTCGGAATAGGAAATCGAATCGAGCGTCACCTCTGTCGTCGCTGCGCCCGGCGCCTGCAAGACGCGTACCCCCTCCTTGTTGGACAACAGGACCGTCGGCGCGGCGGGAGTGGCAGGCGCAGTCAGGTTTGAGGTGGAGGGCTGGCTGTCGGAGCGGACTGTCGCAGCACTGGCAGTCGCCGTGTCGCCTGAGGATTCGGCGCTGGTCCGGGCGCTGGTCTCGGCGTTGGCTTCGGCACCAGTTTTGGCGCTGTTTTCAGCGACCACCGGCGCACCCGAGGCTGTGTTGCGCGAGGGCGGGGTCCTATCGGCGGGCGCGGCCCGTGTCATGTTTGGCGCGGGCTCGACGCCAGTACGGCTGGTTTCGGTTGTGGTCAGATCGCCGCTAACATCAGATCCCGGAGTCTCGGTTGCCGGTTTCTCGGGCTGTCCCAAGGCGGAGGCGACCGTTTCATCACCAGACCGGGCGTCAGGGGTCGGCGTCGGCACAACCTTCGCGGAACCGGTCACAGACTGTGCATTCTGCGCGTCCACGTCACCTTGCGGCGCGGCTCGCGACAAAGGCGCGACCTCCGCCCCCTCATCACCTTGCGCTGTAACCGTCTCAGCGGATCGCTGGGCGTCAGCAGCGGTCCCGACTGGCGCGCTTGCGTCATCAGCGCCATCGCGACGCCCCGTATCGCGCGTCTCACGCGGCTCTGGGTCGATGTTATCCAAACCGCTCGACGTCACTCTCGCGGTTACCTCTGCGCTTTCGCCGGATGCGGCATCCTGGGCATCCCCTCCAGACATCGCGACCTCGACCGCAGCGCGGCCCTCGCGCGGTGCGATCTTGTCTTGGGTCGCGCCATCCTCATCATCCGAACCCAGATCGGCGGAGGCCATCAGTGTCGGCCCCAGGATCACCTCATCGACGGAATTCACATCGCCCGAGGCACCGGCCATCGACAAGGTGACGATCCGAGTCTGCCCACTGCCCGGCAGATCGAGAAAGGCGGCGAATTTGCCGTCTCGACCGGCGGTTTCTTCGGCCATCATGGCGCCATCGACGAGGATGCGAACCACAGCGCCCGGCGCGGCGACCCCGGCGATCAGGGCCGAGCCGTCGGCCTCGACCCGGACGACGTCAAAGGTCGGCGGCGTTGGAGAAGATGTCTCGGGAGGTGGAGAGGCGGCAGGATCGACCGGCGGCGCGACGGAGGCGGATCCGCCCGCTTCGACGGGTGCAAGGCTGACGTTCTCTGCGGCCTGTCCCGCCACCTCAGACGCTAGGGTCGCGCGCTGATCGCCGGTCCCGCTCTCATCCCCCTCCGCATTTACCGCATTCACGATGGGTGCGGCGGTGGTATTCGCGGCCTCCGTAATCGCCCCCGACCCGACCGAAACCGCGCCCGGCACCGCCTTGTCCGCCAATTCTCGTGGAACCCCGGCATCAGGCCCGAAAACGCCACTGAACCACATCCCGGCGGCGATGACACCGATTGTCACGGCGCCCCCGACCGTCAAGGTCCTCCAGCCAGAATTGGTCACCGCCACGGGGTATCCTTTCACGAAAGCACAGGCGCATCGACAACCTGTGCGGTTGAGACCATATAGCAACAAGGCTAACAGCGGTCAAAACTCGCGAAGCACTTGTTGCGAAAGGTAACTCTGATGCCACAATTTAATCCCGGTGATATGGGCGCCTGCAGCACTTCGCCCGACCAGGCCGTTTGCGTCTACTGCGGCTCTCGATCCGGGACGCAACCAGCCTATCTAGCTGCCGCCGAAGAGGTCGGAACGGCCCTCGCCCAGGCCAACTGGCGGCTGGTCTACGGGGCGGGAGATATCGGTTTGATGGGCCAAACCGCGCGAGCCGCGCAAAACTTCGGTGGTGACACCTTTGGCGTGATCCCGACGCATCTGCTGGACGCCGAAGTGGGCAAGCGCGACCTCACCCGGTTCATCGTCACCCAGACGATGCACGAGCGAAAAAAGGTCATGTTCATGAACTGTGACGCGGTCATCGTGCTGCCGGGGGGCGCGGGCACATTGGACGAATTCTTTGAGATACTGACCTGGGCGCAACTGGGCCTGCATGCCAAACCGATCATTCTGTTGAATACGGACGGATTCTGGCAGCCGCTGGTCGCCCTGATCGATCACGTGATCGCGCAAGGGTTCGCCGCCCCCTCCCTGCGCGAACTGTTCCGCATGGCGGAGACGCCGGCGGACGCCATGGGGATGCTACGTGCTCACTTTGCCCAGACGGGTTGAGGTCGCGTGCCAGACTAGCGGGCGACAGGCCCAACACCGCACTTGCATCGCACTGGATCGATTGTTCCGCCCACGGCGCATATGAGGTTAGCGTGTGCGGCGACCTTCCACGCGGACCGTCGCCGCACGTGAAAACAGTCTCAGACGTTTTCGACCTTTAGCGCCGCTTCGATCTCGTCCAGCGGATGGTTGGTCAGCGTCTTGTCGATCTCGCCGATGACCTTGTCCGCGACCTCCTTGTGCAGGGATTTTCGCAATTCGCCCAGTGTCTTAGGCGGCGCGACCAGCAGGATCTTTTCAAACCGGTGCTTGTGGGCCTGCTTGTAGAGGAGGTCGGCCAGATCGTCTGCAAACCGCTCCTTCGCCAGCTCGTGCCAGTCCGTATCGTCGAAAGCAGAGCGCTGGCCGGGGCCGTTGTCCTGCATGCGCCCGGGACGGTTGGCGGATTGGTCGATGTCTTTGGGATTGTCCTGCTCTTCCTTTCGCACAACCTCCAGATGGGGGTCGTGCTCATCGGTCAGGTTCTTGAGAAACAGGGCCTTTTCGCCGTCCGCGATCAGCACCCACGCGTTGTTTGGAACGCCCGTCATATCAGCCTCCTCGTGATCTGTGAGATGTTTTTCCGGGGTTCGACCGGCCGAGGGGGATGACACCCCGCCCCGTCTGAACCACCCGAGACATTCAAACTTTCTCTTTGTCGCCGCTGCTGTTTTTATCCTGCCCGAGGGGGCGCGTCGCCCCGGCAGAGGTCTCGTCCAGGCGCTTTTTCTCATCGCGCGTACCAACCTTGCGCTGCAGCTCTCCGCCCGCGCTGCCCTGATGGGGAGGCGCGTCGGGATTATCGGCGCTGTCGCCGAGGATTTCCTTGGTCTCGCTGCGATTGTCGTGTGATCTATGGCGGTCTGCCATCTCTGGGTCCTCCATTTACTGATGATCCGGCACGCGGCCGGTACATATAGGAAACCCCCGCAAGGTGTGTGCAGTTCCCGGCAAGCGCGCGAAATCAGAGCGACCGCACAGCATAGGCGCGGTCACGCTTGCCCGATCGACCGAACGGCGTATCGACCAGGACGGCGGGAGGACAAAAGAAAAGGCCCGCGGATCAACCGCAGGCCTTTCATCAAATCTCAACCCGTATCCGAGTCAGGGTCGGCTCACAGGCGCGAGGCGACGTTCTCCCAATTCACCAGCTTGTCGAGAAAGTTGCTGAGATAGGCGGGACGCTTGTTGCGGAAGTCGATGTAGTAGGAATGCTCCCACACGTCGCAGCCCAGCAGCGCGGTCTGACCAAAGCAGACGGGGTTCACGCCGTTCTCGGTCTTGGTGACCTTGAGCGAGCCGTCCTTGTCCTTGACCAGCCACGCCCAGCCGGAGCCGAACTGGCCCGCACCGGCGGCGGAAAACTCGTCCTTGAATTTGTCGACGGAGCCAAAGGCCTCTTTCAACGCGCTCTCCAGCTCACCGGGCATCTTCTTTTCGCCCGGCCCCATCATTTCCCAGAACTGGTTGTGGTTCCAGAATTGCGAGACATTGTTGAAGATGCCGCTTTGCGCCACAGCTTTGGGATCATAGGTGCCCTTGATGATCTCTTCGGCGGATTTTCCGTCCCATTCGGTGCCGGAAATCGCCTTGTTACCATTGTCGACATAGGCCTTGTGGTGAATGTCGTGGTGGTATTCCAGCGTTTCCTTGGACATGCCGAGGTCGGCAAGCGCATCGTGGGCATAGGGAAGGTCGGGGAGTTCAAAGGCCATGGTGAGGCTCCTTTTTCCATGAAAATGCGGTTGCCCTTAGATGTTATCTTTCTCTCCCAAACGTCAACCCTTGGCGGGCGATGCCCGGCGCGTCACAGGGACCCACGCATCCGGGCGCGCGGCGCGCGGTGGGTAGTTTTTGATTTGCGTTTCAGCGAGGTATCGCCCGGGCCAGCGTTTTTGGCCCCGACAGGTCAGGCCAAACCACGCCGACCGCGGTCATCGAACTCCGGTATGCAATCACTTGATAAATTGGCTGAGGTCAATGACGTCGTCAGGATCCTGTTCGGCCCGCAACTGATCCGCGGCGGCCTTGCGGCATTCAGGACAGACCACATAGTAGCGTTCCTCGGGAATGGCAAAGGTATCAATCCAATTGGACCCGATGAGGAACGAACAACAGACCGAACACCGCGTGCTATCGTAATGATCGGTGAAATTCGTGACCTTGTGGTGCGCGAGGCTTTTGCGGCTGTGAACAAGCTCATGCTCCAGCAACAGTTCGCCACCTGCCTTGGGATAAATTTTCATTCGAAACAGGCGTTTGACTTCGGGCGCGTCGCAACGATAAAGCAATTGAAACGTCTTCATATCCATTCGGCAGGCAAAGAAGATCGTGCTGAGATAGGCCTTGGTTTCCAATCCGGTTACGAAATCCCAGACATCGTGGCCAATAACAGCGCCTGCCATCGCGTCGGGCGCGTCGTTCTCGATCGCGAACCTGTCCCAATCGCCCCCGACAGAGGCGATTTGATTGGCATTGTCCAGCACATACCGACTCGTGGACTTTACATTCATCCTGCAATTAAGCCGCGATATGGGGTAATTCGCAAACAAAAAGGTAAATCGGCGTGGAATCCGGGGTATTAATCGCAAAACTCACCCAAAGGGTGCCGCAATTTTTCGGCGATGAATTATTCGCGGCGCGTTTGTGGCGCTACAGTCAGTGCAATACCACGCCCTTGCCTGCCGCGTCGGACAAAAGATCCTCGGCGTATTGCGCGACGGACCGAAAGCAGATCAGGTTTAACCTTCCCTCCTCCCCCATCCAAAAGGCCGCCGCAATCTGGGCCAACCGCGTGCGCCGTATCTCGCCGAGCTGAAAGGCGCGCATGTCCACCGGGCAAAGCCGCGCCAGCGTGTCGCGCAGCGCCGCATCTGGTCCCGTCAGGTGAAACAGCCTGCGTGCGTCCGACATGTCCGCCACAAGCGCATGGTGCCCCTTCAGCGCAGTTTCCAGCGCGGCGAGCGTGTCGCAGAGCGCGTCGCGTGGCAGGATTAGCAGCGCCTCATCCGGGCCCATCCACGCCAGCCGGTGTTCGCCTGACTGCACGATCTCGCGCGGCTCTGGCACGGTGAGGCCACTGACCTCCTCTACCGCCGCCTTGAACGCGGTGTCTTCCAGTGCACCGCGCAGGGTGATCATGCCGGGGGCGGAGGTCGTGATCGCGACCCCGGTGTCATGGGCTTGGGCTGGATCAAACATTCTGCTTCTCCCCCGCCTTGTCAAAGACCACCGGATCGACGATGCGCGCCGGGACCGTGCCGCCCTCCAGCGTGTCGAACTCCACCGTCTCGCCCATCCTGTTGGGGCCGTTCAGTACCAGACCCATGGCGATCCCGCGCTCTAACGTGGGCGAATGATAGGTCGAGGTGACGCGCCCCTGAACATTGCGCTGGCCATTGGCGTTGTGGCCCGGTGCCACGGCATAGGCGCCTTCCGGCAGAACGGACCCGTCCAGCGTTTTCAGACCGACCAATTTCCAACGATCGCTGCGCGCCATGTCCTCGCGCTGCTGGGCGCGTTTGCCGATGTAGTCGTCCTTCTTCTTGGAGATTGCCCAATCGAGGCCGAGGTCTTGCGGAATGATCGTTCCGTCAGTTTCATCGCCAATCATGATGAACCCCTTTTCCGCGCGCATCACATGCAGCGCCTCTGTGCCGTAGGGCATGACACCGAACTCCGCGCCTGCGTCCAGCAAGGCTTGCCAAAGCGCCAACCCCTGCCCTGCCGGAACCGCGATCTCGTAGCTCAGCTCACCGGAGAAGGAGATGCGGTAGACGCGGCTGTCGATCCCCGCCAAGCGGTGATTCTGAAACGACATGAAGGGAAAAGCCTCGCCCTCGACGCCCTCTGCCCCCAGTTTTTCCAGCACAATCCGCGCCTTTGGCCCGACCACGGCGATCTGGGCGTATTGCTCCGTCGCGTTGACGGTCCAGACTTTCCAATCCCACCATTCGGTTTGCAGCCACTCCTCCATATGGGCGTGGATCCGATCCGCGCCGCCTGTTGTGGTGTGACAGAGAAATGTTTCTTCGTCCCAACGGGCCACCACGCCGTCGTCCATCAGAAAGCCGTTCTCGCTACACATCAGCCCGTAGCGACAGCGCCCCGGTTTCAGGGTGGACATCATATTGGTGTAGAGCATGTCCATGAAGCGCCCCGCATCCGGCCCCTTCACGATGATCTTGCCCAGGGTCGAGGCGTCGAGCAGGCCAAGCGCGGCCCGCGTCTGCGTGATCTCGCGCGCGGTGGCCGAATGGCGATCCTCGCCCGGCCGCACATAGGCGTAGGGTCGTCGCCATGCGCCCACGGGTTCGAAATCCGCCCCATGTGCGGCGTGCCAGTCGTGCAGCGGCGAGCGACGCAGCGGCTGAAAGGTCTCGGCCCGCGCCTCGCCCGCGATGGCGCCCATGGAGATCGGGGTGAACGGCGGGCGAAACGTCGTCGTCCCAACCTGCGGGATCGGCGTGTCGAGCGCGCCGGAGAGGATCGCCAGCCCATTGATGTTGCTCAGCTTGCCCTGATCCGTCGCCATGCCGAGGGTCGTGTACCGCTTGGCATGCTCAACCGACTCAAAGCCCTCCTGCGCGGCCAGTTGCACATCCGTCACCTTGACGTCGTTCTGATAATCGAGCCACGTCTTGGCCCGCAAGGCGCGCGTCGCCGAGGCGGGCATCAGCCAGACGGGTTCGAGCGGGTTCGCACGGCGCAGGGGCCGTTCCGAGGGGCCTGCGAGATCCGGCATCTGCCCCGGATGACCGGTCGCGCCGGCGGCCCGCAACCCGGCCGCCGCGCCGGCCTGCAAAATCTCACCGGGCGCAAAGACACCGTCCGCCGCGCCCGCACAGGTGACGAACCCCTCGCCATCCGCGCCGGTTGGCGGACGCGTCGCGTCGGGGCGGAACATCGCCTCTGCGTCGTCCCAATTCAGCTTGCCACCGCAATGCGACCAAAGGTGCACCACCGGCGACCACCCCCCCGACATCGCCACCGCGTCGCAGGCGATATCCTCGATCACGGCCCCCTCGCCGGTCTGTCGCGCCAGCTTGACCCCGGTGACGCGGGTGCGCCCCGTGACCTTGGCGACAGCATGGCCGGTCAGGACGCGGATGCCGCGCGCGCGAGCGGCCTCGGCCAGATCGCCACCGCCCTCCTGACGCGCATCGATGATCGCGGGGACCGATAGTCCGGCTCGGTCCAGCGCCAGCGCGGTGAGATAGGCATCGTCGTTATTAGTCACGACCACGGTGCGATCCCCGACCGAGACGCAGTAATCGGCAAGGTAGTCGCGCACCGCCGAGGCCAGCGTCACCCCCGGCACATCATTGCCCGCAAAGGACAATGGCCGCTCGATGGCCCCGGTCGCGGTGATGATCTGCGCGGCGCGGATGCGCCACAACCGATGACGCGGGCCGGTCTTGTCGGCGAGGTGATCGGTCAGCCGTTCGTAGCCGAGCACGTAACCATGATCATAGACCCCGGCCCCCATGCAGCGCAGGCGCATCGTGACGTGGTCCATTTTGGACAGGTCCGCAACCAATGCCTCCACCTGATCCGTCGCATCGTCATCTGTCGGGGCACGTCCGCCCCAATGGGCCGACTGTTCCAGCAGCGTCACCCGCGCCCCGCCCGAGGCCGCCGCGCGCGCCGCCGCCAGCCCCGCCAGACCGCCGCCGATCACCAGAACGTCGGTGAAGTGGTAGTAATGCTCATAGGTGTCGGCGTCGCGATCCTTGGGCGCCTTGCCGAGGCCGGCGGACTGGCGGATGACCGGCTCATACACATGTTTCCAGAAGGCGCGCGGCCACAGGAAGGTTTTGTAATAAAAGCCCGCCGGCAGGAAGCGCGACAGCGCCGCGTTGACCTCACCGACATCGAAGGCGAGCGAGGGCCAGTGGTTCTGACTTTCGGCCTCCAGCCCCTCGAAGACCTCCTGCTGGGTCGCGCGCTGATTGGGCTCGAACCGCCCGCCCTGCCCGATGCCCATCAGGGCGTTCGGCTCCTCCGCTCCGCTGGCGACGACGCCGCGCGGTCGGTGGTATTTGAACGAGCGGCCCATCATCATCTGATCATTGGCAAGCAAAGCAGAGGCCAGCGTATCACCGCGATACCCACGCAAGGTGCGCCCGTTGAACCGGAACGTCACCGGCTGGCTGCGATCAATGCGCCGGCCACCTTTGGTCAGTCGGGTGCTCATGTGCAGAACCTCTCGCGGGTCAGGGTCGTGTCGGGGCGGCGCAGAGGGCTCATGACAAACCCCGCCATGTCCACCCGGGACGCTTTTCGCGGATCACGGCCAGCAAGTCCTCGGGCGGGGACGTAGTCTGCGCGGGATAGACCCCAAAGACCTCCAGCGTGGCGGTGTCGCGCGCCGCGTGAAACCACTTGCCGCAGCCATAAACGTGCCGCCACCGCTCAAAATGCACGCCACGCGGGTTTTCGCGGTGAAACAGATACCCCTCGAGCGCGGCGTCATCCGCCCCCGGTCCTTCGCGCGTCAGATGCGCCTCACCGCCGCCGTGAAACTCGGTCTCCTCTCCGCTGACACCGCAGCAGGGACAGGTGAGGATCAGCATAGGGCCTCCTTCGCCGGAGAGGTCGGCACGAAAAAAGGCCGGATGCGAGGGGCATCCGGCCGAGTTGACAGGTAAGGGACAAGGGAAAGAACGGGGAATGCCGTCTTCCCAGGCAGTGTGAGGGTAACGTCACCAGAAAGGGAAAAGTTCCGCATTTGGTTAACGCGTTCCTTGAAAAGGTTGACGAATGAGGAGTTTTTTGGGCTCAAACGGCAAAATTTCGGCAATATTCCGCGCAAAATCAACGATACGTGGTGGATCACCCCCCGTGCCGCCGCAAGCGGAACGCAAAAATCCCGGCTGCGGGGGAGGATCCGCAACCGGGATGAATAGTCTCTCAAGCCGAGGGAAACGCCTGAGGGACGATCAGTTACCTGTGGTGGCTTCTGCACCGGCAGCAGCGCCGGAGTCACCGGTCGTCGCACTTGCGCCGGCATCGGCTTCGGTATCGGTCGCAGCAGCCCCGGCGGACCCTTCGGTTGCGCCCGCGCCGGCCGAGCTATCGGCGTTGCTGTTGATTTCGATGTTCGCAGGGGCGGAGCCGCCGTCACTGACGCCGAGGTCGTCGCCGAAGATGACATAGGCGAGGATACCGACCAGAACGACCAGACCGCCGACGACAAAGGCGAGCGTTCCGGTGCTGCGTGCAGGCTCAGTGCTGCGGTTTTCATACGTGGTGTGATTGTCGGCCATTTTTCATGCTCCAGTTTCATTTCACTTGCCGACAAAACCCGTCTGCTCCGTGAAAAGTTCCTGAAACTTGCAAAATTGTTATCTGGGTTAACCCGATCTACCCCCTCCCAGAGGGAACCTGGGCCTGCGCCCGCAGGTTGTGATGATGAATGAGGCAGACGCGCCTTTTTGTCACCGCGCAACCACACAACATGCAACGACTTCGCAACGCATGGTGGTAGCGTCGCACTGTGGGTCACTTGCCCGCGGCGTTCGACAAACCAAGGGGACGTCAGCCGATTGATCCCTGTTCCGCCCTTTCCGGACGCCCCCGCATTCGCAGCACAAGAGGATACACCGTGACAGAGAGATTGCTTTTCACCGCCCGCCACGGTCTGAGCCAGAGCCAGATCGCCTTTGTCCGATACCCCGACCTCTCGGCCCTGCCAGACCGTCCCGGCCTGTTCGCGTTGCTGGGGCCACGCAGCGCCGGGCAAGCTGGGCCGCTCTACTTTGGCCATGCGGATCACAGTATGCTGAGACAAATTCCCCAGGACCCCGGTTTCGGCCATGCAATCCGTCGGGGTCTGACCGGGTTTGCCGCCGCCTATCTGCCCAGCGGTGTCGACCCGCGGGCCTTGGTGGATGCGCTGGCCGCCAATTACGACGCACCGGTCAATGCGGCGGCCCATGCCCTGGCCGAGATCGAGCACGCGCAGGCCAAGATCCACAAAAAGTCGCGCGCTCGTCAGTTGATCGCGCACTGACAGGGCCGACACCCCTGCCATGCGCCTTGGCCATGCGTGAACCACTCCCTTATGGGCCTTGTCCGCAGACCGTCTATATCCGTCGTAATCCCGCATCATGAGCCCTAGTGCGCCACGCCGGCGGCGACGCTTTCGTCGACGAAACGGCCCGCGCGGAAACGATCCAGCCCAAAGCCCTCGCTTAGCGGTCCCGTCGCGTCCCTGGCCATCAGATCGGCCATCGCCCAGCCCGAACCGGGAATCGATTTGAACCCGCCGGTCCCCCATCCACAATTGACATAACATCCCGCCAGCGGTGTTTTCGAGATGATCGGAGAGCGGTCGCCGGTGATGTCCACGATCCCGCCCCATTGCCGCAGCATCTTGAGCCGCGAGATCATCGGAAAGGTCTCGACCAGGGCGCGCACCGTCTCTTCGATATGATGGAAAGAGCCGCGCTGCGTATAATTGTTGTAGCCGTCCGTGCCGCCGCCGATGACCATCTCGCCCTTGTCGGACTGGCTCATGTAGCCGTGCACGGTATTGGCCATGACGACCACGTCCATGCAGGGTTTGATCGGTTCGCTGACCAGCGCCTGCAAGGCGACGGATTCGATCGGCAGCCGGAACCCGGCGCGTTCGGCCATCACGCCCGAATGACCCGCGACCACGATACCCAGACGGGAACAGTCGATCGCGCCCTTTGTCGTGTCGACCCCGGTGACGCGCCCGCCCTCCTGGCGCACCGCCATCACCTCGCATTGCTGGATGATGTCCATGCCCATGTCCGAGCAGGCCCGCGCATAGCCCCAGGCGACCGCATCGTGACGCGCGGTGCCGCCGCGCGGTTGCCATAGCGCGCCGAGAACCGGATAGCGCGGCCCCGAGATGTCGATGATCGGCACCAGTTCCTGCACACGCTGCGGGGTGATGAATTCGGTCGCCACACCCTGTAGCGCATTGGCCTGCGCGGTGCGCTTGTAGCCGCGCACCTCATGTTCGGTCTGCGCCAGCATCATCACGCCGCGCGGGCTGAACATCACGTTGTAGTTCAGCTCCTGACTGAGCGTCTCGTAAAGGCTGCGGGCCTTTTCGTAGATCGCCGCCGACGGATCCTGAAGGTAGTTCGAGCGGATGATCGTGGTGTTCCGCCCGGTGTTGCCGCCGCCCAGCCAACCCTTTTCGATCACCGCGACATTGGTGATGCCGTGGTTCTTGCCAAGGTAATAGGCTGTCGCCAGCCCATGCCCCCCCGCACCCACGATAATGACGTCGTATTCCGCCTTGGGCTGCGCCTTTGCCCAGGCGTGTTGCCAGCCTGAATGATCGCGCAGGGCCTCGCGCACGAGGGCAAAGGCGGAATAGCGTTTCATCTGGCGACTCCCTCGGGTGATTGGCACGGGCGTTATTGAGCCATATCAAGCGGGTCAAGGGAACCCTGCCGCAATGCGTCGTTTTCGCATCCGATCACGACACGATGCACTATCCGTCGGCCAGGACGCGCCCGCATGAGCATCCGCCCACCTCGCCTGCCCGCGCGGACAAAGCGTCGCTCACGGGGATTTGCGCTTTTTTTGCCCGCGCCGCGCCGCTAGACGGGATCAAAGGAGTTTCCAAATGCTTGTCTGGATCATTCCCGCCGCCATGTCGCTGGCCGTCGCCGCCCTGATCGCCGCTGCGGTCATGCGTGCGCGCAAGGCCGCCGGTGGTGGTGAGGATGCAGTGCAGGACATGGGCCTATATCGCAAGCAGTTGGACGAGGTGGACCGCGACCTCGCCCGCGGCACCATCCGGGCGGAAGAAGCGGACCGGTTGCGCGCCGAGATCGCGCGCCGCCTGATCGCAACCGACAGCCGCGTGGCGCGCGCCGGAGTGGTGGACGAACCCGCCCGCCTGCGCCCGGTCCTGGTTGTGGCACTTCTGGCGCTGCTGATCGCGCTGCCGCTGGCGCTCTATGCGCGCATCGGCGCGCCCGGTTACGGCGACCTCAGCCTGCGGGACCGGCTGGATGCCGCCCGCGAGCGTCGCGAGACGCGCCCCGATCAGGCGACCGCCGAAGCGTCCATTCCCGCGGGTCTGGTGCCGCCCGCCGATATCCCCCCCGCCGAATTCGAAGTGCTGATCGCCAAGCTGCGCGATGCCGTCGCCGCGCGCCCCGGCGATCTGGAAGGCGCGACCCTGCTGGCCCGCAACGAGGCCGCGCTCGGCAATTTCACCGCCGCCTACGAGGCGCAGGAGCTGGTGCTGGCGATCAAGGGGTCCGACGCAACGGCCGCCGACTACCTCGCTTACGGCGACATGATGATCCTTGCCGCCGGCGGCTACGTCTCGCCGCAGGCCGAAAACGCCCTGCGGGCCGCCCTCGCGCGTGATCCTGAAAACTCCGCCGCGCGCTATTACATGGGCCTTATGATGCGCCAGAACGACCGCCCGGATGTTGCCTTCCGCCTCTGGGACGAATTGCTGCGCGCCGGTCCCGAGGAGGCGCCCTGGATCCCGCCGATCCGGGCCCAGATCGACGAGGCAGCACACCTCGCCGGGATCGAATATGACCAGCCGAGCGCCGCCGACACTCTCGCCGGTCCCTCCGCCGACGACATCGCCAATGCCGCCGATTTGAACGAGACGGACCGGCAAGAGATGATCCGCGGCATGGTCTCGCGCCTCTCCGACCGGTTGGCCACCCAGGGCGGCTCCCCCGCCGAATGGGCGCGCCTCATCCGTGCCTACGGTGTCCTCGGAGACCCGGCGCGCGCCCATGCGATTGCCGATGAGGCGATGCAGGTCTTTGCCGCCACACCCGAAGCGCTGGCCCAGATCGCCGACGCCGCACAGAGCCTGCCCGCGCAGGCTACGTCGGCCACCCAGCCAGCGAACGGCGCCGAATCCCAGCTCAACTCCCCGTCCGAAAGCCCACCCGAATGATCCACGAAACGATCGAGGATTTCACCGCCGCCCTGCCCCCGCTGCGCGCCGTCGCGGGTCTCGACTTCGGGGAAAAGACCGTCGGCGTCGCGGTCTCCGACACCTTCCTGTCGATCGCCACACCGCTGGAAACCATCCGCCGCAAGAAATTCGGACAGGACGCTGTGGCGCTCGCCGCGATCACCGAGACGCGCTCCATCGCCGGGCTGGTCCTGGGCCTGCCACGCAACATGGACGGCTCCGAGGGGCCGCGGTGTCAATCGACACGGGCCTTTGCGCGCAACCTCTCGCACCTGCCCGCCTTTGCCGACATGCCAATCACCTTTTGGGACGAACGCCTCTCCACCGTCGCCGCCGAACGCGCGCTGCTCGAGGCCGACACATCCCGCCGCCGCCGCGCCGAGGTCATCGATCACGTTGCGGCGGGCTACATCCTGCAAGGCGCGCTTGACCGCCTTCGTCATATCCGCGAGGTCTCATGAGCAAGATCTGGAGCCGGGACGAACCCGAAAGCCCCTGCATCAATATCTGTGTGATCCATCCGGATGCGCGGCTCTGCACCGGTTGCCTGCGCTCGATTGACGAGATCACCGCCTGGGGCCAGATGACATCCGACGAGCGCCGCGCGGTGATGGAGGCCCTGCCCGAGCGCAAGCCGCAGATCCAGAAACGACGCGGCGGACGTTCGGCGCGGCTCAAGCGCTAGATCACGCCCCGAAAGCCTCCTGCTTACTGACAGGCCAAACGAGGCCATGCCGCGCCGCCCCCCTTTTCAACAGCATGGCATCCAAACGGCGACGGCGGCCCGATCCATGATCGACCCGCCGCGCACTTTGGTTTTCAAAATATCCCCGCCGGAGGCTCCCGCCCCAACAAAGCACGCCGGCGTCGATCAGGCGGCAATCGCCTCGTCACCCTCGCAGACCAACTCGATGTGCTGCGCGCCGACGACGCCATAGCCGCCCAGAACGACCGCAACGCAACGTCCGCCCAGGGTCACTGCGGCGGAACCGGGACGCAGGGGGTCCTCGGTGATGCCGATGCGACCGTTACCGGCCTCGCCGGGACGGTAGGCGATGAGGATCTGGTCCTGCTCGGGGTCAAACTCGTCCACCAGAGGGGCGTCCCGGGTCTCGGCGATACCAGGGGTCGAGGTGCTTCGTGCAGGCGCGTTCCGCTCCGCTTGCTCAGGAGCACTTGTTTCGGTGACGCTTTCAGCAATGTCGCCTTCATCCGTGCCGAACGCGGTATCCGCTTCGGCGAACTCGCCTTCGTCATACCCGGCGTCGTACTCAGCGTCGTCATAGGCTTCAGCCTCTGCCTCAACCATCGCGGCCTGGATCGCCGAAATATCGTCCATCGCATCTTCGTCCATCGCGTCGTTATCCGAGTGCTCTGGGCCCGAGTGGTCGTCAACCAAGTGGTCCGGGTCAAAAGCTTCCCCATCCGATCCATATTCCGAGTCCGAATCCCTCGCGGCGGCCTGACCTACCGCGCGCGCCCAGGTTGCGATCTCGTCTGCCTCGTCCAGCATATCCCATTCACCGCGCGTCGCGTTATCGCCAAAGTCAGCGGCCTCAACATCGTCCCAGGCCTCATCTGCCGCGTCCCAACCCTCGGCATCCCCCAGATCGTCGCCCTCGATAGAGCCCACCTCCTGCGCGAGATCGTCAAAGAAGTCGTCCTCTGCGTCCCCCCGGTATTCGGCCAGCGTATCGGCCGAGACAGCCCCGTCGCTCAACCCGACCAGTTTGCGCATCTTGCGGGCCACCACGTCGATGCCAAGGATACCGATTCCGGTATGTCCTTCGGCCTCGCTCAACACGTCCTGCGCGGTGCGTTCGGCCATTTCGGTGTTTTCCGCCTCACCGGTGGATGAGGTATAGACGACGCCGATAGCGGCGATCGCGATCACGACGAGAAGTTCGATCATGGGTTTGCCCTCTTAATCTGTTCACGATCAATTTTCACGCCGGAATAGGGCGTCAGCACGGCATCGAATGGGCCGAGTTCGGGTAACTTCGCAGCCCAAATGGGATCAACTTGTCGAAAAATGTCACTATTTGGGCCCAGTGGCACCCAAAGACCGGGATTGTTGCGATGCGAGAAACGATTGCCCTGATTTACGCAAAGAACGCCTTACGTATCATGTTCGCCGCCACCAGAAGCAGGAACAACGAAAACACGCGCTTTAGAGGTCCGGGGTCGGTGGCATGCGCCAGTCGCGCCCCGTAGGGCGCGGTGATTGTCGTCATCGCGACCACGATGCCAAAGGTCGGCAAGTTGACTGCGCCGACGGTGAGCGGCGGGCGCGACTCGGGCGGCAGCTCCACAAACAGGAATGCGAGGACCGACGGCACCGCAATGATAACGCCGAATCCGGCCGCAGTCGCCACCGCACGATGGATCGGCCGCCCGTAAAGTGTCATCAGCGGCACGCCAAAGCTGCCTCCGCCGATCCCCATGAGGACGGAAAGAAACCCGACCACAGGCGACAGGATCGCGCGTGTGCCCCCCCCCGGCATGTCCTGCGCAATGCGCCATTCCGTCCGCCCAAAGGCAAAGTAAAGCCCGATCACCATCGCGAGACTGCCGAACACGCCCTGCAAGACGGTGGAGCGCAAGCTTGATGCCGCCAGCACTCCGATCACTGCGCCGACGGCGATTCCCGGCCCCCAGGTACGCAGGATCTGCCAGTCTACCGCGCCCTTCTTGTTGTGCGATTGAACCGAGCGCAGAGAGGTCACGATGATCGTCGCCAGCGACGTCGCGAGGCAGAGCTGCATCAGCTTGTCCCCGTCGAACCCGAGTGTCTGGAACGCATAAAAGAACGATGGCACCAGCACGATGCCCCCACCCACGCCCAACAGCCCCGCCAGCACTCCGCCAAAGGCGCCGATGACCGCGATGAGGGCCACCATGCTTATCAGCGCGCCCGTATCCATGCCCGATGCCAGATCCATGTCACAGCCCCTTTACCCGAAAATTCGCCCCCCTCGTTGCAGTTTTCCCCGGCCTTCGCAAGCGAGCTTGATGCGCCGTGCGGAGGCTTTCACCGCCCCAGCCTCGGGCTTGCAGCGGGCGGAGAAAAGCGGCGCCGCCGCCTCGGGGTCATATCCGCGCACGCCGGGACAAAGCACGCGGGACCTGCACCCAAACGCGTATCCCCGCCCCGGTTTCGCAACACAGGTGTTGCGCCCCTGCCCGCGCGCCCGGCGACGGCGCTGTCCCGGTCCCACATTGATTGACCGGCGCGGCCCACGGGCGTAGCTGAGGGCTTTTCCGAGTCGGGAGCCCGCGATGTTGCGCCTCGCCCTTATTCTGGGTCTGCTGTCCGCGGTCGGACCCTTTGCCATCGACATGTACCTGCCAGCGCTGCCCACGCTCGCCAGCGACTTCGACGCGACCGAAGCCGCTGTGCAACTGACCCTGACCAGCTATTTTCTTGCGTTCGGCGTGGCACAGCTGTTCTACGGCCCGATGGCGGATGCCGTGGGACGCAAGCCGCCGCTGCTGCTGGGTCTTGCGATCTTTGCCCTTGGCTCGGCGGGCGCGGTCTTTGCGGACAGCATCACCTCGCTCGCGGGGTGGCGGTTCGTGCAGGGCCTGGGAGGTGCCTCGTTGATGGTGGTGCCGCGCGCGGTGATCCGCGACCGCTACACCGGGACCGACGCCACGCGGCTGATGGCGATGATCATGCTGGTGATCTCGGTCTCGCCCATGCTCGCGCCCCTCGCGGGCTCCGGCGTCATTGCGGTCGCGGGATGGCGCACGATCTTTGCGGTCCTGCTGGTCGCGGCGGGGCTTTCGGTGCTGCTGCTCATCTTTGGGCTGGAAGAACCCCTGCCCGCCGCGGCACGCCAGCGCCCTCGGCTACGCCCGCTCCTGCTGGGGGCGAAACGGCTGCTGGGCGATCCGATCTTCATGGCGCTGACCTTCGTCGGCGGGTTCGGCATGGCGAGCTTCTTTGTCTTCATCGCCTCGGCGAGCTTTGTCTACACCCAGCAGTTCGGGCTGACGCCGACCGGGTTCTCCATCGCCTTCGCCATCAACGCCGTCGGCTTTTTCGGCGCTTCGCAGATCGCGGCCCCGCTTGGTGCGCGCTTCGGGATCCAGCGCGTGGTGCGCATCGGCGTGACCGGGTTCGCCGTAGTGACGCTGTTCATGTCCGGCATCGCGGTGGCGGGTTGGGCCAGCCTGACGGTGGTGGTTGTCGGTCTGGTGATCGCCAACGCGTTTCTCGGCGTCGTGATCCCGACGACCATGGTGCTGGCGCTGGAGGACCACGGCGATATCGCGGGGCTGGCCTCCTCCCTCGGAGGGACGTTGCAGATGCTGGCAGGCGGCGTGATGATCACGGCAGCGGGGCCGTTCTTTGATGGCACGGTCACGCCGATGCTCCTGGCGATCGCGCTCTGCGGTGTGCTGGCGGCGAGCCTCTGCTGGGCTGTGCTGCGCCCCCGACCCCTTGTCGAGCCGACCTGAGGGTCAGCCCTCAGCCGCCACCGCCGCCCCTTCGAGCACGGGCTCAAGCGCGCGCAGCACCAGCGCGGAGTTCGCCTCCGGCTTGTGCGCGCCCTCAGACAGGATGCGCCGCCACAGCCGCGCGCCGGGCTGGCCCGCGAAGAGCCCGAGCATATGCCGCGTCACCTGCCCCAGCTTGCCACCCGCCGCAACATGGGCGTCGATATAGGGCAACATCGCATGCACCACCGCAACCGGATCGCGGTCCTCGCCGGTGCCAAAAATCCGCCGGTCCGCCTGCGCGAGGATCCCCGCCGGATCGTGATAGGCCGCCCGCCCCACCATCACCCCGTCAAGGCCGGCATCGAGAAACCGCTCAACCTCGACGAGTGAGGTGATGCCGCCATTGACCGACAGGTGCAGCCCCTGAAAATACCCTCGCATGCGCATCACCAGATCGTAGTCGAGCGGTGGGATATCCCGGTTTTCCTTCGGGCTCAGCCCCTGCAACCAGGCCTTGCGCGCGTGGATGATAAAGCGCTCGCAGCCCGCCGCGCCGACACGCGACAAAAATTCCGGCAGCACCTCCTCGGGGGTCTGATCGTCGACCCCGATGCGACATTTCACCGTCACCTCGACGTCCACCGCCGCACGCATGGCCGCGACGCATTCCGCCACCCGTCCCGGGTCGGTCATCAGGATCGCCCCGAAGGTCCCGGATTGCACCCGGTCCGAGGGGCAACCGCAATTGAGGTTGATCTCATCATAGCCCGCCGCCGCACCCATCCGAGCCGCCTCGGCCAGCTCCGCGGGGTCGGACCCGCCAAGTTGCAGGGCGACCGGATGCTCCTCGGGAGAAAACGTCAGCAGGTGCGTGGCCCCGCCCCGCACCAGGGCCGGGGCGGTCACCATCTCAGTATAAAGCAGGCTCTGACCAGAGAGCTGACGGTGGAAGTAGCGACAATGTCGGTCGGTCCAGTCCATCATCGGGGCGACGGACAGACGCGCGGCCGCACGAATACTGGAAAATCCTTGTTTCATTGGCTTTTCTGAAAGCTCCGGCATCCAGCGTTTCCGTCGTTTTGGCCGCTTTTCGCGGGTTTTCGAGCATACGGGACTACAATGTAGGCCCGACTTCAAGATTTGTAGTCCCGTTTCAAGGCTCATAGCAGTCCGAGGCCGCGGCTTCAAACCTACCAACGATGCCTCGAATGCTGACGTTTTCAGGGGGCGATGAACCCCCTTGAGAAGAAATCTCCGCCCCTGCCCGATGACCCGATTTACTGATCACCCAGCAAGGAAAGGACATGCTATGGGGACGATCCGCTCACACCGCCGACAGGATGGCACCACCGGCTACACTGCTCAAGTCCGCAAGAAAAAGAAGGGCAAGACCATCTTCAACAGAACAGCCACGTTCAACACCCGTAAAGAAGCTGCGGGCTGGATCAAGTTTGTTGAGGCACACATCAAGGCTCCGGATCAGCTGGAGGCACTACTTCAGAAGCAGGCTTCCAAGAGTCTGGCTGAGGTAATCCGCCTTTACACGGAAAGCTTGGGCGAAAATGTCGGGCGGTCAAAGCTACAGTGCCTGAACGCACTTGCGAGGTTCGACATTGCAGAAAATGACGTCGCCAGCCTAAACGCCGCGCAGTTCGTGAAATTCGCTAAGGCGCTTGCAAAAGGTGAGCAACCCAACCCCCTGGAGCCCACAAAAAATGACAAGAATTACTTTACTCTGAAGCCGAGAAGCCCGGCAACCGTCTCAGCCTACATGTCATACTTGGGTGTCGTCTTGAAGTTCGCCGGACCGCTCGTCGACTTGGAGCTACCAGAGGCCGAACTCGACCGGGCTCGGGAGGCTTGCGCGCACTACGGGATAATTGGCGCTTCGAACGAGCGAAAACGCCGTCCTACTCTCGAAGAACTCGACAAGTTGATGGCATATTTCGTGGCATACCGTGAGGCTGACCCTCGCGCCGTCCCTATGCACATGCTCGTCCTGGCCGCGATATTCCTAACGTATCGACAAGCAGAACATACCCGCATTCTTTGGGAAGACGTCAATCAGGCGGTCGAAGATAGCGACCCTACGATCCGCATCCGCGATCTAAAGCACCCGAGAAAAAAGAAAGGTAACAATGTGGATGTGCGGCTTCGACCTGAAGGGATCGCTGTGGTCTATGCTATGCCAAAGGTAAGTGATCGAGTATTTCCTTATCATCCAGACACAATTAGTCGGCGCTGGACCGAAGCGTGCAAAGTGCTTGGTATAAACGACCTGCACTTTCACGATTTGCGGCATGAAGGCATCTCTCGGCTGTTCGAAATGGGTCTCGGGATCCCGCAAGTCGCGAGCCAGACGGGGCACAAAAGTTGGGCCACCCTCCAGCGCTACGCACAACTCAAGAAAACTGGAGACAAATACAAAGACTGGCCCTGGCTGAAACTGATCGGCCTATGAATGCGCTCGTCGACCGGTGCTTTAACGAACCGGTCGGCCGACCACCTTCAAGGCTCCGAGCGGCCAAAACCGCCAAACCCTCGCTTACGACCACAACCTCCATAGACAAGGATGGAAGAAAATGGATACCCTCCAATACACTATGTTGACATTGCTCGCCTTCAACGACGGCGACCCGCTTATCGACATCTCGAAGGTCGCGCAGCATCACTTCGACCAGTCTACCGAAGCCTTCATGAAGAAAGTCGAGACAAAAAAGCTCCTGCTGCCAGTGACATGGATGGAACCTGACAACAGAAAAAGCCGTCGCGCCGTCCATGTATTCGATCTGGCAAAACACATCGAAGCTCAGGCATCTCTCGCCCGCGAGACGGTGAAAAAATATAAGCTGACGTAAAGGCCGCCCCTTGGTGTAAGATAAATAGCTATCGGGTTGTCCCGGTAGCCATTGCGCTATTCAAGCAGGCGAAAACGCTCGACGTGCGAAAGAAATCTGAACTGCCGGCGAAAATTTGCATCGTTTGCCAACGACCTTTCGCACGGCGACGGGTGCGGCCAGGTGCAATCCGGACAGAGCTCCGAAGATCGGATCGGGGGTCATCTGCCTGATGATTTAGGCCGCGAGATCAGGTCTCGGGTAGTGAAAGTCGTCCAAGTCAAATCAATTCTCAGCCCAAGGTCCCATCATGGGTAACAACGGCAACCCTGAAATGCCACCTGACCAGATCCAGCTGTTCCTCGATGGGCTCGCTCGACTGACGCGTGAAACTGATATGGACCTTGATATCGCGAAAGGGGTTTCGCTTCGGCCCCGGACATCCGGCAACTACGCGGCCGAGAAAACGCCACTCGGATACCGCATCGGCGTTCTCGATGCAGATGACAACCGGATCACTGGCCACAAAAATACGGACCTTGTGGGACGGCGTGATCACGTCCAAATAGCCCGTGCGATCTCCGCGACGGCTGGCGTTGCCGCATCAAGACGAACAATGACGTTGCCGCTGATCACATCAATCGTGCTGGCGGGAGCGGCAGGCAGAGGTTGAGCTGAAGGCGCGGGCCCCTCGATTTCAACAGGCACAAAGTTCATGCCGTCCAAATTTGGCAGGACCAGCTTGCCCTGGCGTGCCATCCGACGCCAATCAGAGCTGTGCTGGGGATCAACTCATATCGCTTCGCGACCGCGTTGACCGTCTCGCCCTCAATCAACGTCTCCGCCACGATCT
>PAPR01000075.1 GCA_002709085.1 Pseudooceanicola sp. | reverse complement strand
TACTCTACGGCTTGCGCAGTCGTGACCTTCAGCGAACCACCGGCTTTCTCGACGGCTTCGATGGCGCCCTTGGAGGCGCCGGTCACTTCAATCGTCACCTTGGTGCCGATTTCGCCCTTAGCCAGCACGCGGATGCCGTCCAGCTTGCGGCGGATCGCGCCCGACGCAACGAGGCTGTCTTCGGTGATGCTACCTGCGTCCAGCTTGCCGGCTTCGATGAATTTCGCGATCAGGCCGAGGTTGATGACAGCGTATTCCTTGCGGTTCGGCTTGTTGAAGCCGCGCTTGGGCAGACGCTGGTAAAGCGGCATCTGGCCGCCCTCGTAGCCCTTGATGGCCACACCCGAACGGGATTTCTGACCCTTGATACCACGGCCACCCATCTTGCCCTTGCCAGAGCCGGGGCCACGGCCAACGCGCATGCGGCGTTTTGTTGCGCCGGGATTGTCGCTGAGTTCGTGAAGTTTCATGTCGCTTCTCCTTGCCGGAACACCCTCTCGAAGCGATGTGGAGGGGACGCGGCTTTTCTTGTTTGATAAACGGGATCACCGACTCGGAGGTCGGGCCACCGGGGGCGTATAGGCTCTTCATGACCGAGTTTCAAGCGATCTGATGTTGTCTTGCAGTGAGCAACACCGCCAGAGGCCAAGCGTCCGCCGACATACGATTGTCGCCTGAGTCCCTCGGGAGACGCGGCGGCTTAAAAACCTCAGCGGGTCACCACTCCAGCGCACGCTCACCGCCCGTACCGCCAACACAGGCACTTTCACTTTTCCGACAAATACGCACGCCCCAAGCCGCGAAACATCGCCTAGGCTTGCCATAAACCGGCCGCGCCCCGAAACGCAAAACACCCCGGCCTTTCGACCGGGGTGCTCCCGTGGCTGATACGCGGCTAACCCGCCCTCAGTCACTTTTTCTCTTCGACGATCTCGACCATGTGAGAGATCGAACGGATCATACCGCGAACCGAAGGCGTGTCCTCCAGCTCCCGCGTGCGATGCATCTTGTTCAGGCCCAGGCCGATCAGCGTGGCACGCTGCTTGGCGGGACGACGGATCGGCGAACCGGTCTGTTTGACGACGATAGTTCCCATGATCAGGCCTCCTCGGCGACTTGGCTGGAATCGGCCGGCGCTTCGTCGCGCTTGGGCAGAATGTCAGCAACTTTCTTGCCACGACGCTGCGCCACCATGCGCGGGCTCGACTCTTTGGTGAGACCGTCCAGCGTGGCGCGGATCATGTTGTAGGGGTTCTGCGAACCGATGGATTTCGCCACCACGTCCTGAACGCCCAGCATCTCGAAAACGGCACGCATCGGACCACCGGCGATGATCCCGGTCCCGGTTGGCGCGGTACGCATGACGACCTTGCCGGCACCGTGACGACCTTCCATGTCGTGGTGCAGGGTGCGGCCTTCGCGCAGCGGCACGCGGATCATCTGACGCTTGGCCTGCTCTGTGGCTTTGCGAATGGCCTCGGGGACCTCTTTCGCCTTACCCTTGCCAAAGCCGACGCGGCCCTTTTGATCGCCCACGACGACAAGCGCGGCAAAGCCGAAACGCTTACCACCTTTGACGGTCTTGGACACGCGGTTGATCGCGACCAGGCGATCGGCAAATTCCGGTGTTTCGTCACGGTCGCGGCGATGGCCGCCTCGTTTATCATCACGAGCCATGGGCTCTCCTTTGATTTCCTTGGGTCATCCAACCCGATCTGGTCGATCCTTGGTGAGCCGCACGCTCCCGGATCATCGGGGCCTCTCGGCCCACAAGCGAAATGCCAGACAATTCCGGCAGCATGTGCGAGGAAAGGCCAGACTTGCGCCCGGCCTGCCCTTTAGATTTTCAGACCGCCTTCACGCGCAGCTTCGGCCAGAGCCTTCACCTTGCCATGAAAGAGGAAGCCGCCACGGTCGAAGTAGGCTTCGCTGACGCCGGCCTTCTTGGCCCGCTCGGCAATCGCCGAGCCAACCTTGGTCGCTGCGTCGATGTTGTTCTTGCCCACAACACCCAGGTCCTTTTCGAGCGACGAGGCCGAGGCCAGCGTGACCCCGTTCACATCGTCGATCAGCTGGACGCTGATGTTCTTGTTCGAACGGTGGACCGAAAGCCGAACGCGCCCGGCGTTCACCTTGCGGAGTTTGCTCCGGACGCGCATACGGCGCTTCAGGAACAGGGAACGTTTTGTAGTTGCCATTTGCCTGGTCCTTACTTCTTCTTACCTTCCTTGCGGAAGATATATTCGCCTTTGTACCTGATGCCCTTGCCCTTGTAGGGTTCAGGCGCGCGCCATTCGCGGATGTTCGCCGCAACCTGGCCCACAAGCTGGGCGTCAGAGCCCTCGATGACGATTTCAGTCGGCTTAGGCGCAGTGACGGTCACACCCGATGGGATCGGGAAATCGACGTCATGCGAATAGCCAAGGTTCAGCTTCAGGGTGTTGCCCTGAACCGCGGCACGATAACCAACACCGGTGATCTCAAGCTCTTTCTTGAAGCCGGTGGTGACGCCTTGCACCATATTCGCCACAACCGTGCGGGACATGCCCCACTGCTGGCGTGCGCGTTTGGACGAGCCACGCGGCGTAACCGAGATGGTGTTGTCGTCCTGCTTGATCGTGACATCGTCCGTCGCGGTGAAGCTGTGGGCGCCTTTCGGCCCCTTCACTTCAACGGTCTGGCCAGAAATCGTGGCGGTGACGCCCGACGGCAGGTCGACTGGTCGTTTACCAATACGAGACATTACAGACCTCCTTAGAAGACGGTGCAGATCACCTCGCCGCCAACGTTCTGGCTGCGAGCTGCTGCGTCCGACATCACGCCCTTGGACGTGGAGACAATCGACACACCGAGGCCCTGACGGACCTGCGGGACGTCCTTGACACCCATGTAAACACGGCGACCGGGCGTGGAAACACGCTTGATCTCGCGAATGACGGGGGTGCCTTCGTAGTATTTCAGGCTGATCTCAAGGGTCGGGTGACCGTTGACATCGTTGCCTTTTTCGTAGCCACGGATGTAGCCTTCGTCCGCCAGAACATCCAGAACCCAGGCGCGAAGCTTGGAGGCCGGAGTGGAGACGACGGATTTACCGCGCAACTGGCTGTTGCGGATACGTGTGAGCATATCGCCGACAGGATCGTTCATGTCATACCCTCCTTACCAGCTGGATTTCACGAGACCGGGGATCTGGCCGTTGGAGCCGAGGTCCCGCAGCATGATCCGCGACAGCTTCAGCTTACGGTAGTAAGCGTGCGGGCGGCCGGTCAGCTGGCAACGGTTGTGGAGACGGGTCGGGGACGAGTTGCGCGGCAGCTCGGCCAGCTTCAGGGTCGCGCGGAAACGCTCTTCCATCGGCTTGGACTCATCGTTGATGATCTCTTTCAAAGCCGCACGCTTCGCAGCGTACTTCTTCACCAGACGCTCGCGCTTTTTCTCGCGCTCGATCATGGATTTTTTAGCCATATCTAAATCTCCCGCGGATCAGCTGTTGAAGGGCATGTTGAAATGCTTCAACAGCGCCTTGGCTTCCGCGTCGGTTGCCGCGGTGGTGGCGATCACAATGTCCATGCCCCAGTTCTCATCGACCTTGTCGAAGTTGATCTCGGGGAACACGATGTGCTCTTTCAGGCCCAGGGCATAGTTGCCACGGCCATCGAAGGACTTTCCCGAAACGCCGCGAAAGTCGCGGATACGGGGCATTGCGATGGTGATCAGACGGTCGAGGAATTCGTACATCTTGTCCGCGCGCAGGGTGACTTTCGCACCGAGCGGCATCTCTTCACGTACGCGGAAACCAGCGATCGACTTCTTGGCCAGCGTGACGACGGCTTTCTGGCCAGCGATCGTGCTCAGGTCTTCCTGGGCCGACTTGGCTTTCTTGCTGTCGCGCACGGCTTCGGCACCGCAGCCGATGTTCAGGACAATCTTGTCCAGACGCGGGATCTGCATGTCGTTCTTGTAGCCGAACTCTTCCTTCATCGCGGGGCGAATTGTAGAAGCGTAGGCGGCCTTCAGACGCGGGGTGTAATTTTCAGTATCAAGCATCGATCACGTCCCCCGTGGTCTTGGCAAAGCGCACTTTCTTGTCGCCGTCCATCTTGAAGCCGACGCGGGTCGGCTTGCCGTTGGCATCCACCAGCGAGAGGTTCGAAATCTCGATGGGAAGGGCCTTGGGCAGACGACCACCTTGCGAGGTCTGGGTCTGGCGCGTGTGGCGGATCGCCATGTTCACGCCATCGACGATGGCCTTGCCGTCCTGCGGCATGACCTTGGTGATCTCACCGGTCTTGCCCTTGTCCTTGCCGGCAATCACGACGACCTTGTCACCCTTGCGGAGTTTGGCAGCCATTTACAGCACCTCCGGAGCAAGCGAGATGATCTTCATGAAGTTCTTGGCGCGCAGCTCGCGAACGACCGGCCCGAAGATACGGGTGCCCACGGGCTCCCCGGCGTTGTTCAGGATGACGGCGGCATTGCGGTCGAAACGGATGGTGGTGCCATCGTCACGACGAACTTCTTTGGCGGTGCGAACGACGACGGCCTTGCGGACGTCACCCTTCTTCACACGACCGCGCGGAATGGCCTCTTTCACCGAGACGACGATGATGTCGCCGACCGATGCGTAGCGGCGATGCGAGCCGCCGAGGACCTTGATGCACTGAACCCGGCGCGCGCCAGAGTTGTCAGCTACATCCAGATTGGTCTGCATCTGGATCATTTGGTTTCTCCCGACCTTTGGGGAAGGCTGCAGCGCCTCAAGCCCCCAGGGTTTCGATTAAGCTGAAAAGCCCCGCCTAGGCGGTGAGGACTTCCCAGCGTTTGGTCTTGGATTTCGGCGCACATTCCTGAATGCGAACCTGATCACCTTTTTTATAGGTGTTCTGCTCATCGTGAGCCCGGTACTTCTTGGACTTACGGATGGTCTTTTTCAGAACCGGATGTGTGAAGCGGCGTTCCACCGACACGGTCACGGTCTGGGCGTTGGCGTCGGATGTCACGACACCGGTAAGAATTCGTTTAGGCATCTGGAGTCCCCTTATTCAGCCGCTGCGGCGGCTTTTTGATTCAGCACGGTCAACACACGGGCGGCCTCACGGCGCGCGGCGCGCATACGTGCCGGGTTCTCCAGCTGGCTGGTGGCTTGCTGAAAGCGCAGGTTGAACTGCTCTTTCTTCAGCTCGACAAGCTGCTCGCGCAGCTGATCGGGGGTCTTGTCACGAAGCTCTTTCGCGCTCATGTCACTTTATCCTTTTCAACATCACCGGCAGGCCCCTGACGCACATGCGCTGGGTCACCGTGATTCCGGTGGAGTCATGATGAGGGGGCCAGATACGCCGCATCCGCCTTTAAGGCAAGCCCTCTTGCATGCTGCGCGCGGATTCATTCGCACTGGCCTGCGAACTTCCGCGCCGTACCGTCCTAGCGCAGACGGACGGAGGCCTCACCCCTGCCCTTTTGATCGCGCCACGGTCGCTATGTTGCTGTCCAAAGCAATCCGACCCGAAATACCGACCTTGAACCGGACCCGCGGAGATCGACCGCGGCGCGCGGTGAGCGCCTACAAAACCTCTATAGCCCCTTTGCACGGTAACTGCCGGCCACCCGTTCGATTGCCACGATATAGGCTGCCGTGCGCAGATCGTGCACATCCTCGCGGGAATGCAGCACATCGCGCATGGATTGGAACGCCGTGCGCATGGTGTCGTCGAGACCCGAGCGGACCAGCTCCAGCTCATCCGCGCCGCGCAGATACTTACTCTTGAAGTCCGGGCTCATCGACCAGGCATCGCCGAGATAGCGATCGAGACGCTCCAGCTCCTTCACGATCAGCTCATGACGCGCCTCCTCCTGACGGCGCTGCATGCGGCCAAAGCGAATATGCGACAGGTTCTTGACCCATTCGAAATAGGAGACCGTCACCCCGCCGGCATTGGCATAGAGGTCGGGAATGATCACCACACCCTTCTTGCGCAGGATGTCGTCGGCACCGGGGGTGACGGGCCCGTTCGCCGCCTCGATGATCAGCTTGGCGCGAATGCGATCGGCATTGCCCCGGTCGATGACCGCCTCCAGCGCGGCGGGGATGAGGATATCGCACTCTTCCTCCAGCAGCGCGGCGCCTTCCTCGTGAAAACGCGCCTCTGGATAGCCCGAGACACCGCCATGTGTGTCGATCCAATCCTTGAGACGGGGAATATCGAGGCCATCGTTATCGAACACCGCGCCATCGCGTTCGACAACGGCCGTGACGATGCAGCCATCTTCTTCGACCAGGAACTTGGCGGCGTGGTAGCCGACGTTGCCGAGGCCCTGAACGATCACCCGCTTACGGTCCAGCCCGCCCTCCATTTTGGCGCGGGCTACGTCGCGGGGGTCGCGGAAATATTCACGCAAGGCATATTGCACGCCGCGCCCGGTGGCTTCGGTTCGCCCGGCAATGCCGCCGGCATTGATCGGCTTTCCGGTCACGCAGGCCTGCCCGTTGATATCGGTGGTGTTCATGCGTTTGTACTGATCCGCGATCCAGGCCATCTCACGCTCGCCCGTGCCCATGTCCGGGGCGGGCACGTTCTGGGCCGGGTTGATGAGGTCGCGTTTGATCAGCTCATAGGCGAAACGGCGGGTGATCTGCTCCAGTTCGTGGTCGTCCCAATCGCGCGGATCGATGCACAGCCCGCCCTTGGAGCCGCCGAACGGCGTCTCTACCAAGGCGCATTTGTAGGTCATCAGCGCGGCGAGGGCCTCGACCTCGTTCTGGTTAACCGAAAGGGCGAAACGCATGCCGCCCTTGACCGGCTCCATATGTTCGGAATGAACCGAACGGTAGCCGGTGAACGTGTGGATCTGACCGCGCAATCGCACCCCGAAGCGGACGGTATAGGTCGCGTTGCACACCCTTATCTTTTCTTCCAGACCCGGAGACAGGTTCATCAGGGACACCGCCCTGTTGAACATCAGATCGACGCTCTCGCGGAAGCTGGGTTCCATATCGGGACTGTCGCTGCGGGTGCTGACGCTCATTTAGTTCTCCTCCTGATACCGGGCTCCCACCACCATCCTAAGGGTCAGAGCTGACCGGGACCGATGCCGGTTCGCCGTTCGATCCGTCGGAGCGTGGGCCGGGGGGCTGCCCGGCATGCCCTTGCACAGCCATCAGTGCATGAATGCCCGACCCGCAGCAAGCGATCGCGCCAAAATCCAATCCGGGCGTTAACCGTGAACTGTTGCCAAACCGCGCGATTTTCACCTCTCAACCGCATTCCGGCCCAATTTCAGCCCGATTTCAAAGGTAGGCATTTTAGTGAAAAATTTAGCCAAGCTAGCGCGCCGCAACATTTCTGCATCGCGCGTCAGCCTAAGGCGAAAGAGGGTAGAGACATGATCGACACGATCAAAATTGCACACCACGTGGTGAGCGCAAGGAGACGCATGCGGCGTCATATAACGCATTTTGCCAGAGCCGAAGACGGTGTGATGCTGGCGCTGGTGATGTGCGTCCTTCTCATAATGATGATGGTCGCGGGGATCGGCGTCGATATCATGCGCACGGAGATGGAGCGTACCCGACTACAGCAAACCATCGATTCCTCTGCACTCGCCGCAGCGCATAAGGACAACTCCCTTGATCCAAAATCGGTCGTTCTGGATTATTTCAAAAAAGCGCAGCTTGCCGCCTTTATCACCACCGATGATATTGACGTCAACGGCCCCAAAATGGCCCGCTCCGTCGAGATCAACTTGAAGGCCGACGTCAAGACACCCTTTCTGAAACCCCTCGGCTATGAAACCTTCACCGTGCCCGCCCGAGGCCGCGCCGAACAGGCCATGGGCAATTCCGAAGTTTCCCTTGTGCTCGATATTTCCGGCTCCATGGATGACAACAATCGCATGTCGCGGCTGCACACGGCCGCCAAGGAATTCATCGACACGGTTCTGATCACCGAAACGCTTAATCGGGTCTCGGTCTCACTGGTCCCTTACACGGGCGATGTGAACGTCGGTCAGGCGATCTTTGACCGGCTGAACGTGCGCCAGCTGCACAACTATTCATACTGCGTTCAATTCACGCCGTCCGATTTTTCGACGACGTCGATCAGCCCAACGGATCCCTACATTCAGGGTCAGCACTTCAGCCACACGGACAGCAACTTCAACTACATCTCATGCCCGACACAGAGCTATGAGACCGTGACCCCGTTCAGCCAGAACGCAAACGCCCTGAGAACCCAGATCGACAGTCTGAAAGGTCGCGAGCGGACCTCGATCCATATCGCGATGAAATGGGGTGCGGGCCTTCTTGACCCGGCATTCCGTCCGGTCATCAACAGCCTGGTCAACAGTTCCCTCGTGGATACAGCATTCCTCGACCGCCCCGCGGACTTCAACACGCCGACAGTCAAGATCGTGGTCTTGATGACCGATGGTGAAAATACCGAAACCTCCCGGATCAAGGATTTTGCCTACGACACCCCCGACATGCGGGCTTTCTGGGCACGGTACTCGATGTGGAACATCGCCCGCGACGTCGACTCCCGCGTCCAAGATGACCTTTACGAAGTTTATTATTCCCCGACGCTCGCCGACACGCTGCTCAGCAATATCTGCACGGCGGCCAAGGAAAAGGGCATATACATCTACACGATCGGCTTTGAGATCGACAACAACTCCGCCACCAAGATGGAGGCCTGCGCCTCTTCTCCCAACCACTTCTACCGCGTGGAAGGCGTCCAGATTTCCGAGGCCTTTTCCTCTATCGCGCGCCAACTCAAACAGTTGAGGTTGACCCTATGACGTTGATCGTCCGCAATATGCGCCGCCATCTGCGCGGTTGGCTGGGGGATGAAACCGGTTCGGTTGTCGTGGAATTTGCGATCATGCTGCCGGTCTTCCTGATTTTCCTTCTGTCGTCGGTCGAGATGGGCATGATGACCTTTCGCCAGACGATGATGGAGCGGGGGTTGGATATGGCTGTGCGGGACCTCCGCCTGGGGCTGGGCGGCGCGCCCACCCATGCTTCGGTGAAAACCTCGGTTTGCAAATATGCCGGGTTCCTGCCGGACTGCGCAAACAGCCTGCGTCTGGAAATGCAGCCGATGAACCTGCGCAGCTATTCCACGCTGCCGGCCACCTCGGATTGTGTGGACAAGTCCGAAGAGATCAAGCCAGTGCGCACGTTCATTGCCGGCGGCGCGAACCAGCTGATGATCCTGCGGGCCTGCATCAAGATTGCGCCGATCTTTCCCGCCGTCGGGCTGGGGGATCAGATCGCCAAAGACAACAACGGCGATTTCTCACTTTATACCATCTCCGCCTTTGTGAACGAGCCAAGCTGATGACACGTTTTCACCCTTCTCGTCTGCGGTTCATGAACGCCTTCCTGCGGGAATCGGGACGCGACTTTCTGCGCGACACGCGCGGCCTCGTCGCGGTCGAGGCGATCATCCTGTTGCCTCTGGTCATCTGGCTCTACGTGGCGATGTTCAGCTTTTTCGACATGCTGCGGATGAAGAGCGTGAACCAGAAGGCGGCCTTTACCATCGCCGACGCCTATTCCCGCGAGACTCTCAAGATCGACGATACCTTTGTCGACAGCACCTTTAGGCTGTTCGGCCAATTGACCCGCACAATCAATCCGGCCTTACGTATCTCGGTGCTGAGCTACGATGAGGATACCGACAAATATTCCGTCTCATGGTCCGAAAAGCGCGGCACCGGCTCGGCCGTTGCGCTGTCGGACAACACCGTCAACCAAATGCGGTCCACCTTGCCGATCGTGGCCTCGGGCGATGAATTCATCCTGTTGGAGACGTGGAACGACTACAAGATTCCGTTCAAGATCGGCATGGATGATTTCCGCCTGAAATCCCTGGTCTTCATGAACCCGCGTTTCGCGGATCAGTTGAAATGGGACGAGCAAATCCTCTGAGGCCGCCGGGGCGTGAAAGGACGCTTCAGTGCCCGGCCGCTTCGGCGGTGCGCTCGGCCAAGCGGATCGACAGCATATCCGCCATCTGTTTGCATTGCGCCGCATGAGCGATGCCGCCGACGCCGATCCGACGCCCCATCCGCCAATAGAGACCCGGTTGCCACATGAACACCCCCTTGTTGCGCATGCGCACGAGGAAGCCGTTGGACGGCTTGAAGGTAAAGGTGCCGCGATCCACCGAGACAATGTCGTCGATCGCGCCAAGGCAGCTGCCGTCGGACAAGAAAAGACCCTCGGTCGTCAGCAGGATGCGCCGGTCGGTCGAGCGGTACATGATCCAGGCGGCGTAAAAGGCGACGACGCTCATTGCCAACACCAGGCCGTCCAGCCAACTGGTCCCCGCCCCGGCAAACGTCATGCGCAAAAGCAGCGCGCCCATCCCCAGCAGCACGGCGACCGCAAAGAACTGCCTGCCGCGAGAGGGCGAAACCTCGGCCAATGTGTCCTGCATCCGTCTTCCCCCGGTGGCCGGGCCTGTCGTGCCCAATGCGTCGCGACGGGGTTAGGCGAGCCACCCTCAGGATGCAAGGCCGCGCAGGAGGTTTAAGAGGGGCGAGAGGCCAGCGCCGACGCGGCCGTCTGGCATGTGCCGTACCGCACACCGACCCTGCCCCCGCGAACCGTCGGGGGACTTGGCTGGTGGTCCGCTCTCACCTATCTCGGAGGCATGAAAGGAGACAGCCATGTCCATCCGCCCTACCCTTGAGACCCGTCGCGCCCAGCCCACTCTTGAGGGGGCTGGCGTCAAGCTGCACCGCGCCTTTGGCTTTCACCGCCCGAGCGAGCTGGACCCATTCCTGCTGTTTGACGATTTCCGTAACGAAGCCCCGCAGGATTATCAGGCCGGGTTTCCGTGGCACCCGCACCGCGGGATCGAGACTATCACCTATGTCCTCTCGGGCTCGGTCGATCACGCCGACAGCCTTGGGAACAAGGGTTCGCTCGGCGCCGGGGACGTTCAGTGGATGACCGCCGGCTCGGGGATCCTGCATCAGGAAATGCCGCAGGGAAACACCGCGGGCCAGATGCACGGCTTTCAGCTATGGGCCAATCTGCCGCGCGATCTGAAGATGACCGCACCGCGCTATCAGGATGTCGAGGCCAAGGAGATCCCCGAAATCACCGATGATGACGGCACCACGGTTCGGGTCGTCGTGGGCGAGTTCTGGGGCAGACGCGGGCCAGTCGACGGGATCGCCGCCGATCCGCAGTACCTTGATGTATGGGTGCCGCCGGGCGTGAAAAAGACGCTGCCCGTGGACACCTATCGCCGCGCCTTTGCCTATGTCTTTGAAGGCTCGGCCGCCTTCGCCGATGCCTCGGACCCCTCTGGCGTGCTGCTGGAAAAGGAGGTGCGCGGCGAAGAGGTCAACATCCGCGACATGTCCGGCGATCGCACGCTGATCCGGTTCGGCACCGGCGATGAGATCACCGTACAGGCGGGCGAAAAAGGCGTGCGCTTCTTGTTGATATCGGGCGCCCCTATTCAGGAACCGGTCGCCTGGCACGGTCCGATTGTCATGAACTCCGGCGAGGAACTGGAGCAGGCGTTCAAGGAGCTGCGCAACGGCACCTTTATCAAGCCAGCGCATTGATCGCGCCTGCGGTTCAGGGGTCGGCAGACCTGAACGTCTGAGCGGCGAGCGATACCGTGATCAAGAAACACGGACGGCTCGGCGGTTAATCCGCCGGGCCGTCGCGTCCTTTGCCTCAGGCCACGACCAGTCGGCGTATCATGCCCCAGTAGATCTCTTCGACTTCGGACAGGCTTAACCGCCCGGTTTTGCGGAACCATGTATTCACGCCGGTCAGCATCGCGATGATCGCCATAGTGGCGACCCGTGCATCTTGGATCCGAAACGCGCCTTGGGCCTGCCCATCGCGGAGAATCGCGCTCAACCCATCCTCATAGCGACGGCGCATCGCCTCGATCGTCGCGAAGTTTTCGGGCGTGAGATTGCGCAGTTCCATATAGGCGATGAAGACGGCATCGGGCCGCCGCGCGTGGAATCGGATGTGAAACCGGGTGAACTGTTCGAGGGCCTGCACGGGATCAGCCTCGGTTTGATCCTCTGCACGAGCGCTCAGCAGATCATCCAGGTGCGACGACATCAGATCGAACAGCAGGCTCTGTTTATCGGACGTATAATTATAGAGCGCGCCGACCTGCACCCCGACCTCAGCCGCAATCTGACGCATGGAGACGGCCGCATAGCCGTGCTGCGCGAACAGGGCCTGCGCGGCCTCGCGGATGCGCGGGGCCGTCAGGGCGGAATGGGAACCTGCGGTGCGTGCCATGCCTCGTTGTAACTGAACAGTCGTTCAGATCAAGGCCGCTTGCCCCCCGCCACCGGATCCGGCAGGGTCCCCGCGAACGCGGCGGCAAAACCAGGGGCGGATGAATGACGATCAAGTCGGTTGGAATAGGCGCTTGTTTCTTGGTGCTCTCGGCCTGCGCCGAACTGCCGGATCTGGGTCGCGCGGTTCCGCCTTCGGAGTTAAGCGGTCCCTACCCCGCATTGGTGCCGGTCGAAACATTGGTCTCCCGAACCCGCTCCCCCCGTATCGAAGAGGGCGATCAGACCGCGCTCAGCAATCGGGGCGCCAGCTTGCGCGCGCGCGCGCGATCCGGCGGCAGCGTCAACCAAGCCGAACTCGACGCACGCGCCGCTCGGCTGCGCGCCGAAGCAGAGCGGTTGCGCAACCTCTGAGGCCCTCCCTGACCGCCTAGTATCACGCCGGTGCAGGCCGCTGACGACGCGGATATTGCCTCCGGCACCTCGCGCGGCTCGCGCGCCGCATTGCATGGACGCGGCGAAACCGCTAAGGCCGCCGAAAGCGCCGGAAACAGGAGACAGGGCATGAGCGGTAAACTGCGACTGGGGATTGCCGGGCTGGGAACGGTCGGCGTCGGGGTCATCAAGATCATCCGCCGCGAGGCCGCCCTGCTGCGCGCGCGCACCGGCACCGAAATCACCATCACCGCCGTCGCGGCCCGCACCCGCGGCAAGGATCGCGGCGTGTCCCTGACGGGATACGAGTGGGAGGACGATCCGGTGGTTCTGGCCACCCGCGACGATGTCGATGTCTTTGTAGAGCTCATGGGCGGCTCTGACGGGCCGGCCAAGGCCGCGACCGAAGCCGCGCTGAAGGCCGGCAAGGACGTGGTGACAGCCAACAAGGCGATGATGGCCGTACACGGGCAGGCGCTGGCCGAGCTGGCCGAGGCGCACAATCGCGTGATCCGCTTCGAAGCCGCCGTCGCCGGGGGCATCCCGGTCGTCAAATCCCTGATCGAAGGGCTGGCCGGCAACGACATCACCCGCGTCATGGGCGTGATGAACGGCACCTGCAACTACATCCTCACCCGGATGGAAAGCGCAGGGCTGCCCTATGAGACCGTGTTCGAAGAAGCCAATCAACTGGGCTTCCTGGAGGCCGACCCCGAACTGGACGTCGGCGGTATCGACGCCGGGCACAAGCTGGCGCTTCTGGCGTCGGCTGCCTTTGGTACCCGCGTCGCCTTTGACGCGATGGAACTGGAGGGCATTGGCCGCCTGACCATCGAGGATATTCGCGCCGCCGGTGACATGGGCTACCGGATCAAGCTGCTCGGCGTGGCGCGGATGACTGGTCGCGGGCTGGAACAACGAATGTCGCCCTGCCTTGTGCCAATGACCTCGCCACTCGGCCAGCTGGAGGGCGGCACCAACATGGTGGTGCTCGAGGGCAACTCGGTCGAGCAGATCGTCTTGCGCGGCCCCGGCGCGGGCGAAGGGCCGACCGCCTCGGCGGTCATGGCGGATGTCTGTGACATCGCGCGTGGTTTGCGCCTGCCCGTCTTTGGTCAGGCTGCCACCTCGCTGGTGGATGCCGTGCCCGCCCGTTCGGTCACCCCGGCCGCCTATTACCTGCGCATGACCTTGCAGGACAAGCCCGGCGCACTGGCCAAGATCGCCGCCGTGCTGGGCGAGGCTGGCATTTCGATCAACCGGATGCGTCAATACGATCACGAAGGCGACGGCGCGCCCGTCCTTATCGTCACACACCGCACATCGCGCGACGCGCTGGATCGCGCGCTGGCGGCCATGGACAAGACCGGCGTGGTCGAGACGACTCCGGTCGCGATCCGTATCGAGGAGGTCTGAGGCGGCGCTCTGCTAACTCGCCCGTTCCTCGGGGACCCATCACGCGATACGGTGCGGGACGAGCGACCTTTGACGCGGACGCTTGAACGCCGCAGGAGCAGGATCTGATGGATTTTCTCAACGTAACCTCATCCCTGAACGGCCGAAGGTGGGTCGGTCCGACGGTCGAGGTGAACCGCGCCGCAGAAGCCCTGACCCAGACCGGCGGCATCGACCGGGCACTGGCGCAGATCCTCGCGCGACGCGGCGTGACGTCAGAGGGGGTCGAGGCCTTCCTCGCGCCGTCCTTGCGTGAGCTTTTGCCTGACCCACGCAGCCTGAGGGATATGGAACCCGCTGCCAGCCGGTTTCTCCGCGCAGTGAAGGGGCGCGAGCGGATTGCGATTTTTGCCGATTACGACGTGGACGGCGGCGCCTCGGCGGCGCTGCTGATCGACTGGCTGCGCCAGATGGGTCGGGAGGCGACGCTCTACGTGCCCGACCGCATCGACGAAGGCTACGGGCCGAACGTCCCCGCGATGCAGGCGCTGGGCCGCGACCATGACCTGATTGTTTGCGTCGACTGCGGCACGCTCAGCCACGAACCGGTGGCGGCGGCGGGTTGCGACGTGGTGATCCTTGACCACCACCTCGGCGGTGAGACGCTGCCCGACTGCGTCGCCTGCGTGAACCCCAATCGGCAGGACGAGGACGGCGCGCTGGCGCATCTCTGCGCAGCAGCCGTGGTCTTTCTGATGCTGGTGGAGGCGAACCGGCAGGCCCGCGTCGACGGAGCCCCTGCCCTGCCCGACCTGATGGCGATGCTCGACCTCGTCGCGCTTGCCACCGTGGCCGATGTCGCGCCACTGATCGGGGTGAACCGGGCCTTTGTCCGTCAGGGGCTCGTGGTGATGGGGCGGCGCCAGCGCCCCGGCCTCGCCGCGCTGGCGGATGCGGCCAAGATGGATACCGCGCCGACCTCCTATCACCTCGGCTACCTGCTCGGCCCCCGGATCAACGCCGGCGGACGGATCGGGCGCGCCGATCTGGGGGCACGCCTGCTATCTACGACGGACCCGCATGAGGCCGCCGCGATGGCCGACCGATTGAACGGCCTGAACGCGGACCGCCGCGAGATCGAGGCCGGTGTGCAGGCCGCCGCCCTGGCGCAAGCGGAGGCGCGCGGGCTCGATGGTCCGCTGGTCTGGGCCGCGGGCGAAGGTTGGCACCCCGGCGTCGTCGGCATCGTCGCCTCCCGCCTGAAGGAGGCAACCAACCGCCCCGCCATTGTCATCGGTCTTGACGGTGACGAGGGCAAAGGCTCGGGCCGCTCCGTCGCAGGCGTGGACCTTGGCGCGGCGATCCAGCGGTTGGCGGCGGAAGGACTGCTGATCAAGGGTGGCGGTCACAAAATGGCCGCCGGATTGAGCGTCGTGCGCGCCTCGCTGGAGGATGCCATGACGCGCCTCGGCGAATTGCTGGAAAAGCAGGGCGCGGGCCGCGGCGGGGCCGCCGATCTGCGCCTTGACGGCGTGCTGATGCCGGGTGCCGCGACGCTGGACCTCGTGCGCCGGGTCGAGGCTGCAGGTCCCTTCGGCGCTGGCGCCTCTGCCCCGCGTTTTGTCTTTCCCGACGTCACGGTCAGCTTTGCCAAGCGCATTGGCGAAAATCACCTGAAGCTGCGCTTTGGCGATGGTCTGGGTCAGGCGCTTGATGCAATCTCCTTTGGTGCCTTCGACGGACCGCTCGGCCCCGAACTGTCAACCCGCACCGGTGGCCGCTTTCACCTGGCGGGACGTCTGGAAATCAACACCTGGGGCGGTCGTCAGAGTGTACAGATGCGCCTGGAGGACGCTGCCCCCGCCCACGAAGGCTGACCCATTGCCCTCGCGAGAAAAGTTTTACGGTTTCGGCGCAAAAAGGCCCTTGCACCCAAGGCAGCCTTTGCCTAAAAGCCGCCTCACGCCAAGGCTTGGCCCGTTCGTCTATCGGTTAGGACGCCAGGTTTTCAACCTGGAAAGAGGGGTTCGATTCCCCTACGGGCTGCCAGCTTTCGTTCTTAAGTAGTTTATTTTACTAACTAAACCGAAAGCGCGCCCCACTATGCCCCCCACCTTGCAGCGGATTGTCCCGGAATACTCCGGAACAAGGCGACGCCTCATCGGGCAGTCTTAATCATCAGTCAGTCTTTGATTGGTGGCCCGGCCTTCCCGCGCAAGAGCGTTCACAAAAGCACAATGGCTGCGGATTCGCGGCTGCGCTCGCCATGCTGATAATTGGGATGTGCCTTACCGGGGTACGCACCGCCGCGTGCGCCGTGCATTCGACAGACAGCCCAGCCGCGCACCGCCGGGTTGCCGCACGCCCATCCAGTGCGTTTTGATTTCGCAGTGCATCGTGGCGCGCTATTTACCCGGTGCATGGGGTTAGCCTCACCTTTCCGCATCGCCCCGCCCCCCGCGTTCGACATTGCCCACCACCGCCTGCGCGCCGCTTTCCACCGTGACACGCTCAACCCGTACCGTCTGTTGTCTTTTTGAGCGATAGCGTTTCAGCGTGTCCATCTGCGCCGCAAAGGGTCGGGCCAGCTTGTTCAGCGCGCGTTCGGCAGCATCCTGTTGCGGGATGTTGTCAACATGGTTCAACCGCTGCGCCAGCATCATTGTCGCTTGGTGAATGGCTGCAATCTGCGTTGTCAGCAGCAATTCCGCTGCATCTTTGGGCTGCATTGCATCCACGAAACCAAGTGCAAAGTTGGAAGCACTTTCATCGGTGCGCCTGCTTTGCGACCCCAATTTCGCCATTTGGCCAAGCCATTCGCTTTGCATGGCTGCGTTCGGTGCTGACGTCAGAATCCTGTCGAAGTCGCCACGCGCGTTGATTTAAAGCACGTTGTCGGCTCCCCATTCCAAGGCCATCGCTGACGGTTCGCGTTCCTGCATCCGTTGCATGGCTGCGGAAATGGACATATCTGACAGCATCCAGCCGCGCGGTGCGAAAAATACGAAAGGCGAATCTTCCATCCGGGGCAGACCTTGCAGAATAGCCACCGCCTCGGGCGTCAGCTCCACGCGGTGTTCCCGGCCCCCTTTCATCCGCGAAGCCGGAATGGTCCATGTCGCAGAAGTCGCCAGTGTCGCAACGGGGCCAGGTCACGTGGGTTTGCCAATGAAGCGGTCATAACGGCAGCACCCCGGAAATGCGGCCAGGTCCTCTTCGAAAACCGTCTCGATCGTGGCGCGATTAGTCTTTTGCAGCCGATCCTCGATTTGATCATAGCCCGCCTCGTTGGACAGTAGAGAAACGCGGTAGTGTCGTTATCATTCTTCATGGCGATATCTCCCTGGCGGTTGCTGCCGCCGGTTGGGTGGATTTGCTTCACCCGGAGATTACGCCACCTTCGAATTTCTACCATCTTCGAGACACGATCAATGGGCATCGAAATTGGGTCTCCTGACACTACGCGTCTCCTCCCCGTGTGCCCGCAAGTTGCGTGTCGAAAGCCAGTCGGATCGTGTGGGTCAACAATCCAAGGTGGACAGGTTTTCGCAAAATCAGACCGGGGATTGGAGGCTCGTCTATCTGGACGCCCGACATTCCTGTTAGATAAACAACCGGGAGCCTGGGCTGATAGGCAATTGCTCGCTTAGCCAGCTCATGTCCATCTTCCGGACCGACTAATTGGTAATCCGTCAACAAGACATCGAATGGCCCAGCGCTGCGAATCAAACTCATGGCTGAGTCGGCGGATTCGGCTCGATCGACTGTCGCGCCTAGCGTGGTCAGCGTGTCGCCGAGCACACCTTTGAATTGTAGGTCGTCCTCGACAACGAGTATTTTCAATCCTGCGAGGGTGACGGCAGAGGGCATATCCTCCTGTGCAGCCGAGCCGCTCGAACCGCGCAGCGGAAGACGCAGTTTTGCCAGCGTACCAATGTTGGGTGTCGACGTGATCTGAAACATGCCCCCATGTCGCCGCGCAAAGGTATCGATGATAGCAAGGCCCAGCCCCGTTCCACCCGTCGCGCGCCGCGTCGTAAAGAAGGGTTCGGTGATGCGTTTTAGCAGCTCAGCGTCCATCCCCGGACCATTATCACTCACAGAGAGCGTCAACCATTCCGGCTCTTGGGCGACGCGCAGGCGGATCGTCCCTTCCGCCTTACCGATCTCCCCGATCCTCTGTCGCGCATTTAGCACCAAATTAACCACCGCCATCTCAAGATCAATCGGATCGCAGTCAATCGTGAGCGGTGCGCTCGGCAGATCAACGTCGAATTCTATGTCACTCGGGACAGCTTTGCGCACCAGTTCTATCGCGGCCGAGAGCGCGGAAATCGCTTCGGTTGTCTCACCACCGGATGCATCCTCGATCGTCAGTTTCTGCATTCGATCCGCCAGCGCGCCGCCCCTCCGACAGGCATTCATGATTGCCCTAAATTGCGTTGGCGCCACGGTCGGATCGCTCAACTCCACGCTGCCGACCGATAGCTTGATGACGCCGAATATATTGCTCATCTCATGAGCGACACCGCTGGCGAGTTGACCGACGGCCTCCAACCGCTCCGACCTTGCCATGTTTTCGCGCAGCAACCACGGCTCTGTCACGTCATAGATAGCCAGGACGCGCAGGTTGGTGCGCCCGCCTGTTCGTCCCGTTTCGAACGCTGCGAGACGAAGGACCTTTTCCGCTCCATCGAGATCGATCCAACCTGCAAAGATCTCACGGCCATGGTCAAGAACCTGTTGGACCGGGTGCTCCGCACCGTGCAGTGGCCGACGGTCCTGAACGGCGTGAAATGCCGATTGTTTTAACCAATGCTCTGGCTTCTTTGGCCCAATCATGGCTTCAGCGCGTTTATTGAGGGTTAAGCCATGCCCGTCAGGTTCAATGACAAAAATCGCAACATCCAATCCAGACAGAATGTCGCGCAACCGCAAGTTCGCCTGATCTGTAAGGAGCGCACGATCATCGAGCGCCCCCGCCATGCGCAGCACAAAGACCGAGGAAAGGGCGACCAAGACGAGTGCCAAGGCTGAAAGCCGCACGTTACTGGTGATCCAGCCGATGTCCGTGGTCCAATCTGCTATCAAACACAGGACAACCGGCAGAATTATGGCAGCGGGCATGAACCGTCTAGCCATCTCCCCGCCCGGCTTGTCCGACATCATCAGCGCCGCGATGCCATGCTCAGGTCGGCTGAGTAGCACCACCGCGTTTAACAGGAACAAGACAACAGCGGTCAGCAGCGACAAGCCGCGAAAAACAGTGTATTGTTCCAGCTCACCGACGTTAATGATGTAGCCGCTGACCCCAATCAGCGCGAGAAAGCACCCCGTTCCGGCCAGGACGACATGGAGGTTGCGGCCCCATTCCCGCAGATAATCTGCCGCACATTGGCCAACAGCAACTATGAGAAACCCAGCGAAAGTAGCGGTTGACATGCGATCAGTCGCGCCTGCGCTGACGGGGTTAGAGATCGCCCCGAACCAATATTGGACAAAAGCAAATATAGGCGTGACGATGATCAACGCGGTGCCGGATCGTCGAGACAAAGAGCTTTCTGATAAGCGCAGGATTTGACCTGAGGCCAAAAGTGCCGCACAGACGGCGGTCCCGGGCACCATGGCGGGCAAACTTGGCATCATCCGGGTAAAAAAGTTCAACCCGGCCCCCCACCCCAGACCCAAGTTCAACAAAGCAATCGCCACGACCAAAATCGACGCGAACCGTGCCCAATTGCGTGGCATCGCATTGCGGTTAGCCGGGCGATTGCGGTCCGTTCGCGTCGTCATAAACTAGGCCTGATCGTTACATTCTGCCTCATTCGAGGAGTGTCACATAGAAACATTAAACAATGCTTGAGACGACAACTTTATGAATTTGTTGCAATGTCGCCGTCTTGCGCAGCCGCGCGCTAGCCATTCGCAGACCTTCGCGAAAAACCGGTGTGTCAAAAAGCTCCGTTCTGCCGGAGATGACGACAATTGGAAGTCCCGGAAATTCAGAGGCGACTTCGTGCACCAAACTGATTGCACCACCGCCCGGCATGACAACATCCAAAAAAACAATGTCGTAAGTTCCCGTACGTAAAAAAACTTTGGCGTCTTTTCCGGTTCGCACACCATCTACGATATGCCCCATGACCTCCATCCCGGTGCAAAAAGCGCTGAGGTAATCCCGGTCATCATCTGCGATCAAAATTTTTGCCAAGTTCGATAGCTCCGGATCATCTGGCCAGAATCAATATGTTGCAATATGTTTTGAGGGGCAAGGTGTAAGGGGAACAAGAGTGGCGGACCAGTTAATCGGACCCGAAACCTACGATAACGGCGAAGTTCCACTGGTCGCCCTGGGCGCATCAGCGGGCGGTCTAGAACCTCTTGAATCCTTCTTTAATGCGGCCCCCGACAATGACGATTGGTGTTTTGTTGTGATTCAGCATCTGTCCCCGGATTACCGGTCAATGATGAAGAATCTGTTAGAGCGGCAATTTCATTTGCGCATCCAGCATGTTGAGGACGGCCTGAAACTTGAACCGAATACGGTATATCTTAACAACCCCAGTGAATTCGTTAAGCTTGACGGCGAAAAATTTCGCACACGACCCTACGACGGGGCCGATGACCTCCCACATTTACCGATTGATTACTTTTTCAGGTCATTAGTGGAAAGAGACCCGGCTAAAACCGTCGGCGTGATTCTTTCCGGTTCAGGTTCGGACGGCACGCGCGGAGCTATGGCCATGCACGCGAAAGGAAGCGCAATTCTGGTCCAGTCACCACAAGATGCCGATTTCGATTCGATGCCTCAATCCGTTCTAAAGACCGGCGCAGTGGACCGAATCTTAGCCCCGGCCGAGATGCCGGAGGCCATCACGGAATATCTGCGTCACGGTAAAGAGCAGCTTACCGCAGTGTCGGCGCAAGCCGCTCGAATGTCGCGAGAAATACAGGAGTTATTGAAACAACAGACGAATATTGATTTCACCGCTTACAAGCCCGACCTTGTTCAGCGTCGGATCGAGCGACGTCAGCAACTGCATGGCTTCAAGGATATCGATGAATACCGCCAGCTTCTGCAGGCAAATCCGGCGGCGCTGGACGAACTCTATCAAGACCTGCTCATCGGGGTGACGCAATTTTACCGCAACCCGGAAGCGATCTCTGCCATGCGCCATGGCGCGCTGGATCCCTTAGTCCGAGAAAAAGAGAATGACGATCCAATCCGTGTCTGGGTGCCTGCCTGCGCGAGTGGCGAAGAGGCCTACACCATCGCCATCGAATTGCACGAGGCCATCCTCGCTGCCGGCGTGGATCGAAAATTCAGGGTCATCGCGACAGACGTCCACCGCCGTTCAATTGATCGCGCCTCCACCGGGATTTACGCTGAGGAAGCACTGGCCAAAATGGACCCTGATCTGCGTGACCGATATTTCGTGCGTCACCGGGACCAGTTCATCGTTGAACCGACGCTGCGACAGAAGCTGATCTTTTCCGTTCACGATGCGCTCAGCGACCCGCCATTCATGCATCTCGACCTGATTTCCTGTCGCAATCTGCTGATTTATTTGAATTCGGAACCGCGTGCGCGGATGATTTCGATGTTTATGTTTGGCCTGCGGCGCGAAGGTTACCTATTGCTTGGTCCATCCGAAACGCTCGGCCCGCACAGTGAGGAGTTCGCTGCCATCAACCAGCGTTGGCGGCTGTTTCGCAAGCAGACCAATCGTCTTGGCATCGATCGCGCCTTGCTGGCAGATCGGCAAAAGGCGCCGGCCCGTCGGCCTCAACAGGTCACGTCATCACTTCCGGCCGCCCGCCCCTATAGCCAATCTGGGACGGGCGAGGCTGTGGACCTGCGCAACCGCGATACGTTGATCAAAAGCTATAACGCATTGCTGAAACGGTACGCTCCATCATCGATCCTTATTTCAGCCGACGGAAGGGTCCTGAGCTGGTTCGGCGCCGCAAGTGCCTTTATCGACACCATGAACAACCTCGCGGACTGGACGATTGAGGACATCGTACACCCTTCGCTCCATTTCCCGATCAATGTCGGGATGGAAAAGCTCCGTCGCAACACCATCGAAACCTACGTGCGGCGCGTGAAAGTCGAGTTTGACCGCGATCACGTCCAGTTTTGCAGCCTGACCATCGAAGCTCTGGAACAGCGATCCAACGCCAAATTTTTGCTGGTCTCCATCAAGCTGGAAGATGAGAACCCCCTGCCTGACAGCAACGACGGCGTGCCCAGTCTGGCCAACAACGACGACGCCGCGATTCTTTCCCGCCGCATTACGGAGCTTGAGCGCGACTTGCGCCTGACAGAAGAAACACTTCAGCAAGTCACCGAACGTCTGGAGGCGAGCGGGGAGGAATTGCAAGCCTCAAACGAAGAACTTCAGGCCTCCAACGAAGAGCTCCAGGCCTCCAACGAGGAACTGCAAAGCTCCAACGAAGAACTTCATGCTGTGAACGAGGAGCTTGTCACCGTCAGTGCTGAGCATGAGTTGAAGATCGACGAATTGTCAGAACTCAACACCAGCATGGACCTCGTGTTGCGGCTGCTGAATGTCGGCGTCATCGTGCTGGATCACAGGGGGCAAATCCGGCGGTTCAGTGAATTGGTCGGGCAGCATTTTCTTATGCAAACCCACGACATCGGGCGCAGTCTGGATATCGTCGGTCCACGTTTCGACTTTGCCGATCTGAAGAAACTTTCGGAACGCACTTTGCGCGACGGTGAAGTGACCAAAGCTTCCGGCACCTATGAAAATCGCTCGATCACCATCGAAACCCATCCAACCGGCCCGCACGAAGCGGAGCCTGACATGCCCGGTGTCGTATTGGTTTTCCGAGGCTTTGATTGACGGCGCGGCGCCGCCCGATCAAGTAAACTTGTTGGTCCTCGGAAAGCCGCGCGGCGCCATCCGACCGGAACTCGCACGCTTTCCAATCCATTCGGTGAGATCGGGCTCGTGGCGTCGACGTCCAGCGGGATCGAGCCAGGCTAGCCCCTCTGACAGCGCAAAGGTGGTCACGTCCGACAGACCGCCATCCTTATATTTCTGCAGCCGCACTCCTTTGCCGCGACCCATTTCCGGCAGCTCATCCAGAGGGAAAACCAGAACTTTACGATTTTCACCCACAACCGCGACCGTATCCCCGACCACCGGCTTGCAGACGAGGGCCGCTACGTCCCCCCGGACATTCAGCACTTGTTTCCCGCTACGGGTTTGCGCGACGACGTCCTCTTCGGACACCAGGAAACCGTCGCCCGCCGTCGACGCCACGACCAACTTACGCCCCGGACGATGGATCAAGATATCGACGATTTCTGCCTCGTTCGGCAAGTCGACCATCAAGCGCAGCGGCTCCCCCATGCCCCGCCCGCCAGGCAAGGTAGAGGCGGAAACGGTGTAGAACCGCCCGTTCGTAGCAAAGACGAGCAGCCGATCCGTAGTTTCGGCATGGAAGGCAAAGCGGCCCTCGTCGCCGTCCTTGAACTTGAAGGCCTGGGTCAGATCGAGGTGCCCCTTCATCCCGCGCACCCAGCCCATACGGGAGCAGACGACGGTGATCGGCTCACGCTCGATCATCGCTTCCAGAGGGACCTCTTCAACAACGCCGGCCTCTTCGATCAGCGTCCGCCGCGCGCCACCTTCGGACTTCGCACCGAAAGATTTGCGGACTTCGCGCACCTGCTCGGCAACCTTGGTCCATTGCAGGTCTTCACTGTCCAGCAAATCTTCCAGCCCTGCGCGTTCCTCCATCAAGGCGTCACGCTCGCGGATCAGCTCCAGCTCTTCGAGACGGCGCAGGCTGCGCAAGCGCATGTTCAGGATTGCCTCAACCTGAACCTCACTCAACTCTCCCTCGGCGTCCAGGCCGATTGGGCTGATGTAGTCCTTTTCAGTCGCGGCCCGCGCGCGCGAAAGCGACCAATCCTCGGTCATCAGCGCGGCTTTCGGATCCTCGTCGTATCGGATGATGTCGATCACCCGATCGAGGTTGAGGAAGGCGATGATGAAACCTTCCAGCACCTCAAGACGATGGTCGATCTTTTCCATTCGGTGCTGGGAGCGTCGGGTCAACACATCGCGACGATGGTCGAGAAAGGCGCGCAACACCTCTTTCAGCGAACAGACCTTCGGCGTCACCCCGTCGATCAGGACGTTCATATTCATGCTGAACCGCACTTCGAGGTCGGAACTGCGGAACAGCATGTTCATCAATACGTCAGGCGCGACCGCTTTGGACCGCGGCTCTAGCACCATGCGGATATCATCGGCACTCTCGTCCCGGATATCGGCGAGGATCGGGATCTTCTTGGTCTGGATCAGCTCCGCGATGCGCTCGATCAGCTTGGATTTCTGAACCTGATAGGGGATTTCGGTGACGACGATCTGCCAGGTGCCGCGACCGAGGTCCTCGACCTCCCACTTAGCGCGCAGGCGAAAGGCGCCGCGCCCTGTGCGATAAGCTTCGGCGACATTTTCGCGCGGCTCGACCATGATGCCCCGGGTCGGAAAATCCGGCCCCGGAACAAAATTCAGCAAGGTTTCGTCCCTTGCATCAGGCGTTTTGATCAAGTGCAGCGCGGCATTGCACAGCTCTTCGATATTATGCGGTGGGATGTTCGTCGCCATCCCGACCGCGATTCCCGAAGAGCCGTTGGCCAGCAGGTTCGGGATCGCCGCAGGCAGCACCACCGGTTCGGTCAGCGTCCCGTCGTAATTGTCCCGAAAATCGACCGCGTTCTCAGCCAGCCCCTCCATGAGGGCCTCGGCGACCGCGGTCAGGCGCGCTTCGGTGTAGCGGGACGCGGCTGGGTTATCGCCGTCGATATTGCCAAAGTTGCCCTGCCCATCGACCAGCGGATACCGGACATTGAAGTCCTGCGCCAAACGCGCCATCGCGTCGTAGATCGCGGTATCGCCGTGGGGGTGAAAGTTGCCCATGACATCGCCGGAAATCTTGGAGGATTTGCGAAAGCGACTTCCCGGCCCCAGCCGCAGCTCGCGCATGGCATAGAGGATCCGGCGGTGCACCGGTTTGAGCCCATCACGGGCATCCGGCAGAGCGCGATGCATAATCGTCGACAACGCATAGGTCAGATATCTGTCGCCGATGGCACGGGACAAAGGCTCCGACAGGTCAGTGCCGCCCATGTTGGGGTCGTCAATCAGATCGCTCATAGATGATGAGTATCTTGTGGCGCCAAAACCGTAAAGATGCGACTTTATCTTTAGGGCATTTCCTTAACGTCTTTGCAGTCGAATCAATTTATAACGAAACCAAATGGGGTGAGTGGCGTTGTCTTGATAACTGCTGCAAGGGGATCAGATCATGAACAAGTACATCGCACTTTCCTTCGTCTTTATGGGTTGGGCTTTCTATGAGATGAGCGGTGGCGCCGACTTCACGCCCGCTGGTCAATCTGCCGGCGCCGCTGTCGCCGAGACGAAGGGTGATGTTGCGAAACCCCGCGTCGCATCGACTGGTGAAAACCCATCGCAGTCCATGATCGTCAAAGCTGTCGCCAAGCCTGAGCCGAAGGCCGCCGTCACTCGTGCATCGTTCTCCCAACCCAGCTTTGATCTGCGCGCCCCCAACACCGACGAACTCGCCGCCATTGATCCGGCCGTACTGAACTCCTTCGAGCATGTTCTGCGCGAGGGTGGTGACACGGCCGACAACGCGCTGGTCGTTCCCGCTGCCGCGACCAAGGACATCCGTACCGTTTCGGGAAATCGCGTGAATATGCGTAACGGACCGGGCACCGACTATTCAATCGTCGACCGCCTGTCCCGTGGTAACGAAGTCGAAGTGATTGCTGCGCCGGGTAACGGCTGGCTGAAACTGCGGGTTTCGGAAAGCGGTCGTATCGGCTGGATGGCTGACTTCCTTGTCTCCGACCCGCGTTGATCGTCGCGATCAATCCTTGCAGACTCTTCCCGGGGTGCCAGACTTAGGTTATGGCGCCCCTCTCGATTCTCATAACCGGATGCTCTTCTGGCATCGGCTACCATGCAGCCCACGCACTTAAATCCAGGGGTTGGCGCGTCTTTGCAAGCTGTCGCAAACCGGATGATGTGACGCGGTTAAGGGACGAAGGGCTGGACTCCTTCCACCTAGACTATACTGACAGCGCGACGATCCGCTCGGCTCTCGACGCGACGCTTGAGGCCACGGGTGGCACGCTGGATGCAATTTTCAACAATGGCGCAATCGCCCTGCCGGGTGCCAATGAGGATTTGCCGCGTGACGGCTTGGCCCATGTTTTCGACACCAACCTGTTGGGGCCGCATGAGTTGACGCGGATGGCCATCCCCGTGATGCGTCGACAGGGACATGGGCGGATAATCAACTGCTCTTCCGTCCTGGGCCTGGTCGCAGCGCCGTGGAGATCGGCATATGTCGCCTCTAAATTCGCGCTTGAGGGTCTGACCGACACACTGCGGGTAGAAATGCGCGACACACCGATCCACGTCATTCTTTTGGAACCTGGCCCCATTGGGACACGCATTCGGGAAAATAGCACTGCCTTGTTCGAGCGCTATATCGATTGGGAGAGTTCGGCCCGCGCCGATCAATACCGCGGCGCCCTGCTAAAGCGGCTTTATGGTGCGCCAGGACGCGACAAATTCGAACTCACCCCGTCGGCAACGAGCGCCGCGTTGATCCGCGCTTTGGAAGATCGCAAACCAGCCGCCCGCTATCGCGTGACGGTGCCGACGACTGCAATGACGGTGGCGCGCCGCGTGATGCCGACACGCGCTTTGGACTGGATTCTCGCGCGGGCGTGATCGCTGCGCTTAAATGCCATGTTCGCATTTGGCCCTGCGCCGGTTACATCAAGGGGCCGCAAGGAGGCCGAATATGCTTAATGATCCGCTTTTCATCATCGTCGCCATCGCCGTGCTGGTGGTCGCCGGAATACTGCTTTACGGAATAGGCGGTTTTGCTGCCGGGGCGGACGGCAAGAAGTCCAACAAGGTGATGCAGTTAAGAATTATCGCGCAGTTTCTGGCCGTTCTATTGATCCTGGCCTTTGTATACTTCAGGAGTGGAGGCTGATATGGTCGTATTGTCAAAGATTTACACACGAACCGGCGACGCAGGCGAGACCGCATTGGGCGACGGGACGCGCGTACCAAAACCTTCCTTGCGAGTCGAAGCCTATGGAACGGTTGACGAAACCAACGCGACAATCGGTCTGGCGCGACTGCATGCAGACGGGGACCTGGATGCCGCTTTGGCCCGCATACAGAATGACCTTTTCGACCTCGGCGCGGACTTTTGTCGCCCCCAGCAGGAAGCGGATGAGACCGCCGAATACCCCCCGCTTCGCATGATCGCCAGCCAGGTTGATCGGCTTGAAGCCGAAATCGACGCCATGAACGCCAATCTGACGCCGCTCAGGAGTTTCGTGCTGCCGGGCGGCTCAGCTCTGGCCGCACATCTGCATCTTTGCCGCACCGTCTCACGCCGCGCCGAACGGCTTGCCGTCGCGCTGATGGGTGAGGATGGGTGCAACCCGGTTGGCGTCAAATATCTCAATCGCCTGTCCGACTGGTTCTTCGTGGCAAGCCGTATTGCCAATGACAACGGGCAGTCGGATGTCCTGTGGGTGCCGGGCGCGAGCCGTTAGGCGGGTCTGCGGCTGTATTTTGACCTGTGCTTGTCGTCGAACATGCGGGCGTCGGCCAAGCGTAGAAGTTCGTCCAAGGTCGCACCTTCATTCGGGAACATGGCCGCACCGATGGCTGCGTCGACCGCCAGAATCAATGTCGGTTGATCGCCGTCGCGTTCGACGGGGAACCTGCGTTGCATCGCGCTGCGCAATCGGGTCGTGACTTTATCCAATTCTTCGGGCGGACAGCCCGGCAGGAGGATTGCAAATTCGTCCCCCCCCATGCGCCCCGCCAGGTCACTGGATCGAATCGCGGCCATGATCCGTTGCCCTATATCGCGCAGCAATCCGTCGCCGGCGGAATGTCCCAAGGTATCGTTGATCATTTTGAATCCGTTGAGGTCCGCATAAACCAGCGCTGCGCCCTCATGATCGCGTAGCATGGCCTCTGCCGCCTCGTGAAAGCCGCTCGCGTTATGCAGACCGGTCAAGCGGTCGGTCATGGACAGGCGGCGCCATCGGGCCACCTCCTCCCGCATGCGTCTTTCGGCGGCACGGGCCCTGTCGCGTTCCTCGCGTGACTGAATCAACCCTTGATGAACAAAAGCGGACGTGGGGCTAACGGTGGAGTTTTCGACCTCTTGCAGAAGGAGGAACGGGGCAAAACCCGCCTCTCCGCCGATGCAACTGCACGAAAAGCGTGCCGTCCGTCCCGAGGCAAATGTCAGCGTCGCATGATTTAACCGATCCGGTGCCATCAGGTCCTGTGCGATTTCAGCGGTCATATGGCTGGCGATGTCATCGCCCTGCGCCCCGTACCTGGCCGCGAAGGCTTCATTCCCCCAGACCAGCCTCCCCTCGCGATCAAACAGCACGCCAATTCCCGGCAATGCCATCAAAACGGCCCGCATCCCGTCAAGGAAGCCGTCGCCATCCGGGAACGCAGGGTCGCCCATCACATGCAACCGCGATTAATCACGGCGGAGCCTGCAGAATAGCGGTTCAAAAGCTGCAACATCTGCGCCCTCGCCCCAGGTCGGCGCAAAGCGCGCCCACCAAGCCGCGCTGAATTGCTGATCGCCTCTGCCTGCATTAAAAACCTGTGGGCATGAGAGCCCCCTCCGATAACGACAAGTCCGGCGCGCGCTATTTGCGTCAGCCATGACCCTGCCGACAAACTCTCAGGAAATAGAAAATCATTCGTTAATTTTCACCGCACCGCGCAAATTTTCCTAAAGCATCGCGGCAAAAACCTGGTCCGGAGGTCGATGTCCATCCGCAAACGTCTTGATGTTGATAATGACCTTCTCGCCCATTTCCGAACGACCCTCCTGCGTCGCAGAGCCCATGTGCGGTAGCAACACCACGTTCTTGAGCGACCGCAAATCGGCATTCTCGACGTTGGTATGATCAAAGACGTCGAGGCCCGCGCCCGCCAGGTCGCCCGCTTTCAGCATCCGTGTCAGGGCATTTTCGTCGATCACCTCGCCGCGTGAGGTATTCACGATCACCGCCTCGGGCTTCATCAGTTTCAAACGACGCGCGTTCATCAGATGGAACGTCGAAGGCGTATGCGGGCAGTTGACCGACAGCACATCCATCCGGGCCACCATCTGATCGAGGCTTTCCCAATAGGTCGCGCCCACGGCGGACTCCGTCTCTTCGCGCAGGCGTTTGCGGTTGTGATAGTGAACCTGCATGCCAAAGGCGTTGGCGCGGCGTGCCACCGCCTGCCCGATCCGCCCCATGCCCAGTATGCCCAGCCGACGACCTGCGATCCGCCCGCCTAACAAGGCGTTCGGGCTCCAGCCGTCAAAGTCGTTGGACCGCATCAGCGCCAGCCCTTCGGGGATGCGCCGCGTCACCGCGAGGATCAGCGCCATGGTCATGTCCGCTGTATCTTCGGTCACGACGCTCGGAGTATTGGACACGAGGATCCCGCGTTGCCGGCACGTCGCGACGTCGATATGATCGACCCCTGCCCCGTAATTGGCGATCAGGCGTAAATTCGCCCCGGACTGCGCGACCAGCGTATTGTCGATCCGGTCCCGCAAGTTCGGCACCAGCACGTCAGCGGTTCGCATCGCGTCTGCCAGTTCCGCACGTGTCATCGGACGGTCCCGCGGTCCCAGCGTGACATCGAACAATTCCGACATTCTCGCTTCGACGCGCTCCGGCAAGCGTCGCGTTACAACAACACTCAGACGTTGAGTTGGCATTCAGTAGTACCCCCGGCTTCCATCGGCCCTGCATTACAGGCAAAGTGGCGCAAAGACAGGGGCGGCACAAGAACCGCCATAGCATCTGAGCAGATTTGGGCAAAGCCATGAGGCAGACTTGGATTGGCGCGCTTGCGCTTACACTCCTGATCGCAACCCTCCCCGTGCATGCGGTGGAGGCCCCGGCCGACGACGCGGCACGCGAGGCGGTCACCGTCGGGCCGATCACGCACCTGCCCTTGCCTCGTTACGTTTCCATGAAAGCGTCCAAGGGCAACGTCCGGCGCGGGCCGAGCGTGACGCATCGCATCGACTGGGTTTTTATGCGGCGCAACATGCCGCTGCAAATCACTGCGGAATATGGCCATTGGCGCCGCGTGGTGGATCAGGAAGGTGTGGGCGGCTGGATCCATTACTCTCTGCTCTCGGGTGTGCGCACAGTGTTGATCCAGCGCAATATGCTGGATTTGCATCTGCGCCCGAACAAAGCCAGCGCGGTCTCGGCTCAAGTGGAGTTGGGCGTCGTTGCCCGGTTGGAAGATTGCCTTGCCGACTGGTGCCGCCTTTCGGTTGCGGGCTACAAGGGCTGGGCACCCAAGTCCAGCTTTTGGGGGGTCGATCCCGACGAGTTGAGGGATTGATCGCCGGCGCCTGACCGCTAGGATCGCACCATTGCTTCAATCCTATTTTCAGGTCTCTTGATGTTCCGTATCCTGCTGTCAGCCTTGCTGATCACCCTCCTGGGCATCCCGGCCCACGCCCAAACGGCAGAGCAGCCGACCGGCACGATCTCTGTCACCGAAAGCGCGTCGCAGGATGCGGCCATTGCCACACGCATCCGCACCATCCTGTCGGAACTGGAGGGCTACGAGGACGTCACAGTCTCGGTCGCATCGGGGATTGTCACCCTGCGCGGCACGACGCTGGACGCACTGACGGCGGAGACGCTGAACGAGCTGACCGGACGGATCGAGGGCGTCGTCGCGATCCGCAATAATGTGACCGAAACCACCGATGTGGCACGACGCCTGAACCCGGCGCTGGAACGGTTCGAGAAGCGCCTCTATGACCTTGTCACCCGGCTGCCCCTCTTGCTGATCGCTCTGGCCGCTTTCCTGATCGTGGTCTTTTTCGGCATTGTGCTCGCGCGCTTGCGTTATCCTTGGGATCGGTTCGCACCGAACGCCTTTATCGCCGACATCTATCGTCAGATCATCCGCCTCGTGTTCGTCATCGCGGGCATCGTGATCAGCCTTGATATTCTGAACGCCACCGCGCTCTTGTCGACCATTCTGGGCGCTGCGGGCATCATTGGTCTCGCCATCGGTTTTGCGGTCAAGGATACGGTGGAAAACTTCATCGCCTCCGTGATGCTGTCGATCCGCCAGCCATTTCGACCCAACGACGCGGTCGAAATCAATGGCGACGAGGGCAAGGTGATCCGCCTCACTTCGCGCGCGACGATCCTGTTGTCCTACGACGGCAACCACATTCGAATACCCAATGCCACCGTCTTTAAAAGCCGCATCGTAAACTATTCGATAAACGCCGAACGACGGTTCGTGTTTGACATCGGAATTGCGCCCTCCGCAGATATGGCGCGCGCGATCCAGATCGCGCAGACCACGCTGAAAGAGCTTCCCTTCGTTCTGAAATCGCCCGCGCCCGACGTCTGGATCGAGGGGGTTGGCGACAGTACCCTGACCCTGCGCCTGGTCGGCTGGATCGACCAGCGCACGACCTCGCTGACAGCCGGGCGAGGTGAGGCGATCCGGCTCGCTGTCGCAGCCCTTGCCGAGGCCGAAGTCGACATGCCCGAACCGACCTACCGCTTGATCAACTCCGGCGTGACCCTGACCGAAGTCGACGCTCAAGGTCCGACCAGAGCCGAGCGCGCCCCTGCCCCACGCCCCGTTCCGCCCGTCCAGACCAAGGCACTGGATGTCCAGGCGCACGCAGAACATGCACTGGAGGCCATCGTCGATGAGGAACGCCGCGACAGGCACAACGAGGACCTGTTGAACCGCGATGCCCAAACCGAGTAGCGCGGGCGTTGCCGCAGCGCGCTCGCACCGCCGCCCGCCCCGACTGGACCCGATTTCGTTCGCACGGGACCGGACATGATTTTTTCAGGCGAAAGGGCTTGAACCCCGCAGGCGACCAGAGTAATCAGCGCGTCACTGTTGGGGTGTAGCCAAGCGGTAAGGCATCGGTTTTTGGTACCGTGTATCGTAGGTTCGAATCCTACCACCCCAGCCATGATCTTTCGTTCAGAACAATAACGACTGGCCCCTGGCAACCCGCTGGAAGTGCCCCCAGTTCATGCCCCACGTGGTTTTACGGCCACCCGAGACACCCGCCCCAGACCTTTAACGGGTGGGACGGGCGAGTTGTTTAGCGGTCTGTAGTAGGCATGGCCACAGGCCTCAGCTCTCTAGAGGGCTAACCAGTCTACCCCGTTAGCCTGACGCTCCCACTCATCGCGCAGGTTATCGTTCCGGTCCCCAATCTCGAGGTGAGCCGGGTTGATGCAAAGGCGGTTATGGCATCGATGGCGAACCACTTGATCGCGCGTAGGTGCCAGCCTTTCTCGGATGCAGAAGACGAACCTATACGCCCGGTCCTGCCCCCCTCTATAGCGCACCTTCCGCGGTCCCTTCGTCGGTGTAACCCAGCATCCATTCTTATCGCGCTCAGTTTCTTCAAAAAGTTGGCTCACATGCTCTTGCAAAGCGATCTATGGATCGTTATATTTACTCCTCCTAGATGAAGTCTTGTGACAGGCAATAACGCCATTCGTCATGCAAGGCTATGGTCCGATTAGACCATCTGCAGAACATGTGTCCTGCTTCCTTTCCTAGATAATTTTCATGAAACCAATCCTCGTTTTTTTTGCGGGGGTATGAAATATTCTTTAAGGAATTCAATGCATAATAACGAACACAACGACCAACTAACCCAGTTGCTAACCCGAGAATTTACCGGCGACGAAACCGTTTCATCCAAAGATCACGCTGAAGACGAAGCGGCGAAGCTTGAAAGCGATACGCAAGAGCTTTGCTCCTATCTGGCAAGAAATTTCGTCCGAAAAGAAGGGCGATTTTACAAAGCCACGAAACCGGGATCAGCGATGTCTGCCTCTGACCTGAAGAGGGTCTTGTTGCTGAGCAGTAAGCGCGAATTTCCGCATATCACCATGTCTAAGGACCTATGGCGTGAAGTTTGTCGGATCGCTATTGATACGGTCCATGACGACGAGACACAAACTATCCCTTTTTGGGATGATCGGATAGAATGTTGTCCTAATATTACTCGCTCCACGTTTCTAACCAACGGGATGGCGAGTATTAACTCGTGGGTCGCCCCCTCGTATCGGGGTTTGCCCGTTGAGGGCGCTGATATGACCATGCTGGAAGAGTTTTTAGGGTATGTCTTCAAGCATCGTCAAGACCAGGAAATTTTCTGGAAGTGGGTCAGTTTGAAATATCTTTTTTCGCGCGAGGTTTGTAAGGCCCGCGCGTCTTCGGCTTGGCGTCTTCTGCTTTCTCGACAAGGGCCACGATATCATCAACCGTCCAAGGCGATGCGACAAGGTTAGCCGCCATTGCCGGTGTGATACGCAGCGTCTTATGAATACGGCAGAAGTTATAGTGCATGAAGTGCAGGGCAACCGCGTAAGCGTGGTTCTCTGCCTTTTTGCTGAAAGCGTTGGTCAGACGGGTGAAGCGGCGCATACCCATACGCATTGTCAGGTTTTGCCGCTCAACGTGACTGGTGCCGACCTCAGACATATCGGGCTTGCCAAAGATCGCCTCTTTCTTAGCCCCGGTGCATTCGGCGGGGGAATATTTGCGCTCATGCCCCTTCTGGCCTGTCGGATCACCGTATTGCTTGATCAGCATAGCATAGTCGACATCGCCCGAGAACGCGTCTGTAACCGCCTTAAGGTAAGCGCCGTGCCTTGTGACCGATCCCCCACGGTGTACGAGATCATCAGCTTGCTATCCCGGTCCATCGCTGTCCAAGTCCAGATATCGCCAGCATCTTCGGGCGCGGCCTTAGCGCCCTCGACGTTGCGGGCCTTGGCGTAGCAGAAAGCCCAGATTTCATCTGCTTGAACGTGCTTGGCCTCAACGCCTTTGATATTCTCATCATGGAATTTGGCGCAGGCTTTACCCGCGTCTTCAAGCAGCTTTGTGACGGCGTTCTTTGATACGTCCGCGATGCGCGAAGTGG
>PAPR01000074.1 GCA_002709085.1 Pseudooceanicola sp. | reverse complement strand
TTGCGCGTAGGCGTCGGCCATCGGGCCGTCCCCTGCGGCAATGGGCGTGCCGGCATCCCCGGCCAGTCGGGTGTCGAGGTCGATCGGCAATTGCCCTAACAGGGGCACGCCCATCTTTTCGGCTTCGGCAGCGACGCCACCATGCCCGAAGATATGACTTTCATGGCCACAGTTGGGACAGACATAGGTCGACATGTTCTCGATCAGACCCAGAACCGGTGTCTTGAGGGTGGCGAACATGTCGATGGCTTTTCGCGCGTCGATCAGCGCGACGTCCTGGGGGGTCGACACGACCAGCGCGCCGGAGAGGTCGGATTTCTGGCACAGGGTCAGCTGCACATCGCCGGTGCCCGGCGGCAGATCGACGATCAGCACGTCCAGCTCGCCCCATTCGACCTGGCCCAGCATCTGTTGCAAGGCCCCCATCAACATGGGACCGCGCCAGACCACGGCCTTGCCTTCCTCTATCATGAACCCAATCGACATCAGGGTGACGCCATGCGCCTTGAGCGGAATGATCGTCTTGCCGTCCGGCGAGGCCGGCTTGCCCGTCGCCCCCATCATGCGAGGTTGGGAGGGGCCGTATATATCGGCGTCGAGCAAGCCCACCCGCCGGCCCTGCCGCGCCAGCGCAACCGCGAGGTTTGACGAGACGGTGGATTTGCCGACGCCGCCCTTGCCCGACGCGATGGCGAGGATGCGCGCCACCCCGGCAGGCTTGATCGGTCCGGCCTGCGGTGTCGGATGTCCGCCAACCTTGAGCTGCGGCGCGGCCCCCTTGGGCGCACCTTGATGCGCTGTGAGCACCACGCTGACATCTGTGACGCCGGGGATCGCACGCACCGCTCCCTCGGCGGCTTGCCGCACGGCAGTGGACATCAGTTGAGCGAGCTCTGGCGTCGGCGCCTCGATCACAAACCGCACCGTGCCCTCGTCGATACTGAGCGCGCGGATCATGTCCCGCGAGACCAAGGTTCCGCCGTCCGGAAGCTCAATTTGCTGCAAGGCAGCATCGACCTGGGCCTGTGTGACGGTCATTGGAGGTACTCCGCTTCGTAATTAACGCCTCTCTAACGCAGGACAGACCTGATTTCCAGCCAAGTGCAGGATACGGCTGAGGTCAGCTCAAACGTGACTCTGCGGGTTTTAGACGCTTGTGTATATGAGCGTCAGAATAGGATCGGCGCGCTGATCCAGGCGTTACCGGTGAATTCTTACAAGTGTTCGATAATCATGCGCCAGGCGCATAGCTGCGTTGCAGCATAAAGCGTTGTGCAAGTGCAGAATAAGCGTAAATTGAAATCAACAAGACGCCACGACGACCAGACGGTCCAAGCGGCAAAACCGAAAGGCACACCAAAATGGCAATGGCATCCGAAGTCCGCAGCGCAGCCGTAGGCACCCCCGGCGTCACGTCCCGCATCCTCCGCGGCCTCGTCGCGCGCTACTCGGCCTATGTCGTCTATAGCAAATGTGTCGCAGAGCTTTCCGCGCTCAGCGACCGCCAGTTGAGCGACCTTGGCTTGCACCGCTCCATGATCCGCTCACTGGCGCGCGAAGAGGCCTACGGCAAACAGTAATTCGTGAATCAGACGGCCCTCTCCTCCTCCCTGGGTCGCCTGTGAAGAGCGACGGCATCTCTCCTCCTCCCTGATGTCGTCGCACCTATCCCCGGAGCAGGGTTAACGCTCCGCACGAGATGCACCGGCCCTCTCCTCCTCCCTGGGTCGGTGATAGCAAGACCGGCGGCCTCTCTCCTCCTCCCTGGGGTCGCCGGAACTGCACATTCAGATCGGCTGCTCTCTCCTCCTCCCTGAGTGGCCGTGACATGAACGGCGGTGCCTCTCCTCCTCCCTGGCACCGCCGTTTTTTTTGTTTTACGGCACATATTTATGCGGCTTGAGGCGCGCGACTTTGGCGGGCTTCTGATCGCGAGAATCTGCGCGCCATCACACGGCGGCGATGGCAGATACCACCGGCGGGTTCTTGGCTAAAGTAGGGTGTTGTCGCGCCCTAAAAGGAAACGCCTAAAAGGGAATGTCAGTGTCGGCCATCACGAATTTGGCGACGACTTTCTTGGGGCCGGCCTTCTCGAACGCGATGTCGAGCTTGTCTCCTTCAATCCCCGTGACCGCGCCATAGCCGAATTTCTGATGAAACACCCGGTCGCCCACGGTGTAGCGGCTGACGGCGTCCAGGTCGATGATCTGGTTACGGGTTTCGCGTGGCTGACTGACGGGGCGTTGACCGGCCCGAGCCTGCATGCGCTTCCATCCGGGGGAGTTATAGACGTTTGCCTCAGCGACCTTTCGATCAATGCTCGACTGGACCGGTGCCGCTGCACCGTAGCCGCCGCCATAAAGGCCGGGGGGTGTCAGGACTTCGACGTTTTCCTCGGGCAGTTCGTCGATGAAGCGCGAGGGTAGCTGGCTTTGCCATTGCCCGAACACCCGACGGTTGCCCGCGAAGGAGATTGTGCAGATTTCCTCCGCACGGGTGATGCCGACGTAGGCGAGGCGACGCTCTTCCTCCAGCCCCTTGAGGCCGGATTCATCCATCGAGCGTTGTGAGGGGAACAAACCGTCCTCCCATCCAGGCAGGAACACCGCCGGGAACTCCAACCCCTTGGCTGCGTGAAGGGTCATGATTGACACTTTCGCACCTTGGTCTTCGGTCGAGTTATCCATGATGAGGGAGACGTGTTCGAGAAATCCTTGAAGATTCTCAAAGTTCTCAAGAGCTTTGATCAGTTCTTTCAGGTTCTCAAGCCGTCCGGGCGCTTCGGGCGTCTTGTCATTTTGCCACATCGTCGTGTAGCCGGATTCATCGAGGATCATTTCGGCAAGTTCGATGTGGCTCAGGTCGGCGTGGCCGGTCATTCGCCCCCACCGGTCGAGATTATCGACCAGCGCGCGCAGCTCCCCGCCGCCCTTGCCGGTGATGCCGCCGTCGGCCAGAAGGATGCGCGCGCCCTCGACCAGGGGAACCTTGTTCTCACGCGCGCAGACCTGAATTTTTTGCTGCGCCTTATCGCCCAGACCCCGCTTTGGCGTGTTCACGATCCGCTCAAAAGCGAGATCGTCCGCGGGTGAGATCACGAGCCGGAAATAGGCCATGGCGTCGCGGATTTCGAGACGCTCGTAAAATCGCGGGCCGCCGATCACGCGGTAGGGCAGACCGATGGTCAGGAAGCGATCCTCGAAGGCGCGCATCTGGTGCGACGCGCGCACGAGAATCGCCATTTCATCGAGCGAGATCGGACGCAGGCCACGGGTGCCGACCTGCATCGCCTCAATCTCTTCGCCGATCCAGCGGGCCTCTTCCTCACCGTCCCAATGACCGATCAGGCGGACCTTCTCGCCACCGGTCGCTTCGGTCCAAAGCTCCTTGCCGAGCCGCCCCTCATTGCCCCGGATCACACCGCCGGCGGCAGAGAGGATATGTTCAGTCGAGCGGTAATTCTGCTCCAGCCGAACAACCTTGGAACCCGGAAAATCCTTTTCAAACCGCAGGATGTTGCCGACTTCGGCGCCGCGCCAGCCATAGATCGACTGATCGTCATCTCCAACGCAACAGATGTTCTTGTGCCCCCCGGCCAAGAGGCGCAGCCAGAGGTATTGCGCGACGTTGGTGTCCTGATATTCGTCGACGAGGATGAACCTGAACCAGCGTTGGTATTGTTGCAGCAGGTCATCGTGGGACTGAAATATCGTCACCACATGCAGCAGCAGGTCACCGAAATCGACAGCGTTCAATTCCAGCAGGCGACGCTGATATTGATCGTATAGTTCCGTACCGCGATTGTTGTAGGCCGAGGATTCAGCCGAGGGGACCTTTTCCGGCGTCCAGGCGCGGTTCTTCCAGTGGTCGATGATGCCGGCCAATTGACGGGCGGGCCAACGCTTTTCGTCGATATTGTTGGCCCTGATCAACTGCTTGAGAAGGCGGATCTGGTCATCTGTGTCGAGGATGGTAAAGCTCGACTTCAACCCGACCAGTTCGGCGTGACGGCGCAGCAGCTTGACACAGACCGAGTGGAACGTGCCGAGCCACGGCATGCCCTCGATCGACTGGCCCAGCAGACGGCCGACCCGCAGCTTCATCTCTTTCGCGGCCTTGTTGGTAAAGGTCACGGCGAGGATTTCGTTCGGGCGCGCGCGACCGGTGTTCAGCAGATGCACGATGCGCGCGGTCAGCGCCTTTGTCTTGCCGGTCCCGGCCCCCGCCAGCATCAGGACGGGGCCGCCCAATGCCTCAACCGCCTCGCGCTGAGCGGGGTTCAATTCATCCAGGTAGGGCGCCGGGCGCGCCGCAACGGCGCGGGCGGATAGGGAGGCGCCCTCAAAGGCGTCATATTCGTCGAAACTGCTCATGCGCGCAAAGATAGCCTGTATCGATCAAAAGCGAAAGGGCGTGTTCACGGCTTGTTCGCGTAAGATCGTGGGCATTTTAAGGGCGGCGCACCTCTGCCGGTCAGGCACGGACGACCCTGTTAGGGCGCCCGAACACGCCCTGGATTGGTCGATACCTGTCGCAGGAGCCCGCGAAACCGGATATCTTTTGACTCTGCTGCTGCGTCAAACTCTACTTGCGCTGCGGCGCGGCATGTCGTTTGTTCCGCGCAACAAATTTTCCCAGGGGGTGCCAGTGGCCGAATTCCAGAAAATCCTGATTGCGAACCGAGGCGAGATCGCCATCCGGATCATGCGCGCCGCGAACGAGATGGGCAAGAAGACCGTCGCCGTTTACGCCGAAGAGGATAAACTGGGGCTCCATCGCTTCAAGGCGGACGAGGCCTACCGGATCGGTGAAGGGCTGGGTCCGGTCGCGGCCTACCTGAGCATCCAGGAGATCATCCGCGTCGCCAAGATGTCGGGCGCCGATGCCATCCATCCTGGCTATGGCCTCTTGTCCGAAAATCCGGACTTCGTGGACGCCTGCGACGCGGCGGGCATCACCTTTATCGGGCCCAAGGCTGCAACGATGCGCGCCCTCGGCGACAAGGCGAGTGCGCGGAAGGTCGCGATCGAGGCCGGCGTTCCGGTCATTCCGGCGACGGACGTGCTGGGCGATGATTTCGACGCCATTGCCAAGGAAGCCGGCGAGATCGGCTATCCGCTGATGCTCAAGGCCTCCTGGGGCGGCGGCGGACGCGGCATGCGCCCGATCAACGGTCCCGAGGAGATGAAGGAAAAGGTCCTGGAAGGCCGACGCGAGGCCGAGGCGGCCTTTGGCAACGGCGAGGGCTATCTGGAAAAGATGATCATCCGGGCGCGTCACGTCGAGGTGCAGATCCTCGGCGATCGTCACGGAGAGATTTACCACCTTTTTGAGCGCGACTGCTCGGTCCAGCGCCGCAACCAAAAGGTGGTGGAGCGCGCGCCTGCCCCCTATCTCAGCGATGAGCAACGCGCGGAGATCTGCGAGTTGGGCCGCAAGATCTGCGCCCATGTGAATTACGAATGCGCCGGCACCGTCGAGTTCCTGATGGATATGGACGACGGCCAGTTCTATTTCATCGAGGTCAACCCCCGCGTGCAGGTCGAACACACCGTCACCGAAGAGGTCACCGGCATCGACATCGTGCAGGCACAGATCCTGATCGCCGAGGGCAAGCCGCTGGCGGAGGCGACAGGAAAGCCCAGCCAGGACGATGTGCGCCTGAACGGGCATGCGCTACAGACCCGGATCACCACCGAAGATCCTCAGAACAACTTCATCCCCGATTACGGGCGTATCACGGCGTATCGCTCCGCCACCGGCATGGGTATTCGTCTGGACGGCGGCACGGCCTATGCCGGCGGGGTCATCACGCGCTATTACGACAGCCTGCTGGTCAAGATCACCGCCTGGGCCCCGACCCCGGACAAGGCAATCAAGCGGATGGACCGCGCCTTGCGCGAATTCCGGATCCGTGGCGTCAGCACCAATATCGCCTTTGTCGAGAACCTGCTGAAGCATCCGACGTTCCTCAGCAATGAATACACCACCAAGTTCATCGACACGACGCCCGCGCTGTTCGATTTCGCCGCGCGACAGGATCGCGGCACCAAGGTGCTGACCTATATCGCCGATATCACGGTCAACGGTCATCCCGAGGTGCAGGGGCGCGCCCTGCCCCATCCCGACCTCAAACCGCCTCGCATGCCCATCCTCACCGGGGAGACGACGCCCTACGGCAGCCGCAACCTGCTGGTGGACAAGGGCCCCGAGGCCGTCGCCAAGTGGATGCTGGAGCAAAAGGAACTGCTGTTCACCGACACGACCATGCGCGACGGGCATCAATCCCTGCTCGCCACCCGGATGCGGTCGATCGACATGGCCAAGGTCGCGCCCGCCTACGCCTCCAACCTCAGTCAGTTGTTTTCGGTGGAATGCTGGGGCGGGGCGACGTTTGACGTGGCCTACCGCTTCTTGCAGGAATGTCCCTGGCAGCGTCTGCGCGACATCCGCGCCAAGATGCCCAATATCCTGACGCAGATGTTGCTGCGCGCCTCCAACGGCGTCGGTTACACCAACTATCCCGACAACGTTGTGCAGGAGTTCGTCCGTCAAGCCGCCGAGACCGGGGTGGACGTGTTCCGCGTGTTTGATTCCCTCAACTGGGTCGAGAACATGCGCGTTGCAATGGATGCGGTGCAGGCCTCGGGCAAGATTTGCGAGGGCACGATCTGTTACACCGGCGACGCGCTGGACCCATCGCGCGCGAAATACGACATCGCCTATTACGTCGATATGGCGAAGGAGCTGCAAGCCGCCGGGGCGCATGTTCTGGGGATCAAGGACATGGCCGGCGTGATGACCGCGCCCGTGGCCGAAGTGCTGTTCCCGGCGCTGAAGGACGCGGTCGACCTGCCAATCCATTTCCATACGCATGACACCTCCGGCGCGGCGATCTCTACCATTCTCACGGCTGCGGCGGCCGGGGTGGACGTGGTGGATGCGGCGATGGATGCGCTATCGGGGAACACCTCGCAGCCGACCTTCGGGTCGATCCTTGAGGCGCTGAAACATGGCCCACGCGCCAGCAGCATCGACATTGCCGCCGTGCGCGAAATCTCGAACTACTGGGAGGCCGTGCGCGGCCAATACGCCGCGTTCGAATCCGGCATGCAGGCCCCCGCCTCGGAGGTCTATCTGCACGAGATGCCCGGCGGCCAGTTCACCAACCTCAAGGCGCAGGCCCGCTCCATGGGACTGGAGGAACGCTGGCACGAGGTCGCGCAATCCTATGCCGACGTGAACCAGATGTTCGGCGATATCGTCAAGGTTACACCCTCTTCGAAGGTCGTCGGGGACATGGCGCTGATGATGGTGTCGCAGAACCTGACCCGCGCCGAGGTTGAGGATCCGGACAAGGATGTCTCCTTCCCCGACAGCGTGATCGACATGATGCGCGGCAATCTCGGACAGCCTCCGGGCGGGTTCCCCGAGGCCATCGTGCGTAAGGTTCTGAAGGGCGAGGCCCCCAACACCGAACGCCCCGGCAAGCACCTGCCCCCTGTCGATCTGGAAGAGGCGCGCGCCGAGATCAGCGCGACACTCGACGGCGCGACAATCGACGACGAGGATCTGAACGGCTACCTGATGTATCCCAAGGTCTTTACCGACTACGCCATGCGCCACGCGACATACGGCCCGGTCCGGACCCTGCCGACCCTCACCTTTTTCTACGGCATGTCGCCCGAAGAAGAGATCACCGCCGAGATCGATCCCGGCAAGACGCTTGAGATCCGGCTGGTCACCGTCGGCGACACGCAGGACGATGGCGAGGTCCGGGTGTTTTTCGAGTTGAACGGCCAACCTCGCGTGGTCCGCGTCCCCGACCGCAAGGCGACCGGTGCCAAGGCCGCCGCACCCAAGGCCGACCCGGCGAACCCCGACCATATCGCCGCCCCCATGCCGGGAGTGGTCGCCTCCATCGCCGTCGCTGCCGGCGCCAAGGTCAAGGACGGCGATCTGCTGCTGACCATCGAAGCGATGAAGATGGAAACCGGCCTCCACGCCGATCGCGACGGCGTGGTCAAAGCCGTCCATATCAGCGCCGGCGCCCAGATCGACGCCAAGGATCTGCTGATCGAGCTGGAGTGAGGGACAGAGGTTTCGCCCACCCCTAAATTTGACGCGTACTGGCGTCTACATTAACCTTAATCAAGGTTAATGTAGTTGGTGGTCTCATGCCGTGTGTCCGTAAATTCGTTGCATGGGTAATAATCCTCATCGCGAGCACCTTTGGCGACCCTTCAGTAATAAGGGCCCAGACAGGCCGCGTCAGTGATGAGAAAAACATCGCCATCACAGCACCGGCAACGGCGGACATGTTGCGCGTGACCGGGTCACGGGTGAACGTTCGCCGCGAGCCGTCGATAAACGCAGGCGTCTTGACGACCTACACACGAGGTCGCCTGGTACCTGTGCTCCGAACGCGGGGCGCATGGTCCGAAATTCATATGGGTGACAGCGCAAACTCCACTGGATGGATCGCCAGTCGACTACTCTCAACGCGATCGCCTGCACAGGCACCAACCACGCAAATTCGTCAGCGATCCGTTTCCCTGCCGAGCAGTCGTGAGATTACCGCCGCCAGAAAAGATCTGATTAGCCGTAGTATCGCGGCCTATCAGGGGTCTTGTCCCTGCCCCTACAACCGTGACCGCGCTGGTCGGCGCTGTGGCGGTCGCAGCGCGTGGTCGCGCCCTGGCGGAGCCTCCCCGATTTGCTATGACAGTGATGTTACGGAGGCACGTCTGCAAACCTATTTCGCGAGGCAACGGGGGGCGACGTTTTAATTCGCCGCACATGATCGATCTGAGAAAGCCTTGCCTAAGTCCGCCGTCATTCCGTCGCGAGAATTTTTGCCCTTCCGCCGAATTTCCCCCTTGCAGGCCGCAGCGGTTCTTTATACATGCAGCCCTACCCAAGGAAGCGGGCGTAGCTCAGGGGTAGAGCATAACCTTGCCAAGGTTAGGGTCGGGCGTTCGAATCGCCTCGCCCGCTCCAACTTTCCCTCTTTGGGGGATGACATCAGGGTCGCCTTTGGGCGGCCCTTTGTCGTTTAGCGGCCCGCTCACGTTGCCTGAACCATTTAACCCGCATTTGCCAACAGCGTCGCGTTGCCGCCCGCCGCCGTGGTGTCGGTGCAGACGGCGCGTTCGTGGACATAGGCGGCGGGGTCGATGCGCGCGGTGACGAGCGGCAGGATCGGACCCGCTCGATCCGCCAAGGCCCGGCGCAAGACGCTAACGTGGCGCGCGGCCACCACGTCGATATCGAGCGCGATGAGATCCGCTGGATCGAGCACACCGTCGACGCAAGCTATCGGAGCGGATGTGGCCATCAAGGCGGAGACCATGCGGCTGGCATCGGGCGCGACGGCCAGAACCGCGTTGCCGGTGCCGAGCGCCTGCACCGCCTGCGCCAAGAGGCTGTCTTCGTCCGGGCCGAGGCACAGCGCCACGCCACGCGGGACCAGCGTCAGGCGATTGGATTCCCCCGTCGGTCCCGGCAGGTCGATCGGCCCCATGTCGAGCGCGGCAGTCGCGCTCATCGCCTCCGCCGCCCCGCCCCGCAGGGTGGCGCGCAGGGTGGCGATCCGGTCGGGACGGCGTGACCATTCGGAGGTCGAGAGCTCGGCCAGAGCCGCCTTTAGAGCCGACCTCTGGACCGTAGGTTGCGCCTCCTCTACCGCGACGCCTGCTTCCAAGGGCTTGCGGAACCGCGGCAGGTAATGCGGCCCGCCCGCCTTTGGTCCCGTGCCCGAAAGCCCTTCGCCGCCAAAGGGGTGAGAGCCGACGACCGCGCCGATCTGGTTGCGATTGACGTAGAGGTTGCCGACGTGGATACCGTCCACCACCTGCTGCACCCGTGCGTCGATCCTTGTGTGCAAGCCGAAGGTCAGCCCGTAGCCACGCGCGTTGACCGCGTCGATCACCGCGTCGATCTCATCGGCGTCAAACCGGGCGATGTGCAGAATCGGGCCAAAGACCTCCCTCTCCATCTCCTCGATTCCAGAGACGCGGATGATCGCGGGCGCGACATGCAGCCCCTCGCCGGTCTGATCGAGGCGCTTCAGGAGCCGCCCCCGGGCCTCCATCTCGGCGCAATAGGCCTCGATCCCGTCGCGCGCCTCGGCGTCGATCACCGGGCCCACGTCTGTTTCCAGCGACCACGGATTGCCGAGTGTCAGCGTCTCCATCGCGCCGAACAACATATCGAGGATGCGCTCTTCCACATCGCGCTGCACATAGAGCACGCGCAGCGCCGAACAGCGCTGTCCCGCGCTTTGGAACGCGGAGGCAAGGATGTCGCGCACCGCTTGCTCCGGCAGGGCCGTGCTGTCAACGATCATGGCGTTGAGACCGCCTGTTTCCGCGATCAGCATCGCCTCCGGCGCTGTCTTCGCCATCTGGCGGTCGATCAGCTTGGCCACCTCGGTCGAGCCGGTGAAGCACAGACCGGCAATCCTGGGATCGGCGGACAGCGGCGCGCCGACGCTTGGACCGTCGCCGGGGAGGAGGTGCAGGATGTCAGCGGGGATGCCGGCTTCGTGCAACAGCGCCGTCGCGCGTGCTGCGATCAGCGGCGTTTGCTCCGCCGGTTTTGCGATCACCGCGTTCCCGGTGACGAGAGCCGCGGCGATCTGGCCGGTGAAAATCGCCAGCGGGAAGTTCCATGGGGAGATGCAGGCAATCACGCCGCGTGCGGTGCTGTCGCGTTCTGAACGCGAGGCCATGTCGGCGTAATAGCGCAGAAAATCAACCGCTTCTCTGACTTCGGCGACCCCGTCGGCGAGCGTCTTTCCCGCCTCGCGCGTGCAGAGCGCGAAGAACTCAACGGCATGTGTTTCATAGAGATCGGCGGCGCGGCGCAGGGTGTCGGCGCGCGTGGTCACGGGGGTCGCCGCCCAATCGGGCTGGGCGGCGATTGCGCGGCTGATCGCGGCCTCGACATCAGAGGCGTTGGCCTCGCGGACATAGCCCACGATGTCAGATGGATCGGCTGGGTTACGGATCTCGCGGGTATCCCGGTGCGTTGCCGCATCGGGTTCGACGCGCCCGGCGCTCCACTGGTAACCTTTCGCAAAGGAAATGCGGTTATGTTCGATTCTGTCGAGGGTCACCGGATCGGTCAAATCCCAACCCCTGGCATTTTCACGCGCTTTGCCAAAGATCGCGGCAGGATGCGCAATCGCGGGGTTCAGCGCCGCATCACATTGCGAAAAGGGATCGCTGGCAATCGTCTCCGGCGCGACGGTTTCGTCCACGATCTGATGCACGAAGGAGGAGTTCGCCCCGTTTTCAAGTAACCGCCGCACCAGATAGGCCAGCAAATCACGATGCGCCCCGACCGGCGCGTAAATCCGGCAGTGCGTCCGCTCGTTCCGTAGCACGGTGTCATGCAGGGCTTCGCCCATGCCGTGCAGGCGCTGAAACTCGAACCCGCTGCGGTCGTTTCCGGCCATATGCAGCACGGCTGCCACCGTATGCGCGTTGTGCGTCGCGAACTGCGGGTAGATCCGGTCACGCATGTCCAACAGCTTGCGCGCGCAGGCGATATAGCTGACGTCGGTGTTGGCCTTGCGGGTAAAGACCGGGAATCCATCTAGGCCAAGGGTCTGCGCGCGCTTGATTTCCGTGTCCCAATAAGCGCCCTTGACCAGTCGGACCATAATCCGGCGATCCAGCGTCGTGGCAAGGTCGTTGAGCCAGTCGATCACGTAGCCCGCGCGCGGTCCATAGGCCTGCACGACGACGCCGAACCCGTCCCAACCGGCAAGGGTCTCATCCGACAGCACCGCCCGGATCACGTCGAGCGACAACTCAAGCCGGTCCTGTTCCTCCGCGTCGATGTTGAACCCGATGTTCGCATCACGCGCGGCGCGGGCCAGTTGCAGGGTCCGCGCGGCCAGTTCGGGCAACATGGCGTTGCGCTGTGCCTGCTCATATCGCGGATGCAGGGCCGACAGCTTGACCGAGATGCCGGGATTGGTGCGGATATCATCCGTCCGCGCCGCCCTCCCGATGGTCGCTATCGCCTGCGCATAGGCGCCATGGTAGCGGATCGCGTCATCTTCGGTCCGGGCGGCCTCGCCCAGCATGTCGTAGGAATAGGTGTAGCCGCGTCTTTCCATGGCACGGGCCTCGCGCATGGCCTCGCGAATGTCGCGCCCCAGGACGAACTGCGCGCCCATTTCGCGCATCGCGCGCCCCACCGCGGTGCGGATCACCGGCTCGCCCAAACGTCGCACCATGCCCCGAAGGACGCCGACGACGCCGTCGCCCTCCTCACCGTCCAGCACACGCCCGGTCAGCATCAACGCCCAGGTCGAGGCGTTGACCATCACCGACCCGGAATCTCCGACATGCGCGCCCCAGTCGTGCGGCGCGATCTTGTCCTGTATCAGATCGTCGATGGTTTCGTCGTCAGGGACACGCAACAAGGCCTCTGCGAGGCACATCAGCGCGACGCCCTCCTTGGTCGAGAGCCCGTATTCCGCCAGGAAACTCTCCATCATACCGGGGTCCGAGGAGGCTCTCACGTCGCGGATCAATCCCGCCGCTCGCTCTGAAATCGCCTGACGGTCCGCATCATCCAGCGCCGCGAGTGCGACAAGTCGCTTCAGCGCCATGGTTTCCGGGCCGAGGGTCGCATCCCGCATCAGGCGTCGCACATCGCACAGCATGGTCATCTCCCAATTTTGTCACTTGGCATCACGATTGCACTCTAGCGCGAAGCCACGATAGCATGGTGACCAAATATTGCTCATATTCCTGCCGAAATGGTCTAAATATCTCTGATACTTCAGACATACAGGAACATCATGGCCGAATATTCAGACACTTTAGACCGAATAGACCGTCGCATCCTCGCCGCCCTGGCGGGGAACGCGCGCCTGAGCATGCCGGCCCTGGCCGATGCGGTCGGCCTCTCCAAAACACCGGTCGTCGCGCGGCTGAAACGGCTGGAGGCGGAGGGGTACATCCGGGGCTATCACGCCGCGCTGGATACCGACCGCATGGGTTTGGCGCAGGTCGCCTTCGTGCAGGTGACACTCTCCAACACCACCGCGCTGGCCTTGGACGCGTTCAACGCCGCGATCCGGGACGCACGTGAGGTCGAGGCCTGCCATATGATCGCGGGCGGGTTCGACTACCTGCTGAAAATCCGCACCCGCGACGTCGCCGCCTATCGCCGCGCCCTGACCGACGTGATCGCCACCCTGCCGCACGTGTCCCAGACCTCGACCTTTATGGTGATGGAAACGGTCAAGGACGCGCCCACCCTCCCGATGCGGTAACGCGATTGCGCCCGTCGCGCCGGCATGGCACATCTTGCCAAACAGGAGGAATTTCATGCGCTTCTTTGCTTTCATCAAAGATGGCACGCCGGGGCTGGCGGTAGAGACCGCCAGCGGGTTCAGGGGATTGATCGCGGACGACGCCTCCTACCCCGGAACACTGGACGAGCTTGTTCGAAACGGCAAGCTGGAGCGCGCCGCAAAAGTTCTGGCGGCGGGCGACCCGATCGACCGCGAAACGGTGAGCTGCACGCTGCCATTTTCCCGCGCCGGCAAGATTCTCTGCGTCGGTCTGAACTACGCGGACCACGCGGCCGAGACTAACCATGAACCGCCCCCCTACCCGACCGTCTTTGTGCGGTTCAACGACAACCTCGTCGCGCATGGGGCCGATCTCGTTCGTCCCGCCGCATCCGAACAATTCGACTACGAAGGCGAAGTTGTCGCCGTGATCGGCAAACGCGCGCGCCAGGTGACGCCGGAGACCGCGCTGGATCATGTGGCGGGGTACACGCTGTTTAACGACGGCTCGATCCGCGACTTTCAAAAGGCGACCCCGCAGTGGACGCTGGGCAAGAACTTTGACGCGACCGGCGCCATGGGACCGGATTTCGTCACGGCTGATGCGCTGCCCTCGGGCGCCAGCGGACTGAGGATTGTGACACGACTGAACGGTGAGGTCGTGCAGGACTCCAACACCGAGCATTTGATCTACGACGTCGCGGATTTGGTGGTCAAGCTCTCGGCCGTCATGACGCTGGAACCCGGCGATTTGATCGTCACAGGCACCCCCGCCGGGGTCGGGGCCGCGCGCAAGCCGCCGCTCTGGATGAAGCCCGGCGATGTCTGCGAAGTCGAGGTCGACCAAATCGGGACTCTGCGCAACTCCGTGGTCGCTGAGGGGTAATCACGCAGGCCCGCGACGGTAAATCGGTCGGCGCAGCGCCCGCGGCCTAGTCCTCGGCGCAGAAGAGGTCGTAGACTAGGTCGATGATCTGGCGCGACCGGTCGTCAGCGAGCCGGTAATAGATGGCCTTGCCTTCGCGACGCGGCTGCACCAGCCCTTCGAGCCGCAACCGGGCCAGTTGCTGCGAAACGGCAGCCTGGCGCGAGGACAACAGGGACTCCAGCTCCGTCACCGACTTTTCGCCAGCGGAAAGATGACAGAGGATCATCAGCCGACCCTCATGGCTCAACGCCTTGAGGAGGTTTGCCGCGTCGGTGGCATTCTTCATCATCTTGTCGAGATCGCTCTCGCAGATTTGGTCGTCTATGATCGGTATGCCCATCGTCACCTGCCGCCGGTCGCCTGTCCCGTTACCTTACATGGAGAAAAACGGCGAAAATGCAATCTTTCGGCTCCAAGGATTGTCGGGTCCTGGCGAAAATTTCTCAATATATGCCATTTTTCCAGGCCTAACGAAGACGCCGCCGCGGCCCACCGGATTGACGCGACCGGCGTAGCATATCATAATTCGAATGTTTGAATAGCTCAAGGATACCGGCGTGTTCGACATGACCTACCTCGGGGCCGCACTGGCCGGCCTCTTGTCTTTCTTCACGCCCTGCATCCTGCCGATGGTGCCGTTCTACCTGTGTTACATGGCCGGGATCTCCATGGCGGAACTCAAGGGAGAGGACGACATCCCCCCCGGCACGCAGATGCGGCTGGTGCTTTCTGCCGTCTTCTTTGCCCTTGGGGTGACGACAATCTTTGTGCTGCTCGGCATGGGCGCGACGGCGGTCGGGCAGACATTTGGCCAGTGGAAACAGCCGCTCAGCTATATCGCGGCGGCGGTTCTTTTTGTCTTCGGGCTCCACTTCCTCGGCGTGCTGCGCGTTCCGTTTCTGAACCGCGAGGCGCGGATCGACAGCGCGGTCGCGCCGACCAGCATGGTGGGGGCCTATGTGATGGGGCTCGCCTTCGGGTTCGGCTGGACGCCCTGTGTCGGCCCGGCGCTGGCGGCGATTTTGATGATCGCCAGCGGCATGGGCGACATCTGGCGAGGCGCTCTCTTGCTGGCAGTCTATGGTCTGGCGATGACGCTGCCCTTTATCCTCGCGGCCTTGTTCGCAAAGCCGTTCCTGCGTTGGGTCCAGCGCAACCGGCGCTATATGGGACATATCGAAAAGGTTATGGGGGGCATGCTGATCCTCTTTGCGGTGCTCATTGCAACCAATACTGTCAACCTCATCGCGCAATGGATGATTGAGACATTTCCGGGACTCACGTCCTTGGGCTAGGGAGGCCTGATAATGCTGAAGAAACTTGTACTCTCACTGGCGTTGTTCGCCACGCCTGCCGCGGCTGCCACCCTCGGGGATGACGGGCTACACAAGGCCCCGTGGATGCACGAAACGTTCAAGGACCTGCGCGAGGACCTTGAGGACGCAAATGCAGAGGGCAAGCGTCTGATGGTGATCATCGAACAGCGCGGCTGCATCTATTGCACCAAGATGCATGAGGAGGTCTTTGTCCAACCGCCCATCGAAACGCTGCTGAACGAAGATTATTACGTCATTCAAATCAACATGTTCGGCGACGTGGAGGTGACGGATTTTGACGGCACCAGCCTGCCGGAAAAGGATATGGTCAAGCGTTGGAACATGCTGTTCACACCGACGATGATGTTTTTTCCGGGCGCAGTCGCGCCAGAGCTGAACGCCGCAGAGGCCGCTGTTGCAGTCGTTCCCGGTGCTTTCGGCAAGCAGACGACATATGATTTTCTCAACTGGGTGTTGATGGAGGGCTATGAAAGTGACGAGCCCTTTCAGAAATATCATGCGAGAATGATTGAAACCGGCGCCTATCCCGAGTGATATGGCCCGAGAGATATGGCCCGAGTGAAATGCTTAGATGAGTCCGCGCCGCGGCGCAGAAACATTCAAGAATTACAATTTGTAATTGCGTTATGTGACAGGCTCGGTTTAGGCTAGGATTTACGAATTGCGAACATGCAGGGGAGGTGACATGCGACGCACGCTGATAGCTATCGCGGGATTGGGTCTGGCTTCAATGGCGCAGGCCCAGGAGGTTTCCCCGCTCAACGTCGCTTTCGATGAGTATGGTGAAATCGCCGAATCCCTGACCGGAACGCCGGGTGACCCGGCTGCCGGTCAAAAGGTCATGGCGACCAAAAGCATGGGCAACTGTGTGGCTTGCCATCAGATCACGGGCCTTGATGCCGCGTTCCAGGGCACAGTCGGGCCGTCGTTGGACGGTGCGGGCGATCGCTGGGAGGTGGCGCAGCTTCGCGGGATTGTCGCCGATGCGAAAAAGACCTTCCCGGATACGGTCATGCCCGGTTTTTACAAGGTTCAGGGTTTCATCCGTCCCGGCAACGCCTTCACCGGCAAGGCGGGCACCGAACCCCTGCCCCCGCTGCTGAACGCGACCCAGATCGAGGACGTCGTTGCCTATCTGGTGACGCTGAAAGAATAACGGGACCGAAAGGAGAGGTCATCCGATGACGATTACACGCAGACAGACACTTATCATGGCCGTCGGGGCCGCGGTCGCGACCGCACTGCCCTTTGGCGCCTTTGCCTCGGTCGAGGATCACATCACCGAATTCACCGGCGGCGCGGAGCTCGGCAACGAAGGGTTGACCCTGACCGCCCCGACCATCGCCGAGAACGGCAATACCGTTCCGATAGAGGTCGACGCCCCCGGCGCGGTGTCGATCATGGTGCTGGCAACCGGCAACCCGACCCCGGCCGCCGGCACGTTCAACTTTGGCAAACTGGCGGGCTCGCAGATGGCCTCGACCCGGATCCGGCTGGCACAGACGCAGGATGTCATGGCGATTGCCAAGATGTCCGACGGCAGCTTCGTGCAGGCCACCCAAGAGGTGAAGGTCACAATCGGCGGCTGCGGCGGCTGATCTGGAGGATATGAAACATGGCTGAAAACGTAAAACCCAAGGTCCGCGTCCCCAAGTCGGCCTCCGCCGGTGAGGTAATCACGTTGAAGACGCTGATCTCTCACCCGATGGAATCCGGCCAGCGCAAGGACAGCGACGGCAATGTCATTCCGCGCTCGATCATCAATCGCTTTACCTGCGAATTCAACGGCGAAACCGTGATCGACATCACGATGGAACCGGCGATTTCCACGAACCCCTACTTCGAGTTCGAGGCGAAAGTGCCGGAAGCAGGGACATTCACCTTTACCTGGTACGATGACGACGGGTCCGTTTACACGGAATCCCAGGACATCGCGATCAGTTAAGGGAGGCCCCGGAGGAGATGGGAGGAAGACTATGAATAAGACAGGACTTCTGATGACCGCCGTTGCGCTTGTCGCATCCGGCGTCTGGGCGCAGGATGACAACCAACTGGTGATCAACGGCGAAATCGAGATCATCACAGACGCGCCTGCGCCGGAGTATATCTCTGGTCTCGACACCATCTACTCCGGATGGCGTTTCCGCCAACCGGCGATGCAGCAGCTGGAAATGGACGATTTCGAGAACCCGGCCAGCCTCGCGATCGACGATGCGGTGGAACAATGGTCGATGGTCGAGGGCAGCGAGGGGAAATCCTGCGCCTCTTGCCACGAGGACGTCGAAGACAGCATGGCCGGTGTCCGCGCGGTCTATCCCAAATGGAACGAAGGGGCCGGCGAAGTCCGTACCCTGGCCAATCAGATCAACACCTGCCGCACCGAAAACATGGGTGCCGAGGCGTGGAAATACGACGGTACGCAGATGACCGGCGCCGAGGCGCTGATCGGAATGCAGTCGCGTGGCATGCCGGTGAACGTCGCCGTGGATGGCCCGGCGCATGAAACGTGGAAGAAGGGTGAGGAGATGTACTACACCCGCTACGGTCAGCTCGAACTGTCCTGTGCCTCCTGTCACGAGGAAAACTACGACAATTACATCCGCGCCGATCACCTCTCGCAGGGCCAGATCAATGGATTTCCGGCGTTCCGCCTGAAGCAGAACCGATTGATCCAGACGCACAACCGCTTCAAGGGGTGCATCCGCGACACCCGTGCAGAGACCTTCAGCCCCGGCAGCCCTGAGTTCGTCGCGCTGGAGCTATACGTCGCCTCGCGCGGTAATGGCCTGTCGGTCGAAGCGCCCTCGGTCCGCCCGTAATCTGAATTGGCCCGCGTGAGGTGATCACCTCGCGCGGGCCAATTTGCCCAAATCACATTCACTAATTCGAATTAGTATGTTTTCGAAAGGACACCCCGAATGATCTCTCGCCGTGACTTCCTGCAAGCCAGCATGGCCGCTTCGGCGATCCTCGGGACATCCGGTTTTGGTCAATGGGGTCGCCTCGCCGCGCAACAGGCGTTGAGCCAGGATCAACTGCTGGAGTTCGACACCTTTGGCAACGTCTCGCTGATCCACGTCACCGACATTCATGCGCAGATGAAGCCGATCTATTTCCGCGAGCCTTCGGTCAATCTCGGCGTCGGCGTCAACAGGGGCGAGGTGCCCCATATCACCGGCGCCGATTTCCGTCGCCTCTACGGGATCGAGGATGGCAGCCCGTCGCATTACGCGCTCTCGTCCGGCGACTTTTCCGCGCTCGCTCAGGCCTATGGCAAGATGGGTGGGCTCGACCGCGTTGCAACCGTGGTGAACGCCATCCGCGCCGACCGGCCCGATGCGATCCTGCTGGATGGCGGCGATACATGGCACGGCTCCCTCACCTGCTATGAGACGCAGGGGCAGGACATGGTCAACGTCATGAACCTGCTCAAGCCAGACGCGATGACCTTTCACTGGGAGTTCACCCTCGGCTCGGACCGCGTGCGCGAGATTGTCGAGGGTCTGCCCTTCGCCGCCATGGGCCAGAACATTTTTGACGCCGAATGGGACGAGCCGAGCGAGGATTTCAAACCCTACCAGATGTTTGAGCGCGGCGGCGTGCAGGTCGCGGTCATCGGTCAGGCGTTTCCCTACATGCCGATTGCGAACCCCGGGTGGATGTTCCCGGAATACTCCTTTGGGATCCGTGACGAAAATATGCAGCAGATGGTGGACGAGGTCCGCGCCGCCGGGGCCGAACTGGTGGTCTGCCTGTCGCACAACGGCCTCGACGTGGACAAGAAGATGGCCGGCAACGTGACCGGCATCGACGTCATCCTGTCAGGTCACACCCACGACGCCCTGCCCGAACCCGTGCTGGTTGGCGACACAATCATCGTTGCCTCGGGCTCGAACGGCAAGTTCGTCTCGCGCGTCGATCTGGATGTGCGCGACGGTCAGATGATGGGCTTCCGCCACAAGTTGATCCCGATCTTTTCCGACGTCATCACCCCCGACACCGAAGCCGCCGCCGCCATCGAGGCGGAGCGTGCGCCCTTCAAGGCGCGTCTGGAAGAGGTCATCGGGCGCACTGACGACACCTCCCTGCTCTACCGGCGCGGCAATTTCAACGGCACATGGGACGATTTGATCTGCAACGCCCTGCTGGACCAGCGCGAGGCGCAGATTGCCCTGTCTCCCGGTGTCCGTTGGGGACCGTCGATCCTGCCCGATTCCGACATCACTCGCGAGGACATCTGGAACGTCACCTCGATGACCTACGGCAAGGCCTACCGCACCGAAATGACCGGAGAGACCTTGAAAACCGTTATGGAAGACGTCGCCGACAACCTCTTTAACCCCGACCCCTACTACCAGCAGGGCGGCGACATGGTCCGCGTCGGAGGAATCGGCTATCGGATCGACATCACCAGGCCGATCGGAGAGCGTATCTCGGAACTGACCCTTCTCGCCACGGGTGAACCGCTGGACCCGGCGACCGCTTATGTCGTTGCCGGCTGGGCCTCGGTCAACCAGGAGACCGAAGGGCCGCAAATCTGGGATGTGGTCGAAGATTACATCGCCGCACAGGGCACCGTTTCAGTGCCGCCAAACAGCTCTGTCGTTGTGACGGAGTAATCAGGGAGAGTTGCCATGAAAGCCTTGCTTGTATCCGGTTTGATCGCCATGTCCGCCACCGCGGTCCTGGCCGAAGGACAGACCCACAAGGTCGCCATCCACGTTGACCAAAACGACCCGCAGGTGATGAACATGGCGCTCAACAATGTCGCCAACGTTACGCAATACTACGAGGATCAGGGCGACACGGTGATTGTAGAACTGGTCGCCTATGGACCGGGCCTCAATATGTTCGTCGCCGACAAAAGCCCGGTTGCCGACCGGATCGAACAGATGTCCCTCGGGATGGACAACCTCTCCTTCGCGGCTTGCGGCAATACGCTCAACGCGATGCAGAAAAAGGCAGGACACGACATCGCCTTGATGAGCGAGGTGGCGGTCGTGCCTTCGGGTGTCGTGCAACTGATCGCCCTGCAAGAAGACGGCTACGCCTATATCCGCCCCTGACACGGCTTTCGCCCATCGCGCCGTTCAACCAAGGACTTAGACCATGCAACATTACAAAGGCCCCAAACCGTCGCGCCGGCGGTTCCTCAGTGGTGCCGCGGCCATGGGTGCCGCCTTTGGTGCCACGCGCGTCACGGCCCAATCCCCTGATCCGCTGATCGTCAACACCCAGCCCTGGCAGCAAGATTTGGGGGCCGGCGTCGATGCCGCGCCCTATGGGCTGCCCTCGCCGTTTGAATCGGACGTGATCCGTCGCAACGTGCCTTGGCTGACTGCCGACCCCGTGAGTTCGGTGAACTTTACCCCGCTGCATGCGCTGGACGGCATCATCACCCCGAACGGGCTGTGTTTTGAACGTCATCACGGTGGCGTCGCGGTCATCGAACCCGGTGATCATCGCCTGATGATCAACGGACTTGTCGAGAAGGAGCTGGTCTTCACCATGGAAGACCTGATGCGCTTCCCGCGTGAAAATCACGTGTATTTCCTTGAATGCGCAGCCAATTCTGGCATGGAATGGGCCGGGGCGCAGCTGAATGGCTGTCAGTTCACCCACGGCATGATCCACAACGTGCAATACACCGGCGTCCCGCTGCGGTTGCTGCTCGAAGAGGCCGGGGTCAAGACCTCTGGCAAGTGGATCATGGTCGAAGGCGCGGATGCGGCTGGCATGAACCGCTCGATCCCTATGGAAAAGGCGCTGGATGATTGCCTGATCGCCTTCAAGATGAACGGTGAGGCCCTGCGCCCCGAGCAGGGCTACCCCCTGCGGTTGGTCGTTCCCGGCTGGGAAGGCAATATGTGGATCAAGTGGATCCGCCGGATCGAGGTTGGTGACAAACCCTGGCACGCCCGCGAGGAGACCAGCAAATATACCGATCTGCTGGCCAACGGAGTCGCGCGCCGTTTCACCTGGGAGATGGATGCGAAATCGGTCATCACCTCGCCCAGCCCGCAAGTTCCGATCACGCACGGCAAGGGCCCGCTGGTCATCACCGGCGTCGCCTGGTCGGGCCGCGGGACGATCCCGCGGGTCGATGTGACCACCGACGGCGGCATCACATGGCAAAAAGCCCGGATGTCGGGGCCCAGCTTCGACAAGTCCATGCACCGCTTTTATCTCGAAATCGACTGGGACGGCGCGCCTATGCTGCTGCAAAGCCGCGCGCATGACAGCACCGGCTACGTGCAGCCAACCAAGGACGCGCTGCGCAAGATCCGGGGCGAAAACTCGATCTACCACAACAATGGCATCCAGACCTGGGCCATCGACGCCGAAGGAAGGGCTGAAAATGTCGAAATCTCTTAATCTTTCAGCGGTCGCCCTCGCCGGCTCTGCCCTCGCCTTTTCTGCCATCACCGCCCATTCGCAGGACGTCGCGCCGTCAAAGGCCGAAGGGTACGGCTTGGGGCGCGTCGCCCTGCCCGAAGAAGTCGCGGCCTGGGACATCGACATCCGCCCCGACGGCCTCGGTCTGCCCGAGGGCAGCGGGGACGTGGAGACCGGCGAACAGCTCTACGTTGATAACTGCGCCTCCTGTCATGGCGTCTTTGGCGAGGCTGTTGGCCGCTGGCCGGTGCTGGCCGGGGGCACCGGCACGCTCGACGACCGCGATCCGGTCAAAACTGTCGGCTCCTACTGGCCGTACCTCTCGACGGTTTATGACTATATCCACCGCGCCATGCCCTTTGGGCACGCGCAATCCATGAATGCCGACCAGAGCTATGCGCTGACGGCCTATATCCTCTACCTCAACGATCTGGTCGAGGATGACTTTGCCCTGACGCAGGAGAATTTCGCCGGGATTTCATTGCCGAACGTCGACAACTTCATCCCCGATGATCGACCGGAAACGGAACTGCCGCAATTCTCGGGTGAGCCGTGCATGACCGGATGCAAGGATACGGTGGAAATCACCATGCATGCCAGCGTACTGGACGTCACCCCGGAGGAGACCGCCGCCAAAGCGGAGCAGGCCAAAGCCGAGGCGACCCGCGAACCCACTGCTGCGACCGAGGATGAGACGAACGCCGAACCCACCCCTGAGACGGGGGCAGACGATGCTCCAACCCAAACCGTCGGTGTAGTCCAATCCGATCCCGCCCTGATTGCGGCTGGCGAAAAGGCATTCCGCAAGTGCAAGGCCTGTCACATGGTTGGCGAGGGTGCAAAGAACCGGGTCGGGCCGCAGTTGAATGATATCGTGGGCCGCACGATTGGGTCAGTCGACGACTTCCGCTATTCCAAGGTCTTTGAAAATGCTATGAAGGCAGGGGATGTCTGGACAAACGAGGCCCTGCACGCCTTTCTCGCGGATCCTCGCGGGGCCATGCCGAAAACCAAGATGTCCTTCAAGGGTGTTCGTGATCCCGAAGATATCGACGCCCTGATCGCATATCTGGAACAGGTGGGGGGCTGACCCGCCCTTCCCCATTGAAAGGATGGTCCCATGCGTGCTTTTACCCTCGTTCTGGCCCTGATCGCCGCGCCTGCGGTGGCGCAGGAGTCGACGGTCTACACCTACGATGGCTCTTTCGATGACGCCACCTTTGGTCTGGAGAGCGCCATCGTCGGGCGCGGTTTGGTTGTGGACTGGATCAGTCATGTCGGTGAGATGCTGGAGCGGACCCGCGCCGATGTGGGCAGCGACGTGGTGCTGTTCGACAATGCCGACATCTACATGTTTTGCAGCGCCACCCTGTCACGCAAGGTGATGGAGGCGGATCCCGCCAACATCGCCCATTGCCCCTACGGCGTCTTTGTGACCGAGAGGGAGGGTGAGGTACAGGTCGGGTATCGCAACATGCCCGAGGGGCCTATGCAGGACGTGCAGGCCCTGCTCGATGACATTGCGCGTGAGGCGGCGGGCCAATAGTCGCCTAAGCTGTCCCGCCTGTCGTCCAATTCACTCAAGCGGGACGTAGTCATACCCTTCGCCCGCGCGGACCGCCCGCCCGATGCCGGGATGTGGCAGGTGGAAACCGGCAAAGACCGTCTGACGCTCTGCCAGATCAGCCAACATCCGTATACGGGTCGCCGCGCCGGCGTCCGGGTCCTGATCCGACCCGTTGGCCCAGTCGGGATGGGCAAAGGCAAGGTGATGATTGGCAATGCAATCGCCAAGGATCAGGACAGCCTTCGCGCCCGACCCGACCTCGAACGCCATATGTCCGGGCGTATGGCCATAAGTGGCGCGCGCCGTGACGCCGGGCAGCACCGTATCGCCATCGTCGAACAGTTTGATCGTATCTGCCAGAACCGCCAGGCGCCGTGCGGCCCCCACGGCGAATGTCACCCGCTCGGGCGCGATGGTCTCGGTCAGGGTCGGATCGCTCCAGTATTCATATTCGATCCGGCCCATGTGGTGCTGCGCTTGCGCGAACAACGGTTCATCAAAATCGTCCAGGACCCCCCACAGATGGTCCGGGTGGCCATGGGTGAAGACCACGTCCGTCACGTCTTCGGCGCTAAGGCCGAGCGCATCCAGCGCCGCCATGACCTTGCCCGCCGTCGGCATGAAGTCGGGGCCGGACCCGGCGTCGAACAGCACCACCCGGTCGCCGTCGCGCCACAGGGTCAGGTTGCAATCCGGGCGCAACGTCTCTGCGTCGGGGGCGATTCCGAACTGCGCCAAAACCTCGTCCGCCTGAGGTTGCGGCACATCGGCCAAAACAAAGCTCCGCGGCAGGGCAAGATGCCCGTCGCTGAGGGTATCGAGCGTGCCCCCGGTCAAATCGAGGCTTGCATTCGTCCAGGCGATCCGCGGGATCATCATGCCACCAGCAAGCGCAATCGCGCCTGACATCAGGGTCCGACGGGTGATCTGCATGGAAGCCTCCTATTACATTCAGGTTTGTGAATGATAGGGGAATTCCAGCGGACCGGAAAGCCTTTTCAGACCACCTCGCGAAAGCCGGTGATCAACTGGCGCAAGCCGAGCCATGCGCCCGCGAAGATCCCCGCCATGACGACCGGCGCGCTATAGGCAAGCAGTGAGATTGCCGAAAGCCCCTGCCCGATGCTGCACCCCATGGCCAGCACGGCGCCGATTCCCATCAGGGTGGCTCCGGCCAATTGGCGGCGCAGCTCCCTCGGGTCCTCGCACGCCTCCCACCGAAATTGCCGCTTGATCACACAGCCCAAGAACGCCCCGATCACCACGCCCGCGACCGACCCGATGCCAAAGCTCAAGGTCCGTGCGCTGGCTGTCATGCCGTATAGCATCGTCTCCCCCAGCGGTGCGGCAAAGGTATACGACACCACCGGCGCCGCCGAAAAGCCGACATCCGCGACCCATTGCGTCCCCGCCCAGCCGGAAATGATCGCCGCGCCCACGACAATCCCCCAACAGATCGAAACCCGGCGCGCCCAGACGCCGCGCGACCATAGCGATACCATCAAGATCACCAAGCCCGCGGCCAGGCCAATCCACACCGGAGAGGTCCCGAGCAACCCGGCCAACGCATGTGCGAGGCCCGGCGTCACCCCGTCCGCTGGCGCTGGGGGAAAGACAGCCACGCGCAGGTAGGCCAGCGGTCCGGCGATCGTGGCATAGGCGGCAAGACCCATCACCAGCACGATCATCAAGGCCCGCAGATCGCCTCCGCCCAACCTCGCGAGAGCCCCGTAGCCGCAATTCCCGGCCAGCGCCATTCCATAGCCAAAGAGCAATCCGCCTATCGCGCTGGCGGCCGGCTGAAACCCGATGCCGAGGTATATGGTTCGGGACACATCCAACGCGCCCGCCCCGATCAGCCCGAAACTGCCCAGCATCGCGATGCCGATCGCCACGCCCCACATCCGCACCCGGGTCCCGTCACCGGCATAAAGCGCATCCTCAATCGCGCCCAAGGTACAGAACCGGCCCAGGCGCGCGGCCAGCCCCAGGGCCAGACCTCCCAGCAAGCCAACCAGTGCAAGCATCTGTTCTTCGCTCAAGATGTCGATCAATAAAGCCCCCCTGATCCCAATTGAAGGTAGGGCAAGGCGTAGACGCAGGCCAGCGATAGTTTATGGCACAGACGCATCGGGCGGGCCCGTGAGCCATCGCTCTGCGAGGCCGTCGCGGTGCGTCTTGGCAATAGGTCAAACGAAAGGCCGCGACCCAAAGGATCGCGGCCTTTCGTATGTGAGCATCGCCCAGCCTACCGGCGCCGGTCATGCGCCTTTTCCAGCGCCCAACGACTGCGGCATTGACGCCAGGTCAGAGGTTCGCCTGGTTCGGGTCCAGTCCGATATGGGTGCCAACCGCGACCATATCCGCCAGCAATTTGGCGGCGCTGTCCACAGCGTCACCGGCGGCGGACTCATGCGCGGCTTTTGCCTCATTCACCCAGTCAGTGTAGATATCCTGGGTCATCTCTTTCTGGTGCAGGGCACGTTCGGCGAGAACGGTTATGCCCTCGGCCGAGATTTCGGCGAACCCGCCGGTCACGACGTAATCGTCGGTCCCGTCGGGTCCGGAAATTTGCAATACGCCGGGCCGCAGGGTGGTGATCAGCGGGGCATGACCTGCCATCGCTGTCAGATCACCGTCCGCGCCGGGAATTTGCACCTCGGTCGCGGTTCCCGAAGCAAGGCTCCGTTCCGGCGACACGAGGCTGAAGGTGAGGGTATCTGCCATCTGTCAGATCCTTACGCTGCTTCCGCGGCGAGCTTCTCGGCCTTGGCTTTGACATCTTCGATGCCGCCGACCATGTAGAACGCGCCTTCGGGGAAGTGGTCTTTTTCCCCTGCCACAACAGCCTTGAACGAGGCGATCGTGTCTTCCAGCGGCACCTGCACACCGTCGGAGCCGGTAAAGACTTTCGCCACGTCGAACGGCTGGGACAGGAAGCGTTCGATCTTGCGCGCACGTGCCACGGCCAGTTTGTCCTCTTCGGACAGTTCGTCCATGCCGAGGATGGCGATGATGTCCTGCAGCGACTTGTAGCGCTGAAGCACCTGCTGGACGTCCGTTGCGACCTTGTAGTGCTCCTGACCGATGATCAGCGGATCAAGCAGACGCGAGGTGGAACCGAGAGGGTCCACGGCCGGGTAGATACCCTTTTCCGAGATCGAACGGTCAAGAACCGTCGTCGCGTCGAGGTGCGCAAAGGAGGTCGCCGGTGCCGGGTCGGTCAAGTCATCCGCCGGAACGTAGACGGCCTGAACCGAGGTGATCGAACCGTTCCGGGTGGAGGAGATGCGTTCCTGCATCGCGCCCATGTCGGTCGCCAGCGTCGGCTGATAGCCCACAGCCGAAGGGATACGGCCGAGCAGCGCCGACACTTCGGAACCCGCCTGGGTAAAGCGGAAGATGTTGTCGACAAAGAACAAAACGTCCGAACCGGTGTCGTCGCGGAACTGTTCCGCCAGCGTCAGACCCGACAGGGCGATCCGCATGCGCGCACCCGGAGGCTCGTTCATCTGACCGTAGACCAGCGCGATTTTCGACTCGGTCAGGTTATCGGGAACGATAACGCCGGATTCGATCATCTCGTGGTAAAGGTCGTTGCCCTCACGGGTCCGCTCACCCACCCCGGCGAACACGGAGACGCCCGAGTGCACCTTGGCGATGTTGTTGATCAATTCCATGATCAGAACGGTCTTGCCCACGCCGGCACCGCCGAAGAGACCGATCTTGCCGCCCTTGGTATAGGGGGCCAGCAGGTCGATGACCTTGATGCCGGTGACGAGGATTTCGGTCTCGGTCGACTGTTCGGAGAATTCCGGTGCGTCGCCATGAATCGGGCGGCGCGATTCCGAATTCACCGGGCCCTTTTCGTCGACCGGGTCGCCGGTCACGTTCATGATCCGACCCAGGGTCGCGGTGCCGACGGGGACAGAGATCTGCGCGTCTGTGTTGGTGACTTCCTGACCGCGGACCAGACCTTCGGTCGCATCCATCGCGATCGCACGAACGGTATTCTCGCCGAGGTGCTGCGCAACTTCCAGAACCAGCCGGTTGCCGTTGTTGTCCGTTTCGAGGGCGTTCAGAATAGCGGGCAGATCGCCGTCAAAATGAACGTCCACAACGGCGCCAATCACCTGCGTGATCTTGCCTTTTGCTTGTGCCATGTCTCGTTACTCCGGTTCTTAGAGCGCCTCAGCGCCCGAGATAATTTCGATAAGCTCGTTGGTGATGACCGCTTGACGTGTCCGGTTGTACTGAATGGACAGCTTGTCGATCATTTCACCGGCGTTCCGGGTTGCGTTGTCCATTGCGGACATCCGCGCGCCCTGCTCGGACGCCGCATTTTCCAACAGAGCCGCAAAGATCTGCGTCGCCACACCGCGCGGCAAGAGGTCCGCCAGAATGGATTCCTCGTCGGGCTCGTAGTCGTATTGCGTGCTCGACTCGCCAGCATCCTCCGCCGCGTCGAACTGGGCGGGGATAATCTGCTGGGCGGTCGGAATCTGCGTCACGACGTTCACGAAGGCCGAGTAGAAGATGGTCGCGACATCGAACTCTTCGCCGTCGAACCGGGCAAGAATGTCCTTGGCGATGTCCTGCGCATTGGCATAGCCGATCCGCTTGACCTCGCTCAGGTCGACATGGCCGATGGACAGGTCGCCGAAGTCCCGACGCAACTGTTCGCGACCCTTCTTGCCGACCGTCAGGATCTTGACCGTCTTTCCGGCGCCGCGCAGTTCCGCGATCTTCTGCTTGGCCAGCTTTACGATGTTGGAGTTGAAGCCACCGCACAGCCCGCGCTCGGAGGTCATCACCACCAGTAGATGCACGTCATCCTTGCCCGAACCGCGCAGCAGCTTGGGGGCGGTATCCGACCCGCCGACCGATGCCGCCAACTGACCCAGCACGGCGTTGAACCGCTCTGCGTAGGGGCGCGCGTTTTCGGCAGCTTCCTGTGCCCGCCGCAGTTTCGCGGCGGCCACCATCTGCATGGCCTTGGTGATTTTTCGGGTCGACTTGATCGACCCGATCCTCATTTTTAGGTCCTTAAGAGAAGGCATATCCGGCCCCCTTACGCGAAATCGGCGGCAAATTCGTCGATTGCAGCCTTCAACTTGTCCGCGGCGTCGCCCTTGATCTTGGGATCTTCGTTGGTGATCCAGTCAAGCACGTCCTTCTTGGAGGTCCGCATAAATTTCAACAGGTCCGCTTCGAACCGCGCGACGTCCTTCAGGTCCACCTTGTCGAGGTAGCCGTTGGTGCCTGCAAAGATCACCGTGACGATCTCTGCGTTGGTCAGCGGCGAATACTGCGGCTGCTTCATCAGCTCGGTCAGGCGCGCACCCCGGTTCAGCAGGCGCTGGGTGGAGGCATCGAGGTCGGACCCGAACTGCGCGAAGGCCGCCATTTCACGATACTGCGCGAGGCTCAGCTTGACCGGGCCGGCGACCGAGGACATGGCCGACGTCTGCGCGGAGGAACCAACCCGGCTGACCGAAAGACCGGTGTTCACGGCGGGACGGATGCCCTGATAGAACAATTCGGTTTCGAGGAAGATCTGGCCGTCGGTGATCGAGATCACATTGGTCGGAATAAAGGCCGACACGTCGCCGCCCTGGGTTTCGATGACCGGCAGCGCGGTGAGCGAGCCGGAGCCGAAATCCTCGTTCAGCTTGGCCGAACGCTCCAGCAAGCGGGAGTGGAGGTAGAAGACGTCGCCCGGATAGGCTTCGCGGCCCGGCGGGCGGCGCAGCAGCAGCGACATCTGACGATAGGCGACCGCCTGCTTGGAGAGGTCATCATAGATGATCAGCGCGTGCTTGCCGTTATCGCGGAAGTATTCGGCCATCGCGGTTGCGGCGTAGGGCGCCATGAACTGCATCGGTGCCGGATCAGAGGCGGTCGCGGCGACGACAATGGAATATTCAATCGCGCCGGATTCTTCTAACTTCTTCACCAGCTGGGCAACGGTCGAACGCTTCTGCCCGATCGCGACGTAGACGCAATAGAGCTTCTTGTTTTCGTCGTCGCCTGCGGCTTCGTTATAGGATTTCTGGTTCAGGATCGTGTCGAGCGCGACGGCGGTCTTGCCGGTCTGACGGTCGCCAATGATCAATTCACGCTGGCCACGGCCAATCGGGATCATCGCGTCGATCGCCTTGAGGCCGGTTGCCATCGGCTCATGCACCGATTTACGCGGGATGATGCCGGGGGCCTTCACATCGGCGATGCGACGCTCGGTCGTTTCAATCGGACCCTTGCCGTCCAGCGGGTTGCCCAGACCGTCGACAACGCGGCCCAGCAATGCTTCGCCGGCGGGCACGTCCACGATGGAGTTGGTCCGCTTGACGGTGTCGCCTTCCTTGATGTCCTTGTCCGAACCAAAGATCACGATACCGACGTTGTCGGCTTCGAGGTTCAGCGCCATGCCCCGGATACCACCGGGGAATTCGACCATCTCACCGGCCTGCACGTTGTCCAGGCCGTGCACGCGGGCGATCCCGTCACCGACGCTGAGCACGCGACCAACCTCTGCAACTTCGGCTTCTTGCCCGAAGTTCGAAATCTGCTCCTTTAGGATCGCAGAAATTTCGGCAGCTTGGATTCCCATTATCCGACCTCTTTCATAACATTCTGAAGGGACGCGAGCTTGGCTTTGACCGAGGTGTCGATCATCTTCGAGCCCACTTTGACGATGAGGCCACCGATGAGAGTTTCATCGACGGCTGTATTCAATTTCACGTCCTTGCCGGCTTGTGCCGACAGGACCTTGGCGAGTTTGGTTTCCTGCGTCTTGGTCAGCGCCTTGGCGCTGGTGACGTCCGCAGTGACCTCGCCCTTATTGTCTGCGATCAGCGCCCGCAGTTGGCCCATCAATTGCGGCAAAACGAACAACCGGCGCTTGTCGGCCATCAGGCCAAGGCTGCTTTTGAGGACCTTGGGCAACTGCATCTTGTCCGCGATTGCGGTGATGGCCTTGCCCTGCGCGTCGCGCGAATAGATCGGCGACTGGATCAGCTCGCGCAGGTCAGCGCTATCGTTCAGGGCGTCGCCCAGATCCGTGACGCCGGACTCGAGACTATCGAGATCATTGTTATCACGGGCAATTTCGAAAATCGCGGTGGCATAGCGCGCAGCGATGCCGGAGGAGATCGAAGCTGGTTCGGACACGTCCACCCTTCCGATGACTGGCCCCGTTCGACGCCATTTGGCGCAGGCAGGGGGCGTTAGGCCTCGGCCATGGCCAAAGCGGTAAAATCGGCGTGGGTGTAGCAGAGCGTTTTCGCCCTATCAACCCACATACGCAGCCTCCGCGTGTGCTTTGTGCTTGGGCAACCGGGGATGAAAACCAAGCGCGCTGGCGCGTTTGTTCGCGCGGAACAGCGAAGATGCGACCCAGGGGAACCACGCAATTCCCCTTACCCGTTGAGCCTGGGGCGCTTCGGGCCGACCCGGCGGGCTGGCGGGCTGGCGTGGCACGCGGGGCGCCTGGCCCGGGGCAGACAAATCGCAAGGTAACTGCGTCATTTTGCACCACCGCGCCGGCCGCGATCGGGGTGGCACAGGCTGGGGCCGGCGGAATATTGTTCAGACGCTGACCCGAGACCGCCTTGCAAAAACAGAAACACTGCGTTTCCAAACCCCTTAGTCCCTACACAAACGATAACGCCTGCGCGATAGTACGTCTTTGATCTGGTGCGCTTTAAATGAGCGGACCCTGCAAGCTGGGGGGCTGGCATGAACATTCTTCTTCTACTTCTTCTTGCGTCCATAATTGGAGTCACGGCAGACAGTTCCGACGCGGGAACCGAACCTGAACCCGAGGACGAATCCGGCGACGACGTGATCGTCAACGATGCGCTCTTCTTTGACGGCACCGATGAGGCGGACACCTACGCGCATGATGGCACCGGGGTGATCCGGGGCCTCGGCGGTGATGACACGCTGGAAGTCGGCGGCTACTCCCGCGCCGAGGGCGGCGCCGGGGACGACGACATAACCGTGCACGACATCTCCAAGGGGTTCGGCGGGGCTGGCGCGGACACGATGGATATTCACAACGCGGGCATCGGCCACGGCAATTCTGGCGACGACACCATCAGCGCCTACAACCAATCCACCGCTTACGGGGGTCAGGGCGAAGACACGCTCTACGCCAATCGCTACGCCGAAATCACCGGCGGCAGCGGCGATGACACGATGGTGGCCGCCAATTTCGCCAAGGCCGGCGGCTCGCTGGGTGATGACGACATCACCGTGCGCGATGAGGCGCGCGGCTGGGGCGGCGTCGGTGACGACACGATGTCGGCGCATGATGACAGCACCGTTGTCGGCGGATCGGGCGATGACATGTTGACGCTGGATCAGCGCGCCTTCGGTCGCGGGCAGCAGGGCGACGATACCTTTATCCTGAGCGACATGGCCACCGGACGCGGCGAGGTCGGCAATGACGACTTCACCCTCGGCGGCGAGTCCGTTGCCTATGGCGGTGTCGGCAACGACAGCTTTTCCGACGATGGCAATCTTTACGGCGGCGGCACGGGTTACGGCGAGGCCGGCAATGACACCTTCGAGGGCTACGGCCACGCGCATTACTACGGCGGCACCGGTGCGGACAGCTACGACGGAATGACGGAATACGCGGCCGACCTCGTCTTTGGCGGCTCGGGCGAAGACCAGATCACGCTGGCGCAAGGCGGCGAAGGTCACGGCGGCAAGGGTGACGACACCATGTCCCTGTCGCAACGTGGGATCATCGACGGCGAGTCCGGCGATGACCGGATCGTGCTGACCCGGACCGTCGAGGTCGATGCCGAGGACGGCGTGAGCCAAGCCCCCGCGAACCTGCCCGCAGACATCACGGCCACCGGCGGACGTGGTGAGGACACCTTTGTTCTGAGCGACGCGATCTTCCACGCCGACGTTTCTTACGTCGACGGGGTGGAGCCTGAGGCGGGTTCGGATGTTGCCACCAGCTTGATGGACGCCGCCTTCCCCGAGGCGCTGCACATCGGCGCGATCACGGATTTCGACCCGGCCGAGGATACGCTGGTGCTGGAGTTGCCGGATGGGACCGACGGCTATTCGCTCTACTCGATCACGACGACCCCGGTGTCGGGAGAGGCCGCCGTGGATGTCTCGATCACGCTGGCAAACTCGGACATCACCCAGCCCGAGGTTCTGCGGACCGTCCGACTGATGGGCCTCACCGAGTTCGACGCCGACAACATCATGATGATTCAGGTCGAGCCGCCGATCCCGCTGCCCGAGCCGCCCATGCCGCCCGCGCCCACGCCCACTCCGGTGGCCGCCACGGTCTAGGCTGCGCTCTCAAACCTTCCGCGCCGGTTCCGCTCTGGGCCGGGCTGGCGCGGCGAGGCCTTCGAGCACCCTCAACCGCGACGGGCGATGCACCGCCACCCCCGGCCCCGCGGGCATGTGCACCCGCTTGGATGCCTCCACCATCAGCACGCCGCCTGACAGAACCACGGAAAATTGCCGCCCTAGTTTTTCCCAGAATGGCCCGGTTTTGCGCCAGAAGCGACGGGTCGAGGGCGGTTGATACAGGGTATGCGCGTGACGTTCGGGCAGGAACGAATGGCGCTTTAGCTGCGCCTCAAGCTGTCCCTGACTGTAGGGACGCCCGAACCCAAAGGGCGTGCGATCCGACCGCGACCAGAGACCCGAGCGGTGTGGCACGATCAGCACCACCTTGCCGCCGGGACCGAGCACGCGGAAACATTCCTCCAGCAGATCGGACGGGTTTTCCGAGGTCTCGAGCCCGTGCATCACCACCAGGCGGTCGACATGCCCGGTCTCGATCGGCCAGCGCGTCTCTTCGCATAGGACCGAGATATTGGGCAGCCCGGCAGGCCAGGGCATCACGCCCTGCGGCCCCGGCATCAACCCGATCACCCGCTTGGCGGACTTGAGGTAAGGGCGCAGCAGCGGCACGGCAAAGCCATAGCCCGCTACCGTCTGGCCCTGCGCTTCGGGCCATAAGCGCAGCAATTCGTTGCGCACATGTGTTTGCGCCGCGCGACCCAAGGTCGAGCGGTAATAAAAATTGCGCAGGTCCTGTACGTCCAGGTGCATTGCATCCCGTCCCTGTCTGAGGTTCCATGTAGGACAATAGCAATGAGAAGGTTAATTGCCATGCCATTGGACATTATCACGATCCCCTGCCGCAGCGACAACTACGCCTATCTCGTCAAGGGACCCGATGGCGTCTTCGTCATCGACGCCCCCGAAGCCGCCCCGATCATCGCCGCCGCCGAGGCGCGCGGCTGGACGCCTGACGTGCTGATGATTACCCACCATCACCCCGATCACGTGGAGGGGACACAGGCCCTGCGCGACCGATTTGGACTGAAGGTCATGGGCCCGAAGGCCGAGGAGGCCAAGCTGCCGCCCCTCGACACCGCCCTGAGCGAGGGCATGAATGGCGGAAACGGCGAAGGCTATACCGTCCCGCTGGATGTGCCCGGCCATACCTTGGGCCATATCGCCTTTTACCTTCCCGATGCGGGGCCGGACGCGGGCGCGATCTTTACCGCCGACAGCCTGATGGCATGGGGCTGTGGCCGGGTGTTCGAGGGGACCATGGCAATGCAGCACGCCACCTTGCAGAAACTGGCCGCCCTGCCCCCCGAGACTCTGATCTATTCCGGGCACGAATATACCCTGTCGAACATGAAATTTGCGCTGAGCATCGAGCCGGACAATCCCGATCTGCTGGCCCGCGCCGAGAAAGTGAAGGCACAGCGCGCCCGCGATGAGCCTACCGTGCCTGTCACGCTGGCCGAAGAACTGGCGACGAACCCTTTCCTGCGCTGTCACGTTCCGGCGGTCGCGAAAGCTGTCGGGCTGGAAAATGCCTCGCCCGAAGAGGTCTTTGCAGCCGTCAGAACCAGGAAAGACAACGCGTGAACCGAGTCCGAAACGCCACAAAGTCGCGCCCCATCACTGTCAAGTGGATAAATGTGATCGCTCATTTCAAGAAAAGCCTTGAAGCGCGGCCATTATCGACCAAACTTTAAGACTATGAGGCCATGGTTGACGCCGGGGCCCGACCCCGCGCTCCAACCCAGATAAAAAAGGAGCATGCGAGTGCCCTCATTCTCGAATACTCTAGAGCAGGCGATACATGCTGCACTGGCCCTGGCCAACGCGCGGCGACACGAATTTGCAACGCTGGAGCATCTGCTGCTGGCGCTGATCGATGAACCCGACGCCGCGCGCGTCATGCAAGCCTGTTCGGTGGAGGTCGAGGACCTGCGCAAGACCCTGCTTGAATTCGTCGAGGACGACCTGTCCAACCTCGTCACAGACGTCGACGGGTCCGAAGCGGTGCCAACGGCGGCCTTCCAGCGCGTCATCCAGCGCGCCGCGATCCACGTCCAGTCCTCGGGCCGGACCGAAGTGACCGGTGCCAACGTGCTGGTCGCAATCTTTGCCGAACGTGAAAGCAACGCAGCCTACTTCCTGCAAGAGCAGGACATGACCCGCTACGATGCGGTCAACTTCATCGCCCATGGCGTCGCGAAGGATCCGGCCTTTGGCGAAAGCCGCCCGGTGTCGGGCGCGGATCCGCAGGACGACAGTTCGGCGGATACCGGTTCGGCGTCAAGCGACGGCGACGGCAAGGAAAGCGCGCTGGCAAAATATTGCGTCGATCTGAACGCAAAATCCCGCCACGGCGACGTCGATCCCCTGATCGGTCGCGAGCATGAGGTCGAACGCTGCATTCAGGTGCTCTGCCGACGTCGCAAGAACAACCCCCTGCTGGTCGGTGATCCAGGCGTTGGCAAGACCGCCATCGCCGAAGGTCTCGCGCGCAAGATCGTCTCGGGCGAAACCCCGGCGGTGTTGTCGCAGACCACGATCTATTCGCTCGACATGGGTGCCCTGCTGGCCGGGACGCGCTATCGCGGCGATTTCGAGGAACGGCTCAAGGCGGTCATGACCGAGCTCGAGAATCACGACGACGCGGTCCTCTTTATCGACGAGATCCACACCGTGATCGGTGCGGGTGCCACGTCGGGCGGGGCGATGGATGCGTCGAACCTGCTGAAGCCTGCGCTTCAGGGCGGCAAGCTGCGCTGCATGGGCTCCACCACCTATAAGGAGTTCCGCCAGCACTTCGAGAAGGACCGCGCACTGTCGCGCCGGTTCCAGAAGATCGATGTGAACGAGCCCTCCGTCGAGGATTCGATCAAGATCTTGCAGGGTCTCAAGCCCTATTTCGAGGATCACCACTCGATCCGCTACACCGCCGACGCCATCAAGACGGCGGTCGAGCTTTCGTCGCGCTACATCAATGATCGCAAGCTGCCCGACAAGGCCATCGACGTGATCGATGAGGCTGGTGCCGCACAGCATCTGGTCGCGGAATCCAAGCGCCGCAAGACCATCGGCACCAAGGAGATCGAGGCCGTCGTTGCCAAGATCGCGCGCATCCCGCCCAAGAACGTCACGAAGGACGATGCCGAGGTCCTGAAAGACCTCGAAAAATCGCTCAAGCGCGTAGTTTTCGGTCAGGACAACGCGATCGAGGCGCTGTCGTCCGCCATCAAGCTGGCACGCGCCGGCCTGCGGGAACCGGAAAAACCGATCGGGAACTACCTCTTCGCCGGACCCACAGGCGTCGGCAAGACCGAGGTGGCCAAGCAATTGGCCGACAGCCTCGGCGTGGAACTCCTGCGGTTCGATATGTCGGAGTACATGGAGAAGCATGCGGTTTCGCGGCTGATCGGTGCACCGCCGGGCTATGTCGGCTTTGATCAGGGCGGTCTGTTGACCGACGGCGTCGATCAGCACCCCCATTGCGTCCTGCTCCTGGACGAGATGGAAAAGGCGCATCCGGATGTCTACAATATCCTGTTGCAGGTGATGGATAACGGCCAGTTGACTGATCATAACGGGCGCACGGTGAACTTCCGTAACGTGATCCTGATCATGACCTCCAATGCGGGTGCGACCGAGCTGGCGAAATCCGCCATCGGCTTTGGGCGCGACCGTCGCGAGGGGGAGGATACCGCCGCGATCGAACGCACCTTCACGCCGGAATTCCGCAACCGTCTGGACGCCGTGATTTCCTTCGCGCCGCTCGGCAAAGAGGTGATCCGCCAGGTCGTGGAAAAGTTTGTCCTGCAACTCGAAGCGCAACTGATGGATCGCAACGTCACGATCGAACTCTCCGCCCCGGCCGCCGAATGGCTCGGCGAAAAGGGCTATGACGACAAGATGGGCGCGCGACCGCTTGGCCGCGTGATCCAGGAACACATCAAGAAGCCGCTGGCCGAGGAATTGCTGTTCGGCAAGCTCGCCAAGGGCGGTGTGGTTCAGGTCGGGATCAAGGACGGCAAGATCGACCTGCGCATCGAAGGCCCGGACAAGCCGCGCCTCTCGGGCAACAAGCCACCGTTGCTGACAGCGGATTGATGGTAAAGAAAGCTATGAGGGCGGGGATCATCCCCGCCCTTTTCCTGTCCCTGCCCTTGCCCGTCCTCTCAGAGCCGAAACTCGCCATGCCCATCGACTGCGCCCTTGGCGAGAGCTGTTTCATCCAGAACTACATGGACCGCGACCCCGGCCCCGGCGCGCGGGATTTCACCTGTGCGGGGTTATCCTACAATGACCACAAGGGCACAGATTTCGGCCTGCCCTCGCTGGCCGCGATGCAGGCCGGTGTCACGGTGCGCGCCGCAGCCTCGGGTAGCGTCCGCGGGCGACGTGATGGCATGATCGACAAGGTCTACACCCCAAAGGAAGACGCCCGCATTGACGGCCGCGACTGCGGAAATGGCGTGGTACTGGTGCATGATGACGGCTGGGAAACCCAATATTGCCACATGAAAAAGGGCACAGTGCACGTCCGCAACGGACAGATGGTAGATGCGGGTGAACCGTTGGGTCAGGTCGGCCTGTCCGGACGAACCCAGTTTCCGCATCTGCACATATCGGTGCGCCGGGCCGGCCAGCCCGTTGATCCCTTCACCCCCGATGGCGACCCCGACGCCTGCGGCAGCGGGAGTGCGCGCGCCATGTGGATCGACGACATCCTCTACCAACCGGGTGCTGTCCTCTCCGCCGGTTTTTCAACCGGCGTGCCGGAGTATGCGGCGATCAAAGCCGGGACCGCGGCAGAAACCGACATCGCAGCCGACGCACCAGCCTTGGTGATCTGGGGCTATGCGTTCGGCGGTCGTCAGGCGGATGTCCTTTCCCTGCGCATCGACGGTCCCGAGGGGCGGTTCATCGACAAGCGCTTGCTGATCAAGAAGGATCAGGCGCAGTTTTTTCGCGCCACTGGCAAACGTCTAAAGGCGCCCTTAACCAGGGGTATCTATCGCGGGACGGCCACTCTGATCCGTGACGGGGCTGAGGTCTCCGCCCAGATGGTAAGCATCACCGTCCAATAGCTTTCCTTATCTGCCCGTGGGCGGTCCACCCGTCACCGTTCAGTGAATTTCAACTCTATCCGCCGGTTCGCTGCGCGCGCTTCGGGGGATGTGCCGGACATGATCGGTTGATACTCGGCAAACCCGTTGGCCGACAGACGCTGCGGCGGGAAGCCAAGAAAATCGGTCATGTAGCGCACCACCGATAGGGCGCGCGCCTGGCTCAGCTCCCAATTGTCGCGGAACTGCCCCTGCCCCGACAGCGGCACGTCATCGGTGTGCCCGTCGACGCGCAGAACCCAATCGATCGTGTCGGGGATCTCGTCAGCGAGGGACCGCAGCGTCGCCGCGACCGAAGCGATCTGATCCTGCCCCGCCACCGACAGAAGCGCCTGACCGGGGGCGAACAGCACTTCGGACGAGAAGACAAAACGGTCTCCGACGATCTGCACCCCCTGCTGGCCGGCAAAGACGTCGCGCAATTGACCAAAGAATTCCGATTGGTACCTCTCCAGCCGCTTGCGCTCTGCTTCTTCCAGCAGACGACGCTTGCGCTCTTCGGCGGCCTTCTGCGCCAATGCCTGATTGAGGTCGGTGCCGAGCGATTGGATCTGCACCTGGTTCAACGCATCCCGGTCCTTGTAGTCGTCAAGCAGCGCCTGAAGGCTCGCCAGTTGACTGCGCATCTGCGCGACCTGCTGGTTCAGAAGGCTGGTGCGCCGCGCGGCCTCGGCCGATGTTGCCTGCTCGCTCGCCAATTGCTGGTTGGCTTGCCGGAGCAGGGCGGCGCGCTGTTCGGCCTCGTTCATCGTGGTTTGCAGGGTCTGCTCGGCCGAAACCTTGGCCGCGAGCGCCGCCGCCAACTGGCGTTTCAACTCGTCGCGGTCGATGCTCTCGGCCTTGGCTGATTTCTCGGCGGCCAGCGCCGCGGCGAGACGTTCGCGCAGATCCGCCATCTCACTTTGCGTGCGGGCGCGCTCTGCGTCCCGCTCCGACGTGGTGCGCGCCATCAGCGCCTCGAGCGAGGCGATGCGTTGCTCAAGCGATCCGATCTCGTTCGCGCCTTCCTCCACCCGGGTCTGCGCGTCCGCCAGCTCCGCCTCCAGCGAGGCCTTGTCCTGTTTCAACGCCTCCGTGTCGCTGACACTGTCCAGCAGTCCGGTCAGGCGATCCTGCAAGCCGGCCTTCTCGCTTTCGGTCCGGGCGAGTGCGGCCTCAAGTGCGACGATGCGCAATTCGACCTCGTCAATCTCGCTGATCCAACCGCCAAGCTCGGCGCGGGCGCGATCCAACTCGCTGCGCAACGTCTGTTCGGTTTCGGCGGCGCTGGCCTCTGCCTCGGCGAGACGCGCCTGCAATTCGGCCTCGGTCGCCTGCGCGGCCTCTGCGGCGACTTCGGCTTGGGCATCTGCCGTGTCGCGGGCGCGCTGCGCATCCTCAAGCGCGGTGTTCAGCGCGGCCAGTTCCGATGAATAGCGCGTCTGCAGGGCGTCGCGGTCGGATTCCGTATCCAACAGCGCCTTTTCCAGCACGCCGATCCGCGCGCCCAGTTCGGCGAGTTTCGCGTCGCGATCTTCCACTTGCGTCAGCGCGGCGGCAAGGTCGGCCTCCAATCGGGTGAGGCGGCCAAAGCTGGCCTCGCGCCCCTGTTCCGCATCGGCAAGGCGTTCCTCGGAGAGGGACAGCGCCGTCTCGACCTCTTCGGCCTTGAGCAGCGCAGCGGCCAGTTGCAGGTCCAGATCCTCGCTCGCATTTTCGGCCGCAGCGAGGAGGGTCAGCGTCTCTTCGGCCTCCTTGCGCTGCGCCTCCAGCGCGAGCGTCATCGCGGTCAGTTCCGCATCCGCCGACTCCAGCTTCGCACGCAACGCCTCGGCGGCGGCGGCCTCGGCAAGGCGGGACTGCTCCTCCTCGCTCAGCGCGGCTTCGAGGTCATCAACACGGGCGGCGAGGGCACCGCGCGCCTCCTCGGTTTCGCTCGACCGTCGCTCAAGATCGGCGACCATCGCCTCCAGCGCCTCACGCTTGGCGGCGGCAAGGCGGGCGGCTTCGGCCTCTACGTTGATCTCGTCGCGGGCCTGCGCGAGCGCCAGTTGCAGCGCCTCATTGTCCGACAGCAGGGTCTCGCGTTCCTCGGTCAGCGCGGCGACGGTGCCCTGCGCCTCATTGCGCTGCGCCAGAAGGGCGGCGACCTGCGATTCAAAATTCGTGATCCGTGCCTCGGCGCTCTGCAATGCGTCATCCTGCGCCGCGCGTTCCTGCGTCAACGACGCGATGAGCGAGGATTGTGCCGCCAGATCGGCGCGCGCATTTTCCAGCGACCGGGAGGTATCGCCAAGCTGCCCCTCCAAGTCATCCGCACGGTCCCGCGCCAGGCCGAGCGCCTGCGACAGATCCATGATTTCGGAACTCAGCGCATCCAGCTCGCTTTCCTGCCCCGAGATCGTCTCGCGCAGGAGGAACTGCACGACCATGAAGATCGTCAGCACAAAGGTCAGCACCATCAGCAAGCCGGTCACGGCATCGACATAGCCGGGCCAGATCGCCCCCTGGAATCGGTTGCCCGAACGGCGCGAAAGGGCCATGGATCAGCCCTCCCTCTCCGGCGGCTTGCGCGGCGGCGGGTTGCCCCCCGGTCTGGACTGCCGCACCGGCGCATTCACCAGGGTCCGCCCGAGGGCAGCGATGTCGGTGCGCAGTTCGGCCATGGTTTCCTGACGCCCGGCGGAGATCTCTTCGAGGATACGCAACATCTGCACGTCGATCGACCGCAGGCGCATCCGGCTTTCCGCATCGATACCAGCCTCACTGCCTTGGGTCTGTTGCAGGTGCTGGATCAGCGAATCCTGCCCCTGCGCCACCCGCAGCATGGTGTCGTTCATCGCGCTTTGATCGCCCAGACGATGGGTCAGGCGTTCCACGCTACTGACCAGGTGCCCCATCTTGTCATCGGTCAACGCCCGGCTCTCATCCGATCGGGCGAACATATATTGCAGGGATTCGATCTGTTCATTCATCGTGTCGATGATGCCGGACAGCAGGTGCGTATCCGCCCCGCCCTCGCCCTCGGCACTCGACAGACCGACGCGGGTGATCGTCGACAGCCATTCCTCAAGCTCGCGGTAGAACCGGTTCTGCCCGTGCCCGGCAAACAGCTCCAGCAGTCCGACGACAAGCGATCCGGTCAACCCGAGGAGGGATGAGCCAAAGGCGACGCCCATGCCGCCCAACTGCGCCTCAAGCCCCTGCATCAAGCGGTTGAATACGTCGAGACTTTGCTCGCCCTCCTGCGGGGTGAGGCTGCGGATCGTGTCGACCACAGCGGGAACCGTGGTGGCCAGGCCATAGAAGGTCCCCAGAAGACCAAGGAAAATCAACAGGCTGACAAGGTATCGCGTGATCTCTCGCGCCTCTTCGATCCTGGTGGAGACCGAATCGAGGATCGATGACGTCGATGTCGAAGAGAGCTGCATTCGTTTGGAGCGCGCCCGCAGCAAGGTCGCCAAGGGTGCCAGCAATTGCGGCGCACGGCCCATTTCGATCCCGGAATCCGCACGCGTGAAGGATTCGATCCACCGGACTGAGGCGATCAACTGCCCGACCTGCCAGAAACAGGCCACGACACCCCCGAGGAACACGAAAGCGATGAAGCCGTTCAGATAGGGGTTCGACTGGAAGATCGGCAAAACGCTGGGCGCGGCAAAGATAGCCGCCACGACAGCAAGGCCCGATGCGATCAACATCAGGATCACCTGACGAACGGGTTGTGAGAATTGCGGCTCGGCCTCGCGGTCCGGCTGGTCCATGCGGACGGCTCCCGACACTTAATTTCGTCTGCTAAGGTAGGTGTTTTGTTCCATCAAGCCAAGCGATTATCCACAAGGCCCCGAACCAATGCGGACAGGTGGTCCAGCTCTGCATCCGCGATCCCCAACTCGCTCAGATGTTGCGCGGTTTGCCACAGATAATCGCGGTTCGCCCCCTTGCCACCCTGCGCGCGGGCGATGATTTCCGCCTGATCGGCGAGATTGAGGGCGCCGGTGTATTGCCTGTGGTCGCGGTCGACCACATAGGCCAGCGCCTGCACGGCGCGCCCGTCGCTCAAGAGCAGGGGAAGAACCTCTTCGCGGTAAGCTGTCGAGATGAGCTCCCGTTCGCGCAAGGCTGTCAGAACCCTGTCCCTGCAATCTTCGGGCAGCTGAAACGCGACGCCCTCACAGGTCGCTCCTTCGGCGGCGTCAAGCGCCAGCACCAATCCCGGCTCTGCCTCGCTGCCGCGATGGTGGATCGACGACATGCAGAATGACCGCCGGTAGCCGCGCAGGGTGGCGACGCAGCGGTCCGCCGGCGTGAACTCGGGGTTCCATATCAGTGATCCGTATCCAAAGACCCAGGTCGACATGTGGCTGGTCCTTTCCTTCTGTCACTCTATAACCACGGGGAAGAGGCAGGAAAAAGGGGCAGCGCTTGAAACGTCTGCTGATTGTGATCGTCGCGGCCGCAGCCCTGTGGTCCGGATATTGGTTCGTCGGCGCGTCCGGCGCCCGCACGGCTTTTGACCGCTGGTTTCAGGCGCGTCAGGCTGAGGGCTGGCAGGCGGAATACGCGGATTTCGCCTTGCGCGGCTACCCGAACAGGTTCGACGCCACCTGGCGCGATCTGCAACTGGCGGACCCGGCCAGCGGCTTGGCACTGGACCTGCCGCTCTTCCAGATTCTCGCGCTGTCTTATCGGCCGAACCACGTCATCGCTGTCTGGCCACACGATATGTTGATCGCCACGCCGACCGATAAGGTGTCGCTGCAAAGCGAGAGGCTTCGCGCCTCGCTGCGCCTGAAAGCGGGCACCGCGCTGGAACTGGAACGCGCCGTGCTGGACGGTGACGCCCTTCGGCTGACGGGCGACACGAGTGGCGCTTTGCAGGACCTTCACCTGGCGGCGCAGCGCACCGGCGAGACAAGCTACCGGCTGGGGGCGGAGGCGACCGATCTGACCCCGCCCGCGCCGATGCTGCGCAACCTCGTCGGCACGGACGCCCTGCCCGAGGTGATGCAACTGGCACGGCTCGACGCCGAGGTCACATTCGACAAACCCTGGGACAGGACCGCGCTGGAAAGCGCCCGCCCGCAGCCCCGTCACATCGACCTTTCCAACCTCAAGGCTATCTGGGGCGTGATGGAGTTTCAGGCGACCGGCGCGCTGGACATCGACGGGTCTGGGCGCGCGAGCGGCAAGCTGGACGTGCAGGCGGTGAACTGGCGCGAGATGCTGGCCATCGCGGCCAAATCCGGCGCGATCCCCGAAGGCGCGGCCCAGGCGGCGGAAACCATGCTCGGCATGGGCGCCAACGCCTCGGGAAACCCGAACTCCCTGGATATCGCGCTGACGCTGAAGGATGGTAAGATGTTTCTCGGTTTCGTGCCTCTCGGTCCGGCCCCGATCTTTCGATTGCGTTAACGGCAATAACTTCCCGACCGATACCGTGCGGTATCAAAGTGGAAGTGGTCGGCATGGTAGCGGTTGGAATCCGGCCCGAGAACCGTGCCGAACGGTCCGCAGGCAGCAGCATGCATGCGGCGCAGGATCGCGGAGTCCCGCTTTGTCCGCCATCCCGTCAGGACCGAAATCTTACTACCGTCGCGCAGGGTAAAGCCCGAGATGTCAATCGCCCGCCCTCGCCCGTGTTCCGAGATCCTGGCCCCCGGCTGATTGTTGCGCGTCCGGCAGGCATAATGGGCGGCCACCCGGATGCGGGCGACACCGCCACCGCGCGTCTTGACCGCCGGCTTCAACCCGTTATCGACCCAATGTTTGAATGACTTGGCTGTAATGCAGTCCATCACCGCATGGCTCGACAAGGCAACGCCGCTGATCGAACTGACGCGCACTGCTTCATCGACACCGCAGCCGGCAATTGCTGCCGGCACCCGACCGATTGCGACCCCCTGAATGCCGGGATCGCTGCAAACCGCGCCTGCAGCGCGGGCCGCGGCCTTGGCGCGCCCCTGCTTTTCGATTTGGGGACTGCGCTGTTTGGGGCGCAGTGCACCGAACAGGCGCCATCGCTTTTTCGGCGCGGCCTCGACAGGGGCACCGTAGGTCTGGGGAGAGGGAACGACCTGCACCGGGCGCACGACCTCGGGTTGAACGCCGACCAGTGCACGCCCGACGCTGTCGCCGCGCGCAACAGGACGCAGGGATGTGCGGGGCGGCTCGGCGAGCGCGCTTCCGGCGATCACAAGACAGAGGAGAAACGCCCCCCCACGCATCTACTTGGCCTTTGTGCTGCGACCGAAATTCGGCGCATCGACATCCTGACCGGCGTCAAGGATACCACGCCGGATTCCGCGGGTTCGGGTGAAATAATCGTGCAACAGATCGCCGTCGCCGGTGCGAATGGCCCGCTGGAGGGCGAAGAGCTCCTCGGTGAACCGCCCGAGGATTTCCAGCGTCGCGTCCTTGTTCGTCAGGAAGACGTCGCGCCACATCGTCGGATCCGACGCCGCGATCCGGGTGAAGTCGCGAAAACCCGCGGCAGAATACTTGATGACTTCGCTATCCGTCACGCGGCGCAGGTCATCGGCCACCCCGACCATCGTGTAAGCGATGAGATGCGGGGTATGCGAGGTGACGGCGAGGACCAGATCGTGGTGATCCGGGTCCATGACGTCCACGTTTGCGCCCATGCCTTCCCAAAGAGCACGCAGATCCGCAACCGCGCCGGCATCCGGATCGCCCGACGGCACGATCAGGGACCAGCGGTTGTCGAACAGCTCCGCAAAGCCGGACTCCGGGCCGGAATGCTCTGTCCCCGCCAGTGGATGTGCGGGAACGAAATGCACGCCTTCGGGGATATGCGGGCCGACCGCCTCGATCACCGCGCGCTTGACCGAGCCGACGTCGGACACGGTCGCGCCCGGTTTCAACGATCCGGCCATCTGGCGCGCGACGGCTTCCATCGCGCCGACGGGAACGCAAAGCACGACGAGGTCGGCGTCCTTCACCGCGTCTTCCAGCGTGTCGCACACACGGTCGCACAGGCCGATCCGCCGCGCGGTCGCGCGCGTCTCCTCGGACCGAGCATAGCCGGTGACCTCGCCGACCAGTCCGCCCCGCTTGATCGCCCAGAACATGGACGAGGCGATCAGCCCAAGACCGATCAAGGCGACGCGACCGTAGACCTGGCTCATCGTGCGCCGCCCTTGAACTGGCCGATGGCATGGGCAACGCGGCGGCATGCGCTTTCGTCCCCGACGGTGATCCGAAGGCATCGGGGCAATCCGTAGCTGGTGACCTGACGCACGATCAGCCCCTGCGATTTGAGGTAGGCGTCCGCTTCGGCGGCCTCCTCCGCGCTGGCGAACCTTGCAAGGATGAAATTCGCGCAGGAGGTATCGGAAGGCACCCCATGTTCGGCCAACGCCTCGGCCATCCAGGCACGGAGGCGTGTGTTGGCCTCGCGCGATTTGGTGACATGCGCCTGATCCTTGACCGCTGCTTCGGCCACGGCGAGCTGCGTGTTGCTGAGGTTGAAGGGCTGTCGAACCCGGTTCAGCACGTCGATGATTTCCCGCGGCGCGTAGCCCCAACCGATCCGCAACCCACCCAGCCCGTAAATCTTGGAGAAAGTGCGCGTCATCAAGACGTTGGACCGGCTCTGCACCAGTTTGGCGCCGCCGTCGTAGCCATCGACATATTCCGTATAGGCCCCATCCAGCACGAGGATCGCCTGCGATGGCAATCCGGCGGCAAGGCGCGCGATCTCGTTTCCGCCGATCATGCTGCCGGTCGGGTTGTTGGGATTGGCGACATAGACCAGTCGCGTGCGCTCCGTGCAGGCGGCGAGGATCGCGTCCACATCGACCACACGCTCACGCTCCGCTACCTTGATCGGGGTGGCGCCGGCCATCTGCGCGATGATCGGATAGAGGGTAAAGCCGTGCTCGGTATATATAATTTCGTCGCCCTGCCCGGCGTAGGCCTGCGCCACCAGCGTCAGGATCTCGTCCGAACCGACGCCGCAAATGATGCAATCGGGGTCGAGGTTATATTGTGCGCCTATCGCCACCCGCAGTGAGGTGTGATCGGTCGAGGGATAGCGGTGCAGGTCATGCCCGGCGCGCAGGTAAGCCTCGCGCGCAGGCTCACCCGCGCCATAGGGATTTTCGTTCGAAGAGAGTTTCACCGCCTCGCTGATCCCCGCAACATGCGACGCTCCGCCGATGTAGAGAGCAATATCCATGATGCCGGGCTGCGGCTTGATCTGTTCGGTCATGGTTGTTCCACCTGTGTACCCCGGCCCTCATAGCTTGGCCGTGCCGCCAAGGCCAGAGCGGCGAGTGCGCCGGGTCACCACCGTTGCAAGGAGGTCGCCGCATCATGGCCCAGTCGTCCGGACGGCGGTCAATACAGGACAAGGGCCGGTTCGAAGGCTGAGGCTGCGCGCGACCCCAAGGCTCCGGCGCGCAAGGAGAGAGCGGTAAACGGAAAAAGGCCGCACCCGATGGCGCGGCCTCCAACCCATTGAACGATCCGGAAGGATCAGTTCTGGGCGTAATATTCGATGACGAGGTGCGGTTCCATGATGACGGCGTAGGGAATATCGCTCAGCGCCGGGGTGCGAACAAAGGTCGCTTTCATCTTGGAGTGGTCTGCGTCGATGTAGTCGGGCACGTCACGCTCGGCCAGTTGGGTCGCTTCGAGAAGGACAGCGATCTGCTTGGACTTCTCGCGGACTTCGACGACGTCGCCTTCCTTCACACGGTAGGAGGGGATGTTGACGCGCTTGCCGTTGACCAGAACGTGGCCGTGGTTCACGAACTGACGCGCGGCAAAGACTGTCGCCACGAATTTGGCGCGGTAAACGACGGCATCGAGACGGCGCTCCAGCAGGCCAACGAGGTTTTCGCCGGTGTCGCCTTTAACACGGGCCGCTTCGGAATAGATCCGCTTGAACTGCTTTTCGGTCAGATCGCCGTAGTAGCCTTTCAGCTTCTGCTTGGCGCGCAACTGCAGGCCAAAGTCGGACATTTTGCCCTTGCGGCGCTGACCGTGCTGGCCGGGGCCGTATTCGCGGCGGTTGACGGGGGATTTCGGACGACCCCAGATGTTTTCACCCATCCGGCGGTCAATTTTGTACTTGGCAGACGTGCGTTTGGTCACGGCTGATCTCCTTCTTTGGATCGACGCCACGGCGGTTGAGCACCGGGGCGACTATGAAGGGCGTTGTCCTCTGGGTCTGACCCCTGACAGGCTTCCCCTCGCGGGGACCACCAACACCAATGAAGGGGCGCTTATACGCGCGGTCGGGACGGAGTCAACCGGCAGAACGCGGGAAGGCGGCAGATGTGCATCCTGCAGCGTAGACGGGATGACGCGCCGCCGGCCTAAGCCGCCTTGTGCATCAGGATCGCCGTCTCGGCTTTACTCAGGTTCCGGCGGGCGTAACCGCCATAGGAATGGAGGTCGGCGCGCAGATCGGGCAAGCCCTCCAGCAGGCGCGCGCGGTCGTGGTCGTCCAGGGCGGCCAGTGTGGCATTGGCGGGATGGAAGCTTTCGGTTTCCACGTTGTTGGCCCAGATCACCTGGTGGGATTCGAGCAGGAGATGGATGTAGGTAACCTCGCGCAGCTGCGTGTCCTGCATGATCGTCCTGCCATTCACCAGATCGCGTGCAGCGACGAGCACCTCGGGGGTGTTGAACAAAGCGCGCGCGGCGGACCCTTTCACCAACATCCGGTGCTCGGGCGAAACGAGCAACTCATCGTCGGGGCGCTGAATTCCGAAAGCGCCGGCGCGGATACGGATCGGGCGCAGATGCGGCATCGCGTATAACCGCGCGCCCGTCATGCGCCGCGCACCGGACCACCAGATTTCCTGCGGCCCGTTGTCCTTGGTCAGCACCTTGTCGCCTTCGCGCAACTGTTCCACCGGGGTTGCGCCGTAGGGTGTCGCGATCCGCGTACCGGGCGTGAAACAGATCACGCCACCCGCAGCAGGTTGGTTCGGTGCCAGACGGGGCTGATCATTGCGTACATCAACAACCCAGAGATCTCGCCCCTTTGGCGGCAGCTCGTCGAGGAACATCAGCAAGGGCGCGGCCCCCTCGACCTCCACGATCGTCGCGGTAAAGCTGTTGCGCCCGTCGGTCAGCACAAAGCCCCCGTCCATCAGCGGGTCGTCGGTTTGCACCTGCACCTTGTCACCCGCGTCAAAGGCCGCCGGGTCGAGCGCCGCGCCGACAAGGCGACGCACCTTGCGCGCGGCCCGCCTGCGCAAGGTCTTTTCCGTTTCCGCCTGATCCAGCCGCAGCACGTCATTGGGGCCGTCGACGCGAATAGCCTCGCCCGACCATGACCATGTGGACCCGACCCGCAACGCTTGCGGCGCAGCGTTTCGCGCGCCGTCCAGCTCAACCTGCGATAATGAAATGACGTACGTGCCCTTGAAGCCCGCTTTCATGCCTGCTCTCTGCCTTCCCGGTTCGGGATTATGCCTCAATCCTCATGCCGGTCTTTTGCGACCGGTCGAATTGCGCCCAAGGTAGCACAGTCAGTCAGAGCCCGAAAGCCTGTGTTGAAAGCCCGTACGGGATCTCACGCACGATGCGGTGGGCTCAGAACCGGTAATCGAAACGAACCGCGCCGACGACCTGTCCGCTACGTTGTCCGACAAACTCAGGCCCCAGCCATGTCAGGCCAAAGAACTGACGCCACCGGTTGCCCTGCCAGTGCAGGCCCGCGCGGGCGCGATAGCGTAGATCGGTGATTTGATTGCGCCCGGACGGCAGATAGATGCTGTGCCAGACCTTTGCCGCATCGGCCCCCAGAACGAGGGAATGACCCTTTTCGCTGGCTCCGATGGTGCGATATCTGATCCCGGTCACGGTGTCGCGGATCATCAACTCGCGCCGCCCGACAGAACCGAAGGTGAGGTCGAAACCGACGCGGGCCAAATCCTCGACCCCGGCGCGCGCCTCGACAAAGGGGCGCAGGATCGCGCGCCCGACGGCATAGTCCCGACCCGTCTCAAAGACGCCTGCGGCATGAATGCCATTGGGAATCTGACCGGCCAGAACGCTGGGCGAGGCCTTGTGATCAAAGCCGACGGTCCGATGCAGAAACTGCTGCAGGTTCGCGAGGCCCGTCTGCGGCCCGGTGATAACCGCATCGGCACCCAGCGACATCTGCCAGCCGCCGCGCTGGAAGTGGCTATGCGCGCCAAGCGACCATGAGCCGGCAAAGGGGCGATCCCCTGCGTTCCGCCTGTTCAGCCGGTACGGCGCGATCACCTCTCCCATCACGCGGACCTCAATGATCTCACCCGGACGCTCTGGCAATTGACCGCGCCAGCCGGGCCCAAAGACGTGGCTGACCGAGATCGAGCCGGTGCGCCAGCGATCGTCACCGTCCCCGATCATATCGTTGACGAAGAGACGGCCGCTCCCGAGGTAGGACAGCCGCCCCTCCTGCGCCAAGGCACCGGAGGTGGCACAGATCAGGAAAAGGACGCATAGGCAGAATTGGCGCATCGGACCATCCATTTTTTCTCAATAGGGTCTATCAGTATCCGCATGGCCCCATCGCGCCAAGTCCGGGCAAGCGACGGTTCGGTCAATGCCGCTGTTCGATCCCGGGTCAGGGCCGTGGTTCATGGTATTATAGAGTGCGAATGGCCAGTACCTTTTAGCGAGTAGTTTCACAAAGCCGCTCGAAATTTTAGATTCATCCCCAAAAATTTAACTGAGAAGCGCAAAATCCGACAACTGTCAATCATTGGCAGTCGCGCTCAATGCACCACCTTACACCAACAGGGAAATGGGGCGAGGAGACCTCACCCAGCCTGAACACTCTGCCAAAAGACACGACCCGGAGCACCAAAGCGGCAGCTTAACAAACAACCGCACGCCGAATACCTCAGGACCATGGGACCACCTCCTCCCCTTCCCGTTCGGCGCAAATGCTCTATGTTGGAACCGACCCGGACCGTGAATGCGGCAGGAAAAAAGGATAACGGCAGAATGAGCGGATTACTCGCGCTTCTCGACGATGTAGCGGCCATCGCAAAGGTCGCGGCGGCCTCGATGGATGACGTCATCGGGCAGGCGGTCAAGGCATCAGGCAAGGCGGCAGGGGCCGTCATCGACGATGCGGCGGTTTCGCCCAAGTACGTCCATGGTTTCGAGGCCAAGCGTGAGTTGCCGATCGTGTGGAAGATCGCGCGCGGTTCCCTGTTCAACAAACTGGTGATCCTGCTCCCGATCGCCATGTTGCTCTCGGCATTCGCGCCGATCCTGATCTATCCGCTGTTGATGCTCGGCGGGTGCTACCTGTGCTTTGAGGGGGCGGAAAAGGTCTGGCACGTCATCAGCCCCGCCCACCATGATCAAGCCGAAGCCGTTGGTAAGAAACTGGAAACCGGCGCCCATCTGGAAGAACAGAAGGTCAAGGGCGCCATCAAGACCGATTTCATTCTGTCAGCCGAAATTATGACCATCATCTTGTCGGCCCTGCCCGAGGGGCAGTCTCTCTGGATCGAAGCCTCGGTTTTCGCAGTCGCCGGGATCCTGATCACGCTCGCGGTCTATGGCGCGGTCGCCTTGATCGTGAAGGCGGACGATGTGGGCCTCGCCATGGCGGCACGCGGTCGTTTCGGCGCGACCCGCGCCCTGGGTAACTTCATCGTTCGCGCCATGCCGACCTTCATGCAGATTCTGATCATCGTCGGGACGGCTGCGATGATCTGGGTGGGCGGCTCGATCCTTGTGCACGGTGCCGCCGAATTGGGCTGGCATGCGCCTTACGACGCGATCCACCACTTTGCGGTCGGCGTGGCCGAGAACACCGGTGATCTGGCCAGTGCGCTGGAATGGGGGGTAACGGCCTTTATCGACGGAATCATCGGGTTGATCGTGGGGGGCGCCTTGATCCCCCTCGTCAAAGTCGCGTCGTCGCTCTTTACCAAATCGGATGCCCACGCGACCTGAGACGGGGATCACCGATATGAGAGGCCCAGCCTATTGGCATGCCAGGCAGCTTCGGCGCGCGTGGAAATCCCCAGTTTGCGGTAAACACCCTTGATATAGCCCGCGACGGTGGATTCCGCGATTCTGAGTTCGCGTGCGACCTCGGCGTTGCGCAAGCCTCGCCCGATCAGGCCCAGCACCTCGGCCTCGCGGTCCGTCAGACGGGCGTCGTCCTCGACAGCCGGGCCGGTCAGGCGAAAATGTTCCATGATGCGTCGGGCGATCGGCGGCGACAGCGCCGGGATTCCGTCGGAAATCTGCTGCAACTGCCGGATGAGGATCGTGCCGGGGTTTTCCTTTAGCAAGTAGCCATCCGCTCCGGCAGAGAGGGCCGCGACAACCGTGGTGTCGTCTCCCATCACCGTTGTCACCACGCAGCGCGTTCCCGGCGAAACTGATTTGAGACGCCGCAGGATGTCCAGTCCCGATCCATCCGGCAGGCCCAGGTCCAGCAATGCGAGGTCAAAGTCACCGGGCGTCTCGATCAATTGCCGGGCGTCGCGGATCATGCCTGCGACCTCCACATCCGCGACGCCGAACGCGCTGGTGATAATGCCCTGAAGCCAGTCGCGTGTCTCGGCGATATCCTCAAGGATGAGTACGCGCATGCCATCCCCCTCGGGTCATTCGCTCGCTTCCCTCAGATCGTGACGCGTCTCCTGCGTCAAAAGCGGCAGCGCGGCACGCAAGATGGACCCAGGCCCCGTCTCCACCCGCTCGAACGAAAAGCTGCCGCCGCGTGCCTCGGTGCGCGCCCGGATATTGCGCAAACCATTCCCACTGCCTGGCTTGGCGGCAGCCAGCGGCAGGACAACTGGCGTGGTGCCATTGTCGCGGATGGTCATGATCAACTGACCCTGATCGGGGCCGGGCTTTGTGGTAAACGAAACCTCGGCTGTGTCGGCCTGCGCATGCCGCAAGATGTTTCCGACCCCTTCGCGCAGGATCGACCGGATCGAATTGATGACCAGCGGTTGCAGCGTCACATCCGGCAGGTCGTCCTCCTCCCAACGCAACTGGATATCGGCCGAAGCGAGGTGTTCCGACATCTCCGCCCGCATATCGCCCAGCAGGGTCTTCAGGTGAATCGGCTCACCGCCGGGATTGGAAACCGTCTCGCGCAAGTCGGTCAGGGTTTGACGGATCAACTCGTTCTTGCGGATTATTTCGCTTGAGTGGAGCGCACCGAGGAGTTGCACCCCGATGTTGTCATGCATGTCGCGATTGATACGCTGACGTTCTTCCTCCGCGCCCGCCTCATAGGCTCGCCGGCGTTCGATGAATTGCGCCGCCATTTGCACCACCGCCGCGACCCGCTGTACGTCGCGCAACGAGAACAGGCGCCGCCCCCGATGCGGCCAGAACATCCGCAGATCGCCGGTCCCGTCGAGGCCGGGCACGTCCATCGCATCCCCGCCAGACTCCAGAACCGGCTGCGATACGGGCTCGGGCGCGGATTCGATGCGGATCGGCTGGAACAATTCCATCAGCAGGTCTTTGTAACGGTCGCGCCGCAGGTCTGTGGTGGGGGCCAGTGCAACGTCGGACACCATGTCGAACAATTCCGATGTCGACAGATACCGTCGCCCGCTGAGCACACGCGCCAGATGATCGCGCATGGGCAGATAGATGAACGCCACCAGCAACAGGGAGAGCGAAAAGGCCGGCAAGCGATCCAGGGCGACCGTATAGATCAACACTCCGTCGAACAGGAATAACAGCGCCACGCCACCCGCGTAGAACAAGGCCCGGAATGCCCAGAATTCCAGATCGAACAGGCGGTAGCGTGCAACCCCGAGGACCAGGCCGACGTAAATGATGAGGAACAGGGCGAACGCGTATCCCTGGCTGATCTGCGGCGCGAATCCAACGGCCTGAGGAACTGCGATCAGGCTGACGAACCCACCCGCCCCGATCACCACCGACAGGCCGAACCAGCGCAGCACCGCGCGATCGCGAGGCCGTCCGCGCGTGGCAAAGAATTGACCGACGGCGGCGATCACGATGCAGATCATCTCGACCAGGATCGGCAGGTGTACAGAGGCGGTCGGAGTCTCCAGCACCCGCAGGAAGCTGAGCAGGGCCCAGGTCCCGAACACCACGAAGACAGGCACCGGCGCCCAGACCGGCAAGTAACGCCGAGGATAGACGAGGAACATGCTGATCATACCGATCCCGAAGGTCAGCGATCCAACACTGTTGAGCGAGGAGGCAAGCGCGAAGACCCCCTCCGGCATGCTCAACTCCCGTATCGAATAGAGCGCCGCCGCATGCGATGAAACCAGCAGCCCCACACCGGACACCACGAGAAACATCGCCGCCGCTTCCCGGCTGCGCACCGACAGGACCCAACCGCACAGGATCGCGGCCGTCATTCCGACCACCAGTTGCACCCAGAAGACCACGGGCAGATCGCGCAAGGGCCGGTCGCTGGCCGCCGTGACGCTGACCTGACGCTCAACCCCATCGCGGGCAAGGACCAGATCCACCGGACCGGCGCGCAATGCATCGTTCATGTCGCCGAGCTTGGCAAACAACGCTCGCATATCGGCGATCAGAGGCAAACCGTCGGGTTCTTCCATCAGATCGCGAGGATGAAGCGCGATGGCCGTCCCGCCCGATGGTGCGATGGAAAGGACCTGGTCGCCGGGCTGCAATGCGCCTGCAGTCGGTGCATCACGGCTGACGCTTTCGACGACGACCCCACCGTCCTGCACGGTGAGATCCAGACCCAGCCACGGCTGAGTCAAGGCGAGGGTCAGGACCAGCACCGATGACAGGATCGCCAATGCGGTGGATAGCCAGAACGGCAATCTAATGAACCGTCGGGAATGAATGTCTTGCATGTCTAAAAATCGCTTCAAGCTCTGCAAGCGATCTTGAAAGCAAAATTCATTTCGATCAACGCCTGTCTTCCCCCCTGAATAGGGGGGCGCAGGCGCGAAGCAAAGCGATCAAAGTGCCGCTGGGGAAACTAATTTTTTCGGAGACATAAACGTGAACAGTTATTCACTTACCAAATTCGCACTCATCGCTTCTGCCGGTGTCGCCCTCGCGGGATGCAACGTCGCTTCTGGTGGCGGTGGTGGTGGCGGAACTGCGGCCGGCGGGGCGGTGACGTCCGGCAACTACGCAGCGAACCTCAAGGCGGTTCAGGATCTGATCCCAACCTCGGACATGCCGACATCTCTCAAGGCAACCTATAATGGCGCCAGCCGCATGGATCTGCGCGAAACCAACGGCGGCGCGATCGTCGGCGAAGTGCTGGCAGACCTCGAGCTGACGGCGGATTGGACAGACGGTCAGGCCGGTAACCCATGGAGCGGCAAAGCCGACAATTTCCGCGGAACGCTCAACAAAAATGATTTCGCGATCGCCGGAGACCTCACCGTCGCGAAGGCCGAAGCCAAGAGCCTGACCAGCGCCATCGGCCGCACCTCCAACACAATTAACCTGCCGACCGGCGGCTCGACCACGGTTTCGACCGGCTCCACCATGATCCAACTTTCAGGTGAGGTAGACAACGATGGCACGCCGACAACAGTGCTGATGTCGCTTGGCGGCGGCTTTTTTGGCAGCGGCGGGCAAGCCATCTCGGGCCCGGCATCGCTACAGGGCTTCCGATCAGGCGGGATACGATCTGACCTGATCGCGGCCGGTGACTTTTACGCCACGCAATAACGCCACACCATTCGGGCGGACGTGAGTCGCCCGGATTGGCTAGCAGTCCGTTTCATGACCAACGCATTTTCAAATAATCTGGGCTGCCCCGGCCAGCGCCTCACTTGGCGCTGGCTTTGGATTTTGGCGCTTTTGGCCTTTTTCGTCGGGCTATTCGCGCAGACGGCCAGGGCGCAAACACAGAGCCCTTATGCCACCGCCACCACACTCGCCGCTGCGGCGCGCTACGAAGAGGCCCTGCGCGTATTGCAGAACTGGTCGCCCACCGAAGCCGCCAGCAGAGAGCAAAAGACATGGGCCCGTGCGGTCATCCTGCGACAGCTGGGTCGCCACGACGACGCGCTGCCCCTGCTGGAAGACCTGGTCGCGCGCCGCCCCGACATCCCGCGATTCCGCATTGCCCTGGGCGAAACGCTAACGGCCCTCGGCCAGACCGAACGCGCGAAACTTCATCTGGAGGAAAGCCGTCTGGCGGCGGAGACCGAGGCAGACCGCACCCGCGCCGCCGCCGGGCTGGGCGCGATCACAAACAAAAGCGACTGGAGCGGGCGGCTGTCGTTTTCCGCGATCAATTCGTCCAATGCGGCGCAGCGCACTTCGGCCCAGACCATTACGCTGCTGGGCACGAATTTCGTCATCAACCCGACGGCGCGCAAGCAAGCGGCCAAGGGGCTGCAAGTACAGGCCGGGCTGACTTTTGCCCCCCGGATCGGTCCGCGCACCCGACTAAGAACGGGGCTCTCGGCGGAGGCGCGCTATTACAGCAAATCCGTGCCGACGGATGTCAAATTGCGGGCGGAAACGACACTGGTGTTCGATGTCACGCCTTCACTCAGCATCGAAGGGGGCGTGACGTTCAGCCGCCGATGGATCGACGAAAAGCCTTATTCCCAAGGGCCTGGGTTGGCTTTTGCAATGACCGCCTTTCCGACGCAGCGCAGCCGTCTGGACTTGATCGCCATGCTGGACCGGGTGATCCACGACAGGTCGCCGGGCCTTGACGGTCATCAGGGGACGGGGCTTTTGTCCTACACCTATGCGCTATCGCCGCAGCTCCACTTGAACGGGTTGCTGCGCGCGGAACGCACCGACGCCGCGCTTGCCAGCGCCAGTTCAACTGCGCTGGAGGCCGGGATCGGCGCGACGATGATGCTGACAGGCGGGATGCGCATGGGCCTGACCGCGAGCTACCGTGGCACCGCCTATGACGCCGCCGCGCCGCTATTTGCAAAAACCCGATATGATCGCCAGACGCGCGCAACCCTTCGTGCGTCGCATTCCAAGTTGCAGATCAACGGCTTCACGCCGGAACTTGAAGTGCAATACACTAAGAGAACTTCCAATATCGTGATCTACAGCTACGATGAACTCTCCGCCTCGGTGGGGCTCACACGCCGGTTCTGACCCTTTGTGGGTTGAGGTTGAACGGTTGAGAATTACCCCCTGGTGGACCGTGAAACCCATGCGGACGACTCCTGCGGAGCGAACCAAGCCGAGCCCCAGCCGTTCAGCGCGCAGCACAAAGGCGGGCACGAAATGAAAGGGTCAGATATCCAAATGCTCTCTCTATCCCTGTCCGAAAATGGCTTTCGCTACGTTTCAAACTATCGCGACGTCGCGCATTGCTCCTTTCCTTTCAACAGTCGCGGCGCCGAAGTCGCTCCCCGCTGGCCAGCCAGCTCATGGTGGAAGCTGTGGCGGCCGCGGCCGGTCCGCTTAGCATCGTAGAGCGCGCGATCGGCATCTGCGAGCAGACCTCGGGCGGTCGGGGGAGCATAATCCAGCGACAGCACTGTGCCGAGCGAGGCGGAAACGCGACAGACCTCCCCTTCCCACTGGATCGGCTTTTCGAGGCGCTGGATCAGACGCTGGGCGATGGAGTCGACGCTTTGCAGATCGCAAGGCTGTGCAAAGATAAGCACGAATTCATCGCCCCCGACGCGGGCGACGATATCCTCGGTCCGGGTTTCGGCGATCAGAATACGCGCGACCCGTTCCAGCACATGATCGCCGGCGGCGTGGCCAAGCGTGTCATTGACCGCCTTGAAATAGTCGAGGTCGAGGTGCATCAGCGCAAAGATCTGTCCGGCCTCGATCAAACGGTGCAGGATATGATCCAGCGCGCGACGGTTCTTCAATCCGGTCAGGGTGTCGGTGAAGGCCTGTTCCTCTGCCGCAATCTTGGCCGTTTGCAACTGCCGGGTCAGATCGCGAGAGGCCTCCATCGCGGCTGACTTTGCCTCCACCAGAAAGAGCATTTCGACCGTCGGGTCGGTCGCGGCGAAATCGGAACTCGTCAGCGCGTATTCCTTTACCGCATCCAGAATCGATATACCAAACGCGAGGTTCACCAGCGCCCCGCCCTGCCCGTGCGGCACCAGAACGCCCTGTAGACCCGTCCGCGGCAGGTCCCTGAAATGCAGTCGCAGGCGGATTTGGCGACCTGCCACCGCCCGCAGGTCCTGCATCGCATGGACCGCACGCGGGTAGGTCATCTGGAAAAGATCCAGGAATGCCATCCCGGGCATCGGGTCCCGTGGGCGCAGCTTTTGCAAGGTCGGACCGACATGCGTGATCTCGCCCTTCGGATCGATCAGACAATGCATCGGGCACAGCGTGTCCAACGCCAGGATCACATCGTCGCGCTGGTCCGGGGTCATGCCGCACCTGCGCCCAGCTCGAAACTGCGGCCACGGGCAAAGGAGAGATCCACCAGCGTGATCTCGATCTCTTCGCGGCCCTGACGAAGACCACGATGATCCAGCGTGACGAGCGCGCCGTAATCATCCGCCATCGCGCGCAATACCCCGGTCATCACATAGCTGAAGCCAGCAAAGGTGCCCTCGACGCTGAGAATGTAGCGCGCCCCTGCGAGTGATCGTAGTTCGAGCCGGGGCAGCACCAGGTCCGCGACGGCGAGGCGCGCGCGACCAGGCAGATCTTCCAACGAGTGCAGGAAGTCCTCGTAGGATAGGCCAGCAAAGCGCATCAAACGGCGCAGGCGTTCCACCCTGGGGGCCGAGACGAGATAGACGCCGATATCTTCGAGCAGGGTTGCGCGCGGGCTGCCTACTTCTGCGGTTAGGGCGTCGAGAATGCGGTCAGCCAAATCGTCCTGATAGACCAGCATCGCCTCGAACTGCGCAATCCCTGCCGCCGCACGGCGCGTGACACGGTCCCAGACCGGCATTCCATAGGTTTCTTGCGCGAACGTCTGGATCGCCCTCAACATCAGTCCATGCATCGTCGCGTCACCCCTGACCGCGACCCGCCTCGGTTTCGCAGCCTTCTCAAGGAATATCTTTTGCCCATCGTATGGCAGCGACAGGTTAAGATTGCCTCAACATCCGCGAGTTGACGAGGCTCGGCTTGCGAACCGTGACAGTGAACCCGCCGCCCCGATCACTGAAGCGCGGCCAATCGTGCTACTGTGGCACCGTCTCGCGCCCCAACCAATCCGGGATATGTCCGATATCGGGCAGCACAACATCGGCAAAAGGGGCCAGTTCCTCCGCGCGCGCCGGTCCGGTCAGCACGGCAATCGTGGCCATGCCGGCAGCCCGCCCCGCGATCAGATCATGCGTGCTGTCCCCGACCATGGCGACCCTGTCGGGGCGCAGATCGAGCAATCTGGCAAAGGCCAGCAACGGACCCGGCGCAGGCTTTGCGCCATGGCCACTATCGAACCCGGCAATATAGAGGAATCGTTGCAAAATCCCCGCCGAATTCAGGTGCGCGCGAGCCGCGTATTCGCTGTCGTTCGTCATCACTCCCAACTTCAGACCCCTGGTCAGCAGGCCATCGAGAAACGGCCCTAGATCGACGGGCGGCGCCAGTGGGGCGGCCGCGGCACGCAGGGTCATGAGGGATTCCAGTTCCTCCACGTCGCGGTCCGGCAAGGCACGGGCGATACATTCGGCGGCTTCGCGGTTGGTGCCCGCGATGATCGGGCTTGAGGGGTGGAATTCCTCTCTCACCAGGTCGAAATCGGCGGCCAGGGCAATCCGCTTCGCCACCCCGGCATTCCCATCTGCAAGTTCATGGATCAGATCAGCCGCCCAGATGTTCCAGGTCGCCCCGAAATCGAACAGCGTGCCGTCCTTGTCGAAAAGAATGCCGTCCAGTTCCATGCGCGCCCCGATCCTCACTGTTACCATGATGCGGGACCTTGCGACAGCTTGACAAGCGCCTTCGGGTGCGGCCCTGTCGCGCCATGCCAGACCTACCGATTTTACCCGACCCACCCTACCGGCTGCAGCGCTCACTCGGTTATCACCTGTCCCTGGCCGCGCGGCTTCAGGAAAGGCGTCTGGACGAAAGGCTGCGACTGGCCGGATTGAACCGCACGACATGGTGCATCCTGCTGGGTGTGGCGAATGAAAACCTGACCCAACCGTCTGATATCGCGAGCTTTGTCGGGATCGACCGCACGGCCACCTCGCGGGCCCTGCGCGGAATGGAATCGGAGGGGTTTATTGCCCGTCTGTCTGGCGAATCCGACAAGCGGACCCGCCGAATCGTGCTCACTGAAAAGGGGCGGCAGGCGGTGGTGCAGGCGACCCCCTACGCGCGTGAGAACGGGCAATTGCTGGCTGATTTGCTGACCTCTGACGAAGCCGATGAATTGCAGCGGCTGCTACGCGTCCTGATTGATGGCACCCCGGCGACCTTGCAGACGCTGTAACGATGCGACACCTCACGGCGACCGGGTCGAGGGGCGCTTAGGTCCAATGAACCTGCACGCCGCCCGGAAGCGCGGTCCGGGCCTGCATAACTGTCTCATAAGACCAGCTATTCCCGTCGCAGCACGCCACCACCCAGGCATCGTCCATCAGGATGAAATCGAGGACGGAGGCCAGCAATTCCGGATCCCCAGCGCGCCTGCGCAGTTCGGCTTCCGATAGGCCCGCCGCGCCCATGAACACGTCGCGCAACTCGTCATTGCCGATCAGCCAGGTCAGGCAGTTCAGCGCGACCGCTTCGGCGCGTTCCGGCTTCATCATCGTGGTTCCTCTCTCTTGATCTGCGTGCACCGAGCGTGTTGCGTAAATTAGCCGATAGCGCTCAGCAATCGTCGGCCCGGAAACCCTTTGTTAACTTCTTTGGGTAAATCATGGGTGTAAGCAAGTGGCTGGAGGCCCGACTGTAAAATGCCAGGACGCATTCTCATCGCTGATGACCGGTTTGCCAGTCGATTGATGCTGGCCGCGCTTTTCGGGGGCGCCTATTACGAAGTTGTGCAGGCTGACCGGGCGGATCGGGTGTTGCCGGTGGCACGGGCGGAACGGCCCGGCGTCGTGGTGATTTCGGACGGAATGGCCAATATCGGGGCGGCGGCCCTGTGCGAATCGCTGCGCCGCGATCCGGCGACAACCGGCGCGCTGCGGGTGGTGATGACGGACCGCGTAGATTCGGCCCGCGCTGCGGTTCTGATCGGTGCGGGCGCGGACGACGTGATCGCGCGCTCTTGCCGGGACGAAGAGGTGCTTGCCCGCCTGCGCACCCTTATCGACCACCGCGCCCGCGTGCGGGAGCTTTCACTGCGCGACGTCAGCCCGCGACCGCAGGGCATGGCGGAACCCGCGCCTGCATTCGTCACCGAACGCCGAATCGCGATTCTCAGCCCCCGTGCCATCGCCGACAAATGGCGGGACAGTGTGGCGCGCGCCTTGCCGCTCCGGCTTGCCGCGCGTGTCGATCTGGTGTCGCCAGAGGCGGTGACAGCGCATCTTCCCGACGTGCTCGTGCTGGATTCCGAGGGGCTGGGCACCGACGCCACCCTGCGGCTTGTGGCGCAGATCACGCGCGAAACGGGGCCGGGTGCCACGCAGCTTCTGATCGCGGCGGGGAACGAGAACAGCCAACTCGTGCTCCGCGCGCTCGACCTCGGCGCGGATGGAATTCTGCCCCTGCCCTTTACCGGGGCAGAGGCTGCGGCGCGGATCGGGTTGCTGGTACGCCGAAGGGAGGAAATCGCACAATTGCATCAAGGCCTGCGTATCGGTCTGCAATCCGCCATGACAGACCCCCTGACCGGCCTGTACAATCGTCGCTACACCCTGCCACGCCTCGACAATCTGCTTCGCGACGTAACGATGACCGGGCGGCCTGTTGCGTTGTTGATGGTGGATCTCGACCATTTCAAGCGGATTAACGATTGTCATGGGCATCCTGCCGGCGACGCGGTGCTCTGTGCGGTCGCCAAAGTATTGGGGGAGGCCACGCCGTCCCCCGGTTTCGCGGCACGTATGGGAGGAGAGGAATTCCTGATCGTGCTTCCGGATTGCGACCGGGCGGCAGCGACCACGCTCGCCCAGCGGATCAGAAGCGCGATTGCCGATCTGGTTGTCCCCTACCCCGGAT
>PAPR01000073.1 GCA_002709085.1 Pseudooceanicola sp. | reverse complement strand
GGTCACCGCGCGGACCTCGCGATACGGCGACTTCGTCTCGGCCGCGGTGCGCTCGGTCATGACATTCCCTCGTTCGATAGGTGAACAGTGTGCATCTTGGCATGTGGAGAAATCAAGGGCGTTGTCGTGACGCACAGTCCGGATGATCGGAATTTTCCGCTGCGATCCACCGGAACCTCTCCAGCAACACAAACGGCCGAGGCACACTTTCGATGCCCCGGCCCCATTGCCCGGAAAACTCCGCTCAACCGGCTCAGAAGGTCTTTGTCAGCGACATCTTGACCGTCCGACCCGGCGCTTTCCGGCTGGGGGAGGACAGATGCCCCACGTAATCTGCATCGAACAGGTTTTCGACGCCAAAGCGCACCTCAGCGTCATCCAGCCAGCCACCGGCCTGTGGCTGCCAGGTCGCGCGTAGATTATGCACCGTGGTGTCAGGCAATAATGCGCCCAGCGCGTCGCGGCGGCCGGTGCTGTGAACAATCTCCCAGCTGAGATCATACGTGTCGTCCCATTTCTTGCCGAGCGTCAGTTGCGCCCGGTCAGCAGGGCTGTTGCGCCATGTCGCGGACGTCCCGTTGGGGTTATACTCGGTTCCCGCGCCAAGATGTCCGGCAAAGTCGATATAGAGCCCATTCGCCATCCCATAGGAGGCTTCAAGCTCGAAACCGCGTGATTCCACCCGATCAAGCTCTGTGGTCATTGCTCCGGCGACCGTATAGCTGGTGACGTCTCCCAGTTCCGTCTGATAGAGATTGCCGCGCAGCGTGAAACTGTCGCTTGGCGCAAAAATATCCGTGCCCGTGTATTCCGCGCCCAGTTCGAACGTATGCGAGGTCTCTGACATGCCAATGCGCCGCTGTGCGGTTGCGCTGGTGCCGAGATCGTCGATGATCGGCAGGCCTTCGGTATAGGCGGCGCTCCCAAATACCGACAAGCCATTGTCGAAATCATAGGCCAGCGCCAGCCCGCCCATGAGGGCGTCCTTGTCGTAATTGTCCGGCACCCCGGCCAGCGGCACGGCGCTTTTGATGCTCGATTGCTCGTAGCGCATGGCGGGTGTGATGGTGAATTGTCCCACCGTCATCTCATTGACGACAAAGAGAGCAAAGCGGTCGTCGGTTCCGCCAGGCGCGCTAGGTTGGTCGGCCCGCTCTCGGCGCTGCACTTCGACACCTGCCAGCATGTCATGCGACACGACGCCCGTGTCAAAACGCGCGCGGTTGTTGATGGTGAGTTTCGTCGTCTCGTAGCGATGATCGGCCTCGACCAGACCCAGGATGCCGGCGAAACCCGGCGTTCCCTGCAAGGGCGAAGACCCTGCGATATAGGCAGAGTCTATGGATTGATCGGCGTAGGACAGGTTCGCGCGCAGATCGATCATCTCGCTGGCGGGATTGAACCGATACTCCAACACGGTCTGGGTCGTCTCTGTGCGCCGATCGACCCGACCAAAGACATCCGCGCTCGTCACGAACTGATCGTAGGGCACATCCTTGTCATCCGCGACCGTGTTGGACTGGCTGAGCGTCAGGGAATGCGCATCATCTTGGCCAAAGGTGAACCTCCCCTTGGCCAGGTAGGAGGGCGTGCGAAAGGCGCTGTTGCCAATCGTCGTGCCATCGCCGGCAACCAGGTCTCCCTGGTCGCGCAATGAATAGTTGAGCAGGAATTCAGCCCGGTCCGAGGGCATCCAGGCGAGGTTCGTCGAGCTGACAAAGCCATCGCCGTTCGAACTGAATTCCAGGGTCTGGGCACCGCCAAAGCCCGGCACGCCGCCGGTAAAATCTGACGCATCCTTGGTTTCCAGCTTTACCACCCCGCCGACGATCCCCGACCCGTAGGCAAAGCTGCCGATGGTGCCACGGATGACCTCGACTTCGCGATAGAGAAGCGGGTCGGTGAAAAGCTGGGTGCCAATACGATAAAGCTCTTCTGAGCCGACACTGGCACCGTCGATTTGCACGGCGATCTTCTGGTCCGAACCTAGCGTCGTGTTCGCGCCAAAGCCGCGAATATTGATGCCCGACCCTTGCGGAGTCGTGCCGTTGACCAGCGTGACCCCGGGAACGGAATCGATCAGTTGCGCCACCGTACTGGCCTGACGATCCTGAATTTCCTCCTCGCCCACGACCGTACGAGCCAAGGCCGTACCAAAGCTGAGGTCGCGTTTTCCGCCGGTCAGGATCAAGGTCCCGAGGAAGCCGTAGTCGCTGTCCTGGGCTGCCGCCGGCAGAGCCAGAGACAGGCAGACAAGCGCGGTCGTGCCGCGCAGCAGAGGGGTTAGCATATGCGCCATCCTTCGTGTGGTTATGGCCGTAGCTTGCGGAGGCTGGCGCGGCTGTTTGAGATAATTATGCGATGTATCTGGTCGCGATGGGTTGCAGCGTTAACCGTATCAGACTAAAACAGTCAAGTAATTTGAGACAGCCACGCACCGCTTCCTGTCGGGCGCAGCCATCGGACACCAATCGAAATTCCGAGGATGCACATGACACAGCACAGCGCTGCCACCCCTTCCGATATCCGTGCCTTTCAGGCCGAGAACCCAAAATTGCGCGCACGGGATGCGGCCGAGACGCTCGGCCTCTCCGAGGCGGAGTTCGTGGCCGCGCGTGTCGGCCATGGCGCCACGCGAATCGCCTCCCATCCCGACAGGATCATCCCTGCCGCCGAGATGTTGGGCGACGTCATGGCGCTGACCCGCGTCGCGGCCTGCGTGCATGAAAAGGTCGGCACATACGGCGACTATCATTCCGGCGAACATGCCGCGATGACCCTGGCGGAAGCCATCGACCTGCGCATGTTCCCGACGCATTGGGTGCATGCTTTCGCAGTAGAGGTCGCGTCAGGTCAGGGTCCGCGCCGATCGTTGCAGATCTTTGATGCCGCAGGCGACGCGGTGCACAAGATCCACCTGCGCGAAGGTTCGAACCACGACGCATGGCCCGGCATCCTTGCCGATCTCGCAACCGAAGATCAGTCCGACACACAGCCGGTCGACGCGCGCAAGCCGGTGGAGCCGCCGAAATCACGCCCTGACAAAGTGGAACTCCTGCGTGACGAATGGGCAAAGCTGACTGATACCCATCAATTCTTGCGCTTGTGTGCCAAGCTCAAGATGAACCGATTGGGCGCATATCGGATCGCCGGTCCGCAATGGGTGCGCCCGATTGCGCCGCGGGCCGTCAATACCATGCTCGAAGCGGTGCGCGACGCCGGGATCGAAGTGATGATCTTTGTCGGAAATCGCGGCTGTATCCAGATTCACACGGGGCCAATTCACGAATTGCACGCCACGGGCCCATGGCAGAACGTGCTGGACCCCGGTTTCAACCTGCACCTGCGGACCGACAAGGTGGCCGAGGTCTGGGCCGTGGAAAAGCCGACCCAACGCGGGCCTGCGGTCTCGCTCGAAGCGTTCGACGAAATGGGAGGACTGATCTTTCAGGTCTTTGGTGTCCGCAAGGAAGGCCGCGATTCGCGTCCCGATTGGTGGCGGATCGTCGAAGGCTTGCCGACGCTTGAAGAGGTGCCGGCATGAGGCGCAGGACACAAAAATTAGCGCTACTCACCGCATTATGGACAGCCATGGTCGGCCTCGGGACGGTTTCGGCGATTAACGCCCAAGAAGCCGCACTGCCAGCGGCTCCGCATGCTGACGTTCTGTCCATCGGTGGCTCCGTCACGGAAATCGTCGCCGCACTGGGGCAACAGCACCGGCTCAAGGCTCGAGACACGACATCGACCTATCCGCTGGACGTGACCGGACTGCCCGATGTGGGATACATGCGCGCCCTCTCGCCGGAAGGCGTGCTGTCGGTCGCCCCCTCCTTGATCCTCTCCGAGGAAGGCGCCGGTCCCCCCGAGACGCTAGAGGTGCTCCGCGCGGCGGATGTGGAGTTTATCGAAGTGCCCGACGCGCTGAGCACAGAGGGCATCCTGCGCAAGATCGCGATCATCGGCGACGCACTTGGCACGCCGGAGCGTGCAGACAAGCTCTCCGCAGAGGTCGAAACGGCTGTCGAACAAGCGCTGGCCGATGCGTCGCGTCCCGATACAGACAAGAAGCGCGTGCTGTTCGTGCTGTCCACACAGGGCGGCAAGATCAATGCCTCCGGCACAGGCACCGCCGCCGATGCACTGATCCGGATGGCGGGCGGTGTGAATGCCGTCACGGGCTACGAAGGCTACAAGCAGCTCACCGACGAAGCGGTCGGACTGGCCGCGCCGGATATGATCCTGATGATGGATCGCGGCGGCGATCACGGTCTGGCGGACGCGGAACTGTTCGAGATGCCAGCCATCCGGCTGACACCAGCCGCCCCCACCCGGTCTGTGCTACGAATGGACGGCTTGTTGATGCTGGGTTTTGGCCCCCGCACCGCTGAGGCCATCCGCACGCTCAACGACGCACTCTACGGACATGGAGCCTGAAGCGTGACAGCCCTGAGCGAGATCGTGACCGCGCCCAGAGACCGCTTGTCCGGCGCGCGTGCGCTCCACTGGGTCCTGGCAGGCGCCTTGGGCTTGGCCTGTGTCGCCAGTCTACAGGTCGGCGCCACGGAGGTGACCCTGTCGGCCATGCTGAGCAAGCTGGTCCAGGGTGAGGCCCTCAGCCAGATAGAGCAGGTCGTGCTGTTCGAGATCCGTCTGCCCCGCCTCGCCATGGGCGTGCTGGTCGGCGCAGCCCTCGCCGTTTCGGGGGCCACCATGCAGGGCCTCTTTCGCAACCCGCTGGCCGATCCGGGCCTTGTGGGTGTCGGTGCCGGTGCCGGGCTGGGCGCTATTCTGGCCATCGTTCTGGGCGCACTGCTGCCCGTCTGGGCGATCGATCTCGCGGGCAACCAGTTGACCCCTGTCGCCGCGTTCCTTGGCGGATGGGGATCGACGCTGCTGCTGTACCGGGTCTCGACCCGGCACGGGCGCACCTCGGTTGCCACCATGCTGTTGGCGGGCATCGCGCTGGGCGCCCTTGCCGGTGCGCTCTCGGGTATCCTCGTCTACATCGCAGACGATCGGCAACTGCGGGACCTGACCTTCTGGGGGCTGGGGTCGCTTGCCGGGGCCAGCTGGGCCAAGGTGCTTTCGGCGGGTCCATTGATCTTGATATCCATCGGCGCGGCGCTGATGGTGGGCCGGGGACTCAACGGGCTTGCCCTTGGCGAGGCGACAGCCGCCCATATCGGCATCGATGTGCAGCGCCTGAAATCCACCGCTATCCTTGCGGTCGCAGGGGCCACGGGTGCGGCGGTCGCCGTTTCTGGGGGGATCGGTTTTGTTGGTATCGTGGTGCCTCATCTCTTGCGGCTGGTCTCCGGCCCGGATCATCGGACTCTGCTGCTCAACTCGACTCTGCTGGGTGCGACTTTGCTGATTCTCGCGGATGTGACCGCCCGAGTGATCATCGCGCCGGCGGAATTACCAATCGGGATCGTCACCGCCGTTCTGGGCGCGCCGGTTTTCCTGTGGATCCTGCTTAAGCGTCGGGGTCTGGTGGAGCTATGAGCCTGATTGCCCAGGATATCCACGTCGCTTTCGGAAAGCGCGACGTTCTGCGGGGCATCAACCTGACCGCCCTGCCCGGAGAGCTCACAGCCATCGTCGGCCCCAACGGATCGGGCAAATCCACATTGCTGGGCGCGATCACGGCCTCGCTGCCGTTTCGCGGTCGCGTCAGCCTGTCAGGTCGCGACATCAGCGTGATGAAACCCTGGGAGCTGGCCGCGCAACGCGCCGTGCTGCCTCAGGCCTCCCTGCTGGCATTTCCTTTTACCGTGATCGAAGTCGTCCGGCTTGGCCTGCAATCAGGCACCGCCGGGCACAGATCTGAGGTTCCGATGCAAGCGCTGGCGCGTGTCGGTCTGGCGCATCATGCAGGCCGGACGTTTCAGGAATTGTCGGGCGGCGAAGCACAGCGCGCCATGCTCGCGCGCGTTCTGGCACAGGTCTGGGCACCGGTCGAAAACGGCCAACCGCGCTGGCTGCTTTTGGATGAACCGGTGTCCAGTCTCGACATCGCACATCAGTTGCAGGTGATGGAGATCGCCCGCGATTTCGCACGGGCGGGGGGCGGCGTCATCGCCGTGATGCATGACCTTAATCTGACGGCGCTTTATGCCGACCGCGTGGCGGTTCTGGCCGAGGGGCAGCGCCTTGCCCTCGGCACGCCGAGCGACGTCTTGACCAACGACACCCTCTCGCGCGCCTATGGGTGCGCCTTGCGCGTTTCAACTCCGCCGCCGTCGGACATTCCCTATCTCCTGCCGCATGCGGCCTCCGCATGAGGGGGGCGGCTTTCCCGGTGTTTATGCGAATGCGCGCAGTGCGGACCCCGGTTATCCCTCGTTGTCTGGCCGTGGCGCCGCGGGCAAGCTTTGTGGATGGTGCGGACCGAACTCCCCCTGCTCGCCCCCGGCAGGGCCTTGCCAAACCAGCGGATTGATGTAGTCAGGGAGAATTATCTTAGTTATTTAGTCAGAAATAAACCATGCGTCATTTTGATGCCCGTCCCAGCCACCGATCTCGGCAGCCCGGATATCCAATGAAAGGAGTGAACCGTGACGACACCCGAGCCCGGAACCGAGACACCAGCGCCCGTCAAACAGACCACCAGCTGGCGCGACATCGTGCAAACGGGTGCCGATTTCGCCCAGATCGAAGGGTTCGCACTTGAGCATCTGATCGATTTTCAGCGCGACCGCGCCCGCATCTTTGAGGAGGACCGATGACCCTGATGCCAAACCTCCCGAAACCCGGCCAGCTTACTCGCACCGACGAAACGGTCACCTATGACGCCCGTGATCTGGTTGTGAACGGCACCAAGGCCGAGATCGTTCTCGACGGGCAAACCTACACCCTGCGGATTACCCGTGCGGGAAAACTGATCCTGACGAAATGACGGGTTTGGGTCGCCCACGGGCGACGATGTGTTTTCTTGGGCGTCCGGTTTGACCCCTTTGCCGCGCTCGTCCACCTAATAACCAATTAATTTAATCAGGTATTGAACGTCGACCGGCCGCGTGATATAAAATGCCCATCCAGCAAGGGCGTTGCCCCAGCCAGATGACCGTTCAGGAAATCGAAGGCTGGAGCGATGTTCAAACTCAATCTAAACCTTGCGGCCACCTGTCTGGTGGCTTGCTTGATGGGTGGCCCCGCCGCCGCGCAGGAGACCCAGGGCGCGCATGTCTCCATCGAACTCAACGCCCTTCAGTCGGTCGAGAATGCCTGCCGGATCAGCTTTCTGGTGCAGAACCGCCATGAGGTGGATATCGAAAAAGCGGTCTACGAGGCCGTGCTGTTCGATACCGAAGGGCGCGTCGACCGCCTGACTCTCTTCGATTTCGGGGCCTTGCCATCCGCGCGCGCGCGCGTCCGCCAATTCGTCGTGCCCGGCCTCGCCTGCACCGCCTTTGGCCGACTGCTGATCAACGGGGCCGAAACCTGCAGCGGAGACGGGGTGCCGGAAAATGCCTGTTCCCAGGCACTGGAGTTGAGCACGCGCACGGATGTCGAGGTGCTGCGATGATGTCGAGGCTTCAAGACGCCGTTATGCGCATTGCGGACCTGGGCGGCCCGGTCGTCATTCTGCTGGGCGCGCTCTCGATCATGGTGCTGGCGCTGGTGCTATACAAAGTCTGGCAGTTCGCCGATGCGCGCGTCGGACATCACCAGGCTTTGCAGGACGCGATCACCGCCTGGGACGCCGGAGACCGCAGCACCGCGCGGCAACACCTGGGGCGGTCGCGCAGCTACCTCGTCCCCGTGGTCGCGATGGCGCTCGACGGCCAAGACGATGCCGCACGCCTCGACGCCGAAGCGGAGACGCGGTTTGCACGGCTGGAAAGCGGCTTTAGGTTTCTGGATTCCGTGGCGCAGATCGCACCGCTCCTGGGGTTGTTCGGCACGGTTCTGGGGATGATCTCTGCGTTTCAGGCCATGCAGGAGGCCGGCGCACAGGTGGACCCCTCGATCCTCGCAGGAGGCATCTGGGTCGCGTTGCTGACCACGGCGGTCGGACTGGCGGTGGCCATGCCGACCTCTCTGATGCTGAGTTGGCTGGAAGCGCGGATGGACGGTGATCGCGTCATGGCACAAAAAGCGTTGCATACCGTGCTCGCCCCCATGGGTCGGCGGGGCGGGACAGACCCCGACCCGGTTCCGGCCCATGCGTAGCCTGCGACGCCGACGCCGGTTGTCTATGACCTCACTGATCGACGTGATATTCCTCTTGCTGCTGTTCTTCATGCTCTCCTCGACCTTCACCCGATTTGGCGAGGTGGAGTTCGCGTCTACCGGGTCGCAGGGCGCTTCACCCCATGATCAGCCCGTCTTTATGACGCTCGCTGCCGCTTCGCTTCTCCTGAACGGCCGGGGGACGATGATCGCGGATCTGCCCCAGTCGCTTGACAGGCATCGCGATGGCGCGGCCCCCCTGCATGTCCTTGTCGCCCTGCGCAACGATGTGACCGCGCAGCGGCTGACCGACCTTCTGGCAGCGCTGCGCAAATTACCGGCACTCCAAGTGACCGTGCTGGAATCCGCATGAGACGCCCGCGCGCGACCACCGGGCGGGAGCCGACGATCGCCCTGATCAACATCGTCTTCCTGATGCTGATCTTCTTTCTCGTCGCCGGCACGCTGGCGGCCCCGCTCGATTCGGACCTGAAACTGGTGCGCACGGATGCAATCGAAGGGAGCGCCCCTGCCGACGCGCTGGTGCTGCATGCCGATGGCCGCATGTCCAACCTCGGGTCAGAGATCATCAACGCGGCGGCGTTCATGGAGAACCTCCCCGAAGAGGCGCGCAGGCGGGTCCGTGTCCTTCCCGACCGTGACCTGCCCGCGACCACCCTCGTCGAAATTGGACGCGTGCTGCGCGATGCCGGGGCGCAGAAAGTCGTTCTGATTACCGAGCGGGGTCTGCCATGACGCGCGGCACTGCAATCGCCAAAGGCGCGGCCCTTACCCTGGCGGTCGTCGCGCATGCCGCGTTCCTCCTGATCGTGCCAGCCAGCGAAGAGGTGCAGATCGAGGGCGCGGATGGCGCAGCCGAAGTTCGCCTGGGCAATGCCTTCGCCGATATGACCGCAGGGACGCTATCGGGGGCCCGCCCAGCCGAGCCCTCAAGGGCCGCCGCTGCCGCACCGGACGTCCTCGCCCCGCTCCAGGCGGAGGCCCCGCCCCTAACGGACACGTTCGAACCCGTCAAAGCCACACACCCGCAACAAGCCGCGCCCGCCATCGCTGCGGCATCGGCAGACCGCGCCAAGACCATGGCACTCCCTGCGCCGCCCGATATCGCGCCCCCGGCGGAGTCGCAGGCGCTGGCACCGCTCGCCCCGACCCCAGGCGAAACCCTCCAAGCTGCACGGCCCGAGACCTCCACCACCGCGCCGACCACCGAGCGGCTGAAAGGGTCCACCGTTGTGCGCTCCCTTCGTCCGAGGTCGCGCAGCGCCGCCCTGGAGGCAGCGCACCAATCGCGCCCCGCGGTGACACCGACCCCAAGGGCAAAACAGGCCGCGACACCGGCCCCAAGGGCAAAACCGCCGAAACCAACAGCGCGCAAGCCCGGAGACGCAACGCGCAACGCGCGCGCCGGTGAGGCAGCCGGCAAACCCGAGACGACCGCGCGGCTAAGCGGTATCGGCGGTCGGCAGCATGCTGCGGGGCACGCGGCAGCAAGCAATTATCCCGGCCTGATCATGCGCGCCCTGTCTCGCGCTGGCAAACCCAGCGTAGATGCGCGCGGCAGGGCTGTTGTCGCCTTCACAATCGCCTCGAACGGCGGGCTTTCCGCGGTATCGCTGGCGCGCAGCTCGGGCTCATCCGCCCTTGATCAGGCTGCTGTCCGGCTGGTGCGAGGTGCAGGCCCCTTCCCCAGACCCCCAGAAGGTGCACGGCGCAATTTCTCCATTCAGATCAAGGGGCGCTGACTGGTCATGAGCCTTATATGGCCCATGCACCAGCGATGCCTACTCGTCTTTCCGCTTGCCTCGGAACATTCGCCACCCCGGCGTGGTTGACCTCCAGAACCTCTCAGGAGATTGTGATGAACGGTGAAGCCAAGGGCATTGACCGCGACGGTGACGAAACCCCCGACCCGGCGGGCGCGGCGCGGTTGCGCGAAGAGATCGATCGGGGTGGCACGGGCGACAAGGTCGCGTTCTCAGACCCCGCAGCAGCCCCCCTCGGGACCGATGCCGAAGCGGGCGGTGCACCGCCCACCCGTGAACAAGTTGAGCGAGCAGCTGCGATGGAAACCGGTCGCGCCCCGGAGGCGAGTAACAAACCCGATCCATCGGACCGCCTGAAACCGGGGCCGAGCCCGACGCGAATGCTGGTCGCCGGGGGTGTCCTCCTCGCGGTGCTCGTGATCGTCGCCCTGATATTCGGCGCGTTCTGAGCCGGAGGATGTTGGAGAGACCTCAAGACATCGTCGAACAGGCGCAAATCGATGGAGGTACGCCTCTCAGGCGGTAGGCCGATGAAACGCGCCCGTTCGGGGCGTCAGAAGAGAACTAAGGAGCACAGGATGATGAATGAGACTACGGAGACCCCGCTGGTGATCATCACCGGGGCGGCCGGCAGTCTTGGCTCTGCCCTGACGACGCAGCTGTCGGAAAATTACAAAGTAGTGGGACTCGACCGGAACGAATCCGAGGGTATCGTGGGCTTTGACCTCGCCGATGGCGCGTCGGTCGACGCGGCACTGGATGAAATCCGGCGCGAGCACGGCGAACATATCGCAGCCGTCATCCATCTGGCCGCCTATTTCGACTTTTCCGGCGAAGAGAGCCCGCTCTACGAGAAAGTTAACGTCGAAGGCACCCGCAACCTGCTGCGTGGATTGCAGAAATTCCAGATCGACCGCTTCATCTACTCCGGCACAATGCTGGTGCACCGTCCGGGCGCGCCCGGCATCGCCACGACCGAAGATACGCCCATCGATCCCAGTTGGGCTTACCCCGCCTCAAAGGCCCGAACAGAACAAGTGATCCGCGATGAACACGGCGAGATCCCCTATGTGCTGCTGCACCTCGCCGGGCTTTATGACGAACACACCGCCGTGCCGACGCTGGCCGAACAGATCAGGCGGATTTACGAGCGCGACCCGAAATCCCATGCCTATTCAGGCGACCTTTCAACCGGACAGTCCTTCCTGCATCGCGACGACATGCTCGACGCCTTTGCGCGCACGGTGGATCGGCGCAACGACCTCCCCCAAGATATTACGATCCTGATCGGCGAGCGCGAGGCCATGGGTTACGACGCGCTGCAACGACGCATTGCCGCGCTGATCCACGGCACGCAGGACTGGCAAACCCTGTCGCTGCCCAAGCCTATCGCCGCCGCCGGCGCATGGACGTTGCAAAAGGCCGAACCGGTAGTGCCGGACGACTTTGACCAGGGCGAAGAGCCCTTCATCAAGCCGTTCATGATCCGAATGGCGGACGATCACTACGAACTCGACATTTCGCGCGCCGAAGAGCTTCTGGACTGGCGTCCGCGTCATTCCCTGCGCGAAGAACTGCCCGCGATGATCGCGGCGCTCAAGGCCGACCCCGCGGGCTGGTATGACGCCAATGGTCTGACCAAGCCGCATTGGCTTCGCGAGGCGGAGGACCGCGATGATCCCGACGCGCTCCGCAGGCAGCGCGAGACAGAGATGCGCCGCGCGCATGCGAGTAACATCTGGGCGCAGTTCCTGAATATCGCTCTGGGCGCATGGATGATGACCGCGCCCCTTATACTGGGCTACGCGGACCTGACGGGCATGCTGATCAGCGATATGGCTGCAGGGTTTCTGGTGATGATCGCCAGCGTCTTTGCCCTGTCCTGGCGCGCCGCCCTCGTGCGCTGGGGCGTGGCGGCGGTGGCCACGTGGATCATGGCCGCGCCCCTGCTGTTCTGGACCGAAAGCGCCGCGGCCTACCTCAACGGGTCGCTCGTGGGGGCCGTGATCTTTGCGCTTGCCGTATGCACGCGACCCGCGCCGGGGGTAGGCACCATGGCCGCGACCACCGGACCCACGGTGCCCCCCGGTTGGGACTATTCGCCTTCTGACTGGACCCAGCGGATGCCGGTCATCGCGCTCGCCTTTATCGGCCTTTTCGTCTCACGCTACCTCGCCGCTTACCAGATGGGCCACGTGGATGGCGTTTGGGAGCCGTTTTTTGCCGGGGACACCGGCGATCCAAAGAACGGCACCGAAGAGATCATCACCTCCGACCTCTCCCGCGCCTGGCCGGTACCGGACGCGGGGCTCGGCGCGCTGACCTACCTTGTGGAGATCCTCATCGGATTTATCGGGTCGTCCCGGCGGTGGCGCACCATGCCCTGGCTTGTGCTGATCTTTGGGATCATGATCGTGCCTCTGGGGGTCGTTTCGATCACCTTTATCGTGATTCAGCCGATCCTGCTGGGGACCTGGTGCACGCTCTGCCTGATCACGGCGGCGGCCATGCTGATCCAGATTCCCTACGCGGTGGACGAGCTGATCGCCACTTGCCAGTTTCTGCGCCGCCGCAAGCGCGCCGGAGCCCCGGTTCTGCGCGTGTTCCTGACCGGCGACACAGATGAAGGTCCCGACGACAAACGCGACGAAAGCTTTGAGCGGCCCGCAAGCGCCGTGATAGGCGACATGCTCGGCGGGGGCGTCACCGTGAGCTGGAGCCTGCTCGCCAGCGCCGCCATCGGCATCTGGCTGATGTTCACCCGCCTCACTCTGGGCACCGAGGGGACCCTGGCCAACACCGATCACCTGATCGGCGCTCTGGCCGTCACCGTCGCGGTCAGCGCCATGGCCGAGAGCCTGCGCGCGGTGCGATTCCTCAACCTCTGCCTCGGGGCGGCGCTGGTGATCTGCGCCTTTGTGATGGAGGCAACCTGGCTGCAAAGCGGCGCCGACATAGCCGCAGGCGTGGCGCTGATGGTCGTGAGCCTGCCGCGTGGACCCGTGCGGCATAAATACGGCGGCTGGTCACGCGTGGTGGTGTAACGGGCTGGGTCGCGGGCCTACCCCTTGCCGCCAGCGGCTAATTTTCATCGGGGCGGCGGTGGTCGTCTGGCATTCGGGTCCACACTCATCCCGGCTGGCCGACGCCATCGCCCGGCGGACTGGCATCGGTCGGGCGACCCTGGGTGCGCCGTTGCTGGGCGGTGTGACCTCACGACCCGAAAATGCCGTGGCGGTCAGCACCGCCCCCCGTCGGGCAACGGCCTGTCTACTAACCTCAGTCCAGATCGAACCCTACGTAGCCGTCGTTGGCGACCCCTTCCAGACGCCGCCGGTAGCGGGGCGAACCGCCGTTATAGATCAAGTAGCGAATACCATCACGCCCCTTGAGGTTCGAGTTGTACCCCGTGAACCAGGATTGCGTGGTGTGGAACAGCGTCATTTGATAGAGGTCGCGGACTTCCTTTTGCCAGGCATCCACCGCATCCTCGCGCGGCTCGACCCGCTTGATGCCTTTGTCGCGAAGCGTCACCAGAAACCCCGAAACCCAATCCACGATATCTTCGATACCACGGGGGAAGTTCGTCGACACCGACCCGCCCTGAGGACCGGCCAGGGTAAAGAAATTCGGAAAGCCGTGCGACTGGACACCGAGATAGGTCAGCGGTCCGTCCTGCCACTGCTCGCGCAGCCGCACCCCGTCGCGACCGACGATGTTGATCCGATCGAATGAACCAGTAATGGCGTCAAAGCCGGTCGCGTAAATCAGGCTGTCGAGCTCATATTCCTGCGACGTGGTCCGGACCCCTTTGGGTGTAATTTGCTCAATCGGGGATTCAGTCACATCGACGAGATGCACATTGGGCCGGTTATAGGCCTCGTAATATCCGGTCTCCAGCGGCACCCGCCGTGTGCCAAAGCCGTGGTCCTTTGGGATGAGCTTTTCAGCCACTTCGGGGTCGTGCACGCGCTGACGGATTTTGTCGGCGATAAAGGCGGTGTATTCGGCGTTCACCTCGGGATCGGTGAGCGTTTCGGCAAAGTTGCCGATCCAGACGCCGAAACCGGGCGAGGCATAAAGCTCTTCCCAGAACGCGAGACGCTCTTCCTTAGACACCTCGTTGAATTTTCGCCGGTCAGGACCGTGCAAAAACCCACCAGGGGTCTTGCTGCATTTGGCAAAGATCTCGTCGTAGCGCGTCTTGATCTCTGCCATCTCTTCGGGGGAGATAGGTGAATTGTGGAGCGGAGCGCACCAGTTCGGACGCCGCTGGAACACGTAAAGCTCCTTGGCCTGCTTGGCGACCATGGGCGTAATCTGCACGCCCGTCGCGCCGCTGCCAATCACACCGACGCGCTCTCCGGTGAAATCCTTTTTCTCCTTCGGCCAATCATAGGTATGGAACGCTTCGCCCTCAAAGGACTCCCGCCCCTCGATAAGCGGCAGCGTCGGCGCCGAAAGCATACCAACCGCCGTCATCAGATAGGTGCTGTGGTAAACCTGGCCGTCGTCGGTGTGCACCACCCATTCGTTCTTGCCCTCATCGTAGATCGCATCGGTGACGCGGCAGCCAAAGACCATATCGCGTCGGAGATCGAACTTCTCGACGACATAGTTGAGGTAGCTGAGGGTCTCCGGCTGCGGCGCGAAATGTTCCTTCCAGTCCCATTCCTGGAGAAGCTCGCGCGAGAAGGAGAAGCCGTAGGTATAGCTCTCGGAGTCAAAGCGGCAGCCTGGATACCGGTTCCAGTACCAGGTGCCCCCGGGCGCGTCCCCGGCTTCGAGAACGGTCGTGGTGAAGCCTTCTTTGCGCAGACGGTAGAGCGTGTAGATCCCGCAGACGCCCGCCCCGATGACCAGAACGTCGGTCCGCTTTGCGGAGGCGCCGTTGCGCTGCGAAGAAGGCTCTGCCTGGCTAGCAGGGCGTTGCGGCTGAATTTGTGTCATCAAAGTCTCCATTTCGTCGACCCTGTAAGGTCGCCGTGTCGCGAAGGCGCATTACCGGTAGAGGAATTTTTTCATACCCAACGGTATTATTCCCGCTGGTGCGAAGTGTCAACGCGCCTCTCCCCTCCGGTATAATATAGAAAATCGCTCTCTAACAGCGTTTTTAGCATACCGCTCACCCCTTTTGACCGCCAATCTGTCGCAGGTCAGCCTCGAACCTCGTTGACATGGAATTTAAATATACCCTATGGTTCGATCGTCGTCTTCTGAAAAGAAGTCACAAATTGACAACAGCGCCTGTGCGGACCCAGCCCAGGCCTCAGGGAGGATTGAAATTGTTTTATAAGAACTTAAAAACCTCGGCCTTGGCGACCTCTGCACTGTTTGTTGCGGCGGTATTCACCGCCAGCAACGCAGCAGCCGAAACGCTGACGCTGAACCAGTATGTGCTGCCCAAGCACGTCGTGGTCAAAGACGGCACCATGCCGCTGATCGAAGAGATCAAAGAGGCCACCGACGGTGATCTCGACATCAAGCTCTTTACCGGCGGCACCCCGCTCAGCGCGCAGGCCACGCTTGGCGGCTTGCAGGCGGGTGCTGTGGACGCCGGGATGGTGATCTTGACCTATCACCCCGCAGAATTTCCTGTGGTCCAGTACCTCAACGATCTCGCCCCGCCGACCGATGACACGCTCGTCGTCGCCGGTGCGTTCAACGAATATCTCATGACGAAATGTCAGCGCTGCCAGGATGAGTTCCAGGAAGCCGGCGTCGTCTTTACCGGTTCTTACACCGCGGCGCCTCTTCTCCTCGTCAATCGTGAGGTCTATCGCACCCCCGAGGATTTGGTGGGCAAACGGGTCCGGATCCCGGGCGGCGACTATAACTCGCGCTGGGCGGATTATTTCAAGCTGTCGCCAATCAACGTGGGCGGCTCGGAAGTCTACGAGATGATGAACCGCGGTGCGGTCGACATCACCCTCAATCCCGCAGCGATCCTACAGACACACTCGCTTGCTGATGTGGCTAAGAGCGTGATCACCATGCCTGTGGCGATGCACCGCGTCTCGTCGCCCTATGTGTTCTCGGCGGACAGCTGGGCCAAACTGACAGACGAACAGCGCCGTGCTTTCCTTGATTCAACCGCCGTCGCGATGATGCGTATCACGGCAGCTTACCTCAAGGACTCTGAAACCGCGCTGGAAGAGGCCGCCGGGCGCGATATCGAGGTGATCGAACCGGGCGACGAGCTTAAAGCCGTGATGTCCGAGTTCCTGGAGCAAGACCTTGAGACCATCTACAAAATCGCCCGCGAGCAGTACAAGATCGAGGATCCCGAAGCGATCCGCGACGACTTCATCGCTCTGATCGAGAAGTGGAAAGGCATCGCCGAAGAAACCGGTCGCGACGCCGAGAAGATGGGCCAGCGCCTGCGTGAGAACGCCTACGCCGATCTCGATGCCGCAAGCTACGGCATGGCCTCTGAGTAACCAAAATGGGCGCCGCCGGTGATCTGGCGGCGCCCGCAACCCCGGACTCCCGAACGCGTATGGACTACAAGCACATCCTGACCGAAGAGGTCGACGGTATTCTGCTGATCGCCCTGAACGAGCCGACGCAGCGCAACGCCCTCAGCCTCGGCATGCGCGCGGAACTGGCCCAGGCAATCGCGCATGGCCGTGACGATGACACCGTTCGCGCCCTGGTTCTAACCGGACGGGGCGGTGCCTTTTGCGCCGGTGGCGACCTGAAAAGCCTTCGCGAAGGCGCCGATCGGGCGATTGCCACCCGCCGCCGCATTCAAGGCCTGCACGCCTGGTTTGCCGACTTTGTGGATTTCCCGAAACCTGTGGTCGTCGCTGTGGATGGGCCCTGCGCGGGCGCCGGCTTTAGTCTGGCGATGGCGGGTGACGTGATCCTGTGCACGCCGCGCTCATGGTTTTGCCAGGTCTTCGGACGCATCGGCGTGATCCCGGATATGGCGTCACTCTATCTTTTGCCGCGACGGGTCGGACTGCCGGCTGCACGCGACCTGATCCTGACCGCGCGTCGTATGGGACCGGATGAAGCTGTTAAGCTGGGTTTCGCGCGCGAGATCGTGCCGCAAGATGACCTGGAGACCGTGGCACGACGTGTCGCGGCCCAGCTGGCAGAGACCTCGGGCGAAAGCTTTGTCGCTGCAAAACTGGCGCTGAACCACGCTTTTGAGCGCCCCCTTATGAACGATCATGCCCAATCACGATTGAACGGGCAGTCCCAACTCACCCCCTGAAGGAAGCACGATGAGCGATATCAAAGTTCGGCGCGACGGCCCAGTCACGCGCATCACAATCGACCGCCCGGCAAAATCGAATGCCTTGTCCGCCGACATGATGCAGGAGGTCACCGCCATCGTGAATGACATCGGCGGCGAGCCGGGCGAAAAGGCCCTCGTGATCGACGCGGCAGGCGACCGGGGGTTTTCGGCCGGGGCCGACATTTCCGAGTTGAAGGCCGGTCGTGAGGGTCTCGAGCGGCAAGAGGAGGTCATCCTTGCCCTGTCCGAAGCCATCGCCTCCTGCCCGGCCCTGATCATCACCGTCCTTCAGGGCTACGCCAAGGGCGGCGGAACAATCTTTCCCTGCCTCAGCGATATCGTCATCGCGCGAGAGGATCTGTCCGTCAGCTATCCGGAGATCAAATTCCGGATGTATCCGTTCCTTCTGCACGCCTTGCTGACCCGAAGAATCCCAAGCTCCCTCGCCTGGCAGCTTTGCGCGACGGGTCGTGCGCTGGCGGCTGATGAGGCCTTTCGGCTCGGGCTGGTCACAGAGCTTCTTCCCCAGGAAGGATTCCGGGAACGCGCCGAAGAGCGGGTGAGCGAATATATCGATATTCGCGCCTCGCTGGCGCTGGGCCGTGAATACGCGGCAAAGGCCGAAACCCTCACGTTCAGTGAACAGATGAAGCTGGCCGGAAGCATGATGCACCGCAACTTTGCCGCGCCCGGCGTGGTCGAGGCGATCGAGCAGCATAGAGCGCGGCTGTCGTCAAAAGCCTGACAGGACTGAAAGGGACAAGACTGTGTCAATAACAACCGAACGCCGCCGCCCCGGCGAAACCGTGGACCGTGTGATGTTCCGCGACACATGCCGCCGATTTGCCGAGCGTGAAATTGCCCCGATCTGGCAGGAGGCCGACCGCGAAAGCCAATTTCCGCGCTCGTTCTTCACGGCTGCCGCGAATGCGGGCCTCATCGGCATCGCCGCGCCCGCGGAGGTGGGCGGCGCCGACCTTGGCGTGCACGAGGAAGCGATCTGCATCGAGGAATGCGCCCGCGTCAATCCGGGCCTTCCCAACGCGCTGATCATCCAGGGCGTGGCAGGCGGGATCCTGCACGACTTTGGCACGGATGAGCAGAAGGACCTCGCGCGGGCCTCTATCGAGGGCAAGACGATCCTCGCCATCGCCGTGACCGAACCCGAGGCCGGCAACGACGTTCAGAACGTAAAGACCACGGCGCGCCGCGACGGCGGGGATTGGGTTCTAGACGGAATCAAGTCATTCATCACCCTTGCGAACGAGGCCGATGTCCTCGTGCTGCTTGCGCAGACCGACAGTTCGCGCGGTCGCGAGGGCATGAGCTTTTTCGCGGTCGATCGCAACAGCCCCGGCGTCGAGGTCTCGCGCATTCCCACCTATGCCAACCGCCCTGCCCCTACTTACCGCGTGCATCTGAACGGCGTGCGCGTGCCCGAGACCCGGCGCGTTCCGGCCGGTTTTCGCCAAATCATGGCGGGGTTCAACCGCGAGCGCATTCTCGTCTCCGCGCGCTGGTTCGGGCATATGCAGCACGCTCAGGATTGGGCCCTGGAATATGCCAAGACGCGCCAACAGTTCGGTCGCCCAATCGGGGCTAACCAGTCCATCGCCTTTATGCTGGCGCAGAACCAGACCGACATCGAAGCGGCGCGGCTTCTCGCCTACGAGGCAGCCGATCGCTGGGACAGCGGCTGCCCGATCTCGGACCTGATCCAGCAGGTCTCCTGTGCCAAGCTCTTCGTGACCCAAGCGGTCGTGCGCGTCACCCAGAACGCCCTGCATATCGGCGGTGGCTGGGGGCTGACCGAAGAGCTACCGGTCATGCGGATGGCGCTCGACGCGCTCGTCGCGCCGGTCACGGTCGGCAGCTTTGAGATTCAGCTGCGCGCGATTGCAAAGCAACTTGGGCTCCCCTGCGACTGATCTGCCGTTTCGGGGTTTGGACATGCGCGGCACCTCCCGGTTAAGTCGCGGGCGCACCCTGCGCATGTCTGAGGTGTTCTGCGGTCGGCAAGCGGCGATTTGAGTGCACCTTCGCGGCGGTACCTCGGATAGATAAATGTTGAGGAATGGTCATGCGGCGACCTTGACGCAGGCACCCTGCCGGCGATGAGGCTGCGCCACATCGTACGCCAGCGCGAAGTGTTGGAAGCTGAAGAGAGCGAGGCTCTGATTTACCGGGGGGCCGGGCATCACGCATGGCGGCCCCCGGAGCTTTGGCATCTTTTGCGCTGAGTTTTGGCGTCAAACACCGCATTGAATGCGATGTTCGACGATCCATCACTGTGGCCGACTAAGCCCAAAAACACCGGTGCGTCAGCAGCGCAATCGCCTCAGTCCTCAATAGGATTTCGGCAGACCCAAAACACGCTCGGCGATGTAGCACATCACCAGCTCTCGGCTGACCGGTGCCAGACGCGGGATCATGACCTCGCGCAGATAGCGTTCGACGTCGAACTCCTTGGCGTATCCGTAGCCTCCGTGGGTCATCACGGCGCATTCGCAGGCGCGATAGCCAGCCTCGGCACCAAGATACTTGGCGCTGTTGGCTTCGGCGCCGCAGGGCTCGCCCGCATCGTAAAGCGTCGCGGCCTTCAACATCATCAGGTTCGCGGCTTCAAGCTCCATGTAGCACTTTGCCAATGGATGCTGGATGCCCTGGTTCTGGCCGATGGGCCTGTCAAAGATCACCCGTTCCTTGGCATATTCCGTCGCCCGCTGGAGCGAGACACGCCCCAGGCCCACGGCTTCCGCCGCCACCAGGATCCTCTCGGGATTGAGACCGTCGAGCAGGTAGTAAAAGCCCTTCCCCTCCTCGCCGATCCGGTCCTCTTCGGGCACCTTCAACCCATCGATAAAGATCTGACAGGACTCCACCGCATTGCGACCGAGCTTGGGAATTTTCTGCGTCCGGACATATTCGGGGTCCATGTAGGTGTAAAACAGGCTCAGCCCGTCGATAGGACGCTCGCATTCCTCAATCGGCTTGGTGCGCGCGATCACCAACATACGCTGGGCCATGCTCGCCGCAGTCGGCCAGACCTTCTCGCCGGTCATCACATAGTGATCGCCCTCGCGCGTCGCGCGCGTGCGCAGCCGTCCCGTGTCCAGCCCCGAGTTGGGTTCGGTGATCGCGAAACAAGCTCTTTCCTCGCCTTTGATAAGCGGGGTCAGCATGCGTTTTTTCTGCTCCGGGGTGCCATGCACGACGATGGCGTTCGGCGCAAAGACATAAGAGTGGATCGTGGATGCGCCGGTAAAGCCCGCGCCGGATTCCACGATGGTCTGCATCACCAGCGCCGCGTCGGTAATACCCAGCCCGGCGCCGCCGTATTCGGTGGGAAGGGTCAGACCGACCCAGCCGCCGTTCACCATCTCGCGATAGAATTCCTCGGGATAGCGCTCGTTCATGTCGCACTCCCGCCAGTAGGCAAGATCGAACTTCGCGCAGACCTTGCTTATCGCGTCCCGAAGTTCTTTCTGTTGATCGTTCAAAGCGAAATCCATGCGCTTGATCTCCTCTCTAATGTAACAAACTCGGCAACCACAGGGTCAGCGCCGGGAAGGCAATCAGGAACCCGACGACCACGACATCCGTGCCCACGAACCAAGCGATCCCGCGGAAAATTACGTCCGTCGGAACGGCCTTGCCGACGACGCTTTTTATGACGAACACGTTCAACCCCACGGGCGGTGTGATCAGACCCATTTCCAGATACTTTGCCAGAAGGATGCCAACCCAGATCAGGTTGATGTCCATCGTCTCAAAGAGCGGCAAAAGCACCGGCAGCGTCAAAAGCATGATACCCAGAACTTCCAGGAACATGCCCAGCACGAGATAGAGCGCGAAGACCACGATCATCAGCCCGATCGGGCCAAAGTTCATGTCCGCCACGATCTGCGAGATATGAGCCGGAAGCTGGGTCAGGGCGAGGAAACTGGCAAAGAAGGTCGCGCTCATCGCGATAACCAGGATCGCGGCCGAGCTCACGATTGTGTCGGTGATCGCGCGCTTTGCCACCTGCCATGTCAGGCTGCCTTTCGCGGCGGCGATGACAAAGGCCAGCAAAGCCCCGACCGCGCCCGCCTCGGTCGCTGTGAACAGCCCGGCGAACAGGCGGTGTAATACGCTGACGATAAGCAGGATGATCGGCCAGATTTCGCGCAGGCCCGTCTTGTTCAGGTCGGCCAGCTCTTCGTCGGTTGGACGCGGGGCGAGCGAAGGGTTCGCCATCACTCGAAGAACCACCATCAATCCATAGGCAAACGCCGTCAGCAGACCCGGAATGATCGCGCCAATAAACAGCGCGCCGATGGGCACCTGGGCAAAGATGCCGAACAACAGCAGGATCAGGCTCGGCGGGATCATTGAGCCCAAGGTGCCGGCGGCGGCAATGACCCCCGTGGAGAGGCCCGGCTGGTAGCCCGCCCGAAGCATCTCGGGCACGGCGATCCGGCCCATGGCCGCGGCGCAGGCAAGGCTCGATCCCGTCACAGCCGAGAACATGGCCGATCCGCCGATCGAGGCGATGGCCAGCCCGCCCGGAAGGCGCATGAGGAAGCTCGCCCTGGCGAAATTGAACAATTCCTCCGTGATCCGCGCGTAATAGGCGACAAAACCCATCAACAGGAACATTGGGATCGGGCTAAGGCTCGAATGGGTAGAAAAATCAAAGGTCACTGCCGTCAGCATGGCGGTGGCGATGGGATAGCCATAGGCCAGCCAGATGCCGCCAAAGGACACGCCCAGCAGGGCAATGGCAATCGGCATGCGCAACATGACGAGAAGCACGATGACAGCCAGGGACGCCCCAGCGATATTCAGATCAGTCACGATGGAACTCCGTAAATCATCAGGGCTTTACACGACCGGAAAAATACCCTGCGGCCCGTGCGATCATAACCACGGCAAAGAAGAACGTTCCCGCAGGCATCAGGAACCGGCCGGGCCAGGTATAAAACCGCGTCGCCCCGGACAGGTATTCGCGCAGGTGCATCTTCTCCAGCGCCAGCCCCCAGGACTGCCACGCCAGCAACAGAAAGATTGCCGCGCCACACAACATGAAGACGCCCATCTTGATCTGTTGCACACGGATCGGCAGGAACTGCGAGACGACCTCGACCGAAATATGCCGGTCAAGCACGGTGATAAAGGCAAGGGGCAGGAAGATCGTGCCGCTGAGAAACCAGTGGCTGATCATCAGCTCGGCATTGTCGATGGCGCCGTCAAAAAGCATGCGGACCGTCACGTCCGCTACCGTCACCATCATCATCGCGATCAAGAGCACTGCGGCGCCAAGTGCGAGAACCTTGGCCGGCCAGATCAGGATGGAATCGAACAGGTCGGACAGGCCCGTTAGCGGCGGGGGTACCTCTTCCGGCCAGGCTTCCGCCTGGCCTTGTCCTTCTGTCATGGTGTCTCTCCTGCAGAGTCACCCCGGGACCGCGCGACCAGCGCATCCAGCGCGACAAAGCGCCCTGTGCGGTCCGCGACGAGGGGATTGATCTCGATCTCGCTCAGCGTTTCGTCACGCAGATAGAGGTCGCACAATTCCTTCACGGTTCGCGCCAGTGCCGCCACATCGCACGGCGGCGCGCCACGGAAACCATCCAGAAGCGGGGCCGCGCGCAGGGACCGGATCAGTTCCTCGATCTGCGCGACATCCAGCGGCAGGAAAGCGCGGGCCACGTCGGGTTCAAGCTCTACCGTTACGCCACCGCGTCCGATGACAAGCATCGGCCCGAAGACCGGATCGCAGCGCAAGCCAACGATAAACTCGTGATCGAAGGGCACCATTTCCTCGACCAGAACCCCGTCGACATTGATCCCGCGCGCGCTGGCGCTCTCGACCATCTTGCGCGCCTCCTCGGCGGCGGCCTCAATGCTATCGAGGCCAAGTGCGATGCCACCGCTGCCACTCTTGTGAAGCATTTCCGGGCTTTGCAGCTTGACCACGAAGGGCGCTGTCAGTCCCGCCCCTGCCTCGGTCAGCTTCGCCGGATCGGTGACAAAGACTCCGCCGGGACGGTTGAGGGATGTCGCCTCGCAAAGCAGGTCCTTGCTGTGATGCTCCACCGCAAAGAGTCCGGCAGGTCGCCCGCCCTGACGGATGGTCGGTGCTTCGGACGGCACCGGACCATCCCAGCCCGCACCCATCCGAAACTGCCCGGCAAGGGCGCGTGCGGCATCGCCGATTTCACTGTAAACGGGGATGCCACGGTCGCGCACCTGCTGAACCGCTTCCTCGGGCGCAGCCTGCCAGGTCAGCGCACAGGGCATATCGCGCGGCAGTTCGCTGACCAGCGCGTCGGCTAGTTCCTCGGCGATCTGGCTGAGACCGCCCATGAATACCAGCAGTCCGTCGTAGCCGGTGCCGTCGCTGATGATCTGGAGAACCTCGCGCAGCATCGTCTTGTGCATGACAATCTGCGCCGTGAGGTCGATCGGGTTTTGTGGCGTGGCAAATCCGGGCAGGATTTTTGCCAGCTTTTCCTTTGTCTCGTCGGTGAAATCGGGAACGTCGAGTCCCTCGCTCACCGCAGCATCCGTCATCAAGACGCCAGCGCCGCCCGACACCGAAATCACGGCCACCCGTTGT
>PAPR01000072.1 GCA_002709085.1 Pseudooceanicola sp. | reverse complement strand
GAGGGGCAGCGCCTGATCCGGGTCGAATTGCCGATTGGCCTGCCGGTGATCCTAGCGGGCATCCGGATCGTTCTGGTCCAGAACATCGGTCTCGCGGTGATCGCGGGGCTGATCGGCGGCGGCGGCTACGGCACATTCGTGTTTCAGGGCCTCAATCAGACGGCGACCGACCTGATTTTGCTCGGCGCGCTGCCGACTGTCGCCTTGGCGGTCGTCGCGGCCATCTTGATGGATATCCTCGTCGAACTTGCACAACCAACAGCGGAGACCGCCCGATGATCGAGATTGACCAGATCAGTAAGCTCTATGCCGGCAAGGCGGCGGTCGATTCCGTTTCTATGACGGTCGAGACGGGGACGATCACGGGGATCGTCGGCACCTCCGGGTCCGGCAAGACGACGCTCTTGCGGATGATCAACCGGCTGGTCGAACCGAGTTCCGGCGAAGTGCGGATCAACGGTGAGCCGACCAGCAGCCTCGCCCCGCACATCCTGCGACGCCGCATCGGTTACGCCATTCAAGGGCATGGGCTGTTCCCGCACTACACCGTGGCGCGCAACATCGCCGCGGTGCCCCGATTGCTGGGTTGGTCAAAGGACAAGATCGCGGCGCGTGTGGATGAATTGCTCGACCTCTTCTCGATGGAGCCGTCGCAATTTCGCGACCGCTATCCCGCCGAACTGTCCGGCGGGCAGCAGCAAAGGGTCGGGGTGGCGCGCGCGCTGGCCTCGCGGCCTGACCTGTTGCTGATGGATGAACCTTTCGGCGCGCTCGACCCGATCATTCGCAGCCGCGCACAGGACGACCTGCGGCGTATTCAGCGCACGCTCGGGTCGACCATCATGCTGGTGACGCATGACATGGAAGAGGCGATCCACCTCGGGGATCAGGTCGCGGTCATGGATGCGGGCCGCCTGGTGCAGCACGCCGCCCCGGCCGAGATCATCCGCGCCCCCGCCACCGATTTCGTCGCCGAGATGGTCGGCGGGGTCGAACGCCCGCTGAGGCTGCTTTCCCTTATCCCCGTCGCCGACATCACAGAGGATGGTCCAACCGACGGGGAGGCGATCGACCCGCAGACCAGTCTGCGCGACGCTCTCGCCATGTGCCTCTGGGCGGGGCGCGAGGCGCTGCCGGTCGCGCGGCCGGATGCGCCGCCGGGGCGGGTGACGCTGGACGCGATCCGGGCGCGCGCGGCGGATCATCAATGACGGGGGGGCGGTCGTGAAAGCGGGTCTGATCCTGCGCCTTGTGCTGATTGCCTTGCTGTTGGCCCTGGTGCTGCGACCTGAGTGGTTCGCCTTCGCCTTCGCGCCCTTTGCGCCCGAGGGCGGGCCGGTGATCTATCAGCGCGCTTCGCTCTTGTCCCTCTCGCTCAGCCACCTTGGGCTGGTTGCGGCGGCCTCGCTTGCGGCCACCGTGCTGGCGGGGACACTGGCGATCCTGGTGACGCGACCCGCCGGCGCGGCGTTTCGGCCCCTGTCGCGCACGATCACAAACCTCGGGCAGACGTTCCCCCCGGTCGCTGTGCTGGCGCTGGCGGTGCCCGCCTTGGGCTTTGGCGCGGGTCCGACGCTGGTGGCGCTGTTCCTTTACGGACTGCTGCCAATTTTCGAGAACGCGGTGACGGGCCTGTCGACCCTTCCGCCCTCAACAGTGGAAGCCGCGCGCGGGATCGGCCTGAACCGCTGGCAACGCCTCGTGCGGGTCGAACTGCCCCTCGCCTTCCCGGTGATCCTGACCGGGGTGCGACTGTCGGTGGTCATCGCCCTCGGCACGGCGACGATCGGGTCGACGGTGGCCGCCAAGACTTTGGGTGAGGTCATCATCGCAGGGCTGCTGACCAACAATACCGCCTACGTCCTTCAGGGTGGCTTGATCGTGGGGCTCTTTGCCGTCCTGATCTACGACGCGCTGGTGTCGCTGGAGGTCAGGCTGGCGCGGCGTCTGGGGCTGGAGCGCAAAGGAAGGTAGGCGCGACCTCTCCCACCGGCGCGGATGACAATGCCATCCCGGACGCCAGGCCCTGCAATCCATCCCCGCTTGGCAAAATTGCGACAATCAGTCGATTTGACTGGTTTACCCGGTGGGGTATTCTAGATTGACTTGGGTTTTAGGGACTGACCTATAACAATTCTCATCATGTAGTTGGAGAATCCCATGCCGCAGACGGCAACGACGAACATTCTGGCCATTCTCGAAGCTGACTTCAACGGCATCATCGAGGAATGGCTGGGAACGCAGGTCAGCGAAGGCGTAAAGCGCTCCGACCTTTTCTCGGACAGCGAAAGCCGGTCGCAGAATGCTGAGCTTCTGAAAGCGTTTTCCAAGGGTGTCCGCGCCGGCGTCGTGGACGCGGAGTTCGATCTGGAGGACACGGCCTGGGAAGACCTGCGTGCCGTCCTCGCGGACGTAACGAAGGAACGAGTCAATCGGGGTGTCACGCCCACGGAGATGGCGACCTTTGTGCTTGCGCTCAAGTCACCGTTGTTCTCGCGCCTGGAGGCAATGCTGTCCGATGATCCGTCGAGCCTGATCCAGGAGGTGATGCTGGTCACGCGGCTGGTCGATGCCTTTGCGATCTACACCAACGAAGTATTCATCGAAGAGCGCGAGTTGATTATCGAGCGCCAGCGCGAGGAGATGATGGAGCTTTCCACCCCGGTCGTCGAACTCTGGGACCGGGTCCTGACGCTGCCGCTGATCGGTACGCTGGATTCCGCACGCGCGCAGGAGGTGATGGAGAACCTCTTGCAGACCATCCTGGAACGTCAGGCGGAGGTTGTGATCCTCGACATCACCGGCGTCGGCACCGTTGACACGCAGGTCGCGCAGCATTTGTTGCGCGCGGCGGCGGCGGTCCGCTTGATGGGCGCGGAATGCATCATCAGCGGCATCAGCCCGATGATCGCGCAGACCATGGTGCAGCTTGGTATTGACGTGGGTACGGTTTCGACCCGGTCCAGCATCCGCACGGCGCTGGCCGATGCGCTGAAAACGGTCGGCTATGTGATCACGAAGACAAGGGACCATTGAGGTGGCGGGCGTCACGACAATCCACCTTGTCGAACGAGCGCTGCTGGTGTCCATTCAGGACGACGTGACCGACACGGAGATCATCGATCTTCAGGATCAACTGTCTCACCGTATCTCCGAAGAGGAAGTGCGCGGCGTGGTGCTTGATATCAGCGCGCTTGAAATCGTGGATACCTTTGTCGGTCGGGTGATTGCCCAACTCGCCGGGATCTCGCGGCTGCTGGACGCCGAAACCTATGTCGTCGGGATGCGCCCGGCCGTGGCGGTTACGCTGGTCGAGCTGGGGATGTACCTGCCCGAGACGCGCACAGCGCTGAGCCTCACTCATGCGTTGACACAGTTGCGGCGTGCCTGAACGGGACCTGACATCAGGACAGAACCCCATCGCGAAGGTGATGCTGAACACCAGCCGCGACGTTGTGACGGCGCGCCAGGCCGTCGCGCGCGAGATGAAGGCACGGGGCACCAACACCATCCGCATCACGCGATTTGCCACGGCGGTCAGTGAAATTGCCCGAAACGCCATCATGCACGGGGGCGGCGGTGAACTTTTTGTTTTTCTCGACCGCTCAAAGACCTATCTGATCGTCCGGTGCCGTGATCGCGGGCCGGGGATTGAGGATATGGATAGGGCGATGCCGGACGGATATACCTCGGCGAACGGGTTGGGGCTTGGGCTGGGCGGCGCGAAACGGCTCTCCCACGGCTTTGACGTCACCACCACGGTCGGCGAAGGCACCATTGTGACGATGAGTGCCAAGCTGTGAAGCGCTGGATCGACATTGACGACCGCAGCGCGATTGCCGCCGTGCGCAGGTTGGCTCGTCGCTACGGGACCGAGATCAACCTTTCAGACACAAGGTTGGATGAACTCGCCATCGTCGTGACCGAAGCGACCACGAATATCCTGCGCTATGCGGAACGAGGCCGGGTCCTGATCGATATTATCCGGACACCGGGCACGCGCCGGCTGGCTCTGCTGTTCAGTGACGCCGGCGAGGGGATCGGCGACATGGATCGGATGTTCCAGGATGGGGAAAGCTCCTCTGACTCCGCGGGCCTAGGTCTGGGGGCGATCAAGCGGTTGTCCGACAGTTTTGACGTGTTCAGTTCGGCGGATATCGGAACCACGATCGTCTGTACTTTTGACTCCGTAAACGCTGCGCCGACCGGTGTAATCGACATCGGCGGGCTGAGGGTCTGTCATCCGGCTGAACGGGTCTGTGGCGATGACTGGATGCTGCTGCAGACGCGGGAAACCACGGACATCATCCTATGTGACGGGTTGGGTCACGGCGCGCTGGCTGCCGAAGCCTCGCGAGAGATTCTCGCGACCGCCCGTGGCTTTGACGCGCCGCCGGGCGAGATGATGGAGGCACTGACGCAGGCGCATGTCGGCTCGCGCGGAGCTGTCGCGTCGATTGTTCGGATTGATCACGCGAACCTGAGCCTCGCCTACGCCGGTTTGGGCAATATCGCGACACTCTGCATCACGAAATCCGGCACGCGTCGTCTGGCGGTTCGCGATGGCCGCATCGGGGCCGCGCCGACGCGGGGTTTCGAAGAGACGATGCAATTGGCACAGGGCGATCTAGTGATCATGTATAGCGATGGGTTGAAGACCCTGCGCGACGCCGATCTTCCGCCCGGCCTTCTGCATCGCAGCCCACTTCTGATCGCGGGTTTCCTGATCAACCGGTCTTTCCGGGGTCGCGACGACGCCAGCATCGTGGTCGCGCGGATCACCGGGCAGGTGAGCGGATGAAAGCGGTTCGCCTGACAACCCTGCGGCTGGAGCAGAGCGGCGACATCGTGCGGCTGCGCGATCTGACGCTTGCGCTGACCAAGGTGTTAAAGTTCGGAACGTTTGAGCGGACCCGTGCCGTGACGGCCGTGGTGGAACTGGGCCGAAACGCGATCGAGCATGGCCAGAAAGGTCGCGCCAGTTTTTCGGTGACCGAGATCAAGGGCCGGGCGGCGTTGCGCGTCACGGTTCTGGATCAGGGACGGGGCATTCCGCAGGACCGGTTAAAGGCCGATGGTGCCGTACCCTCCCCCCACGGATTGGGACTGGGACTGCGCGGTGTGCAGCGAATGGCCGAGACCTTTGAGGTCGAAACCGGCAATGAAGGCACGACCATCAACGCGACCTTCATGGCGACACTAGCGCCCACCCATGGCTCTGAAATCGTGCAGGAAGCGACGGACGCCCTGCGCGATCTGCAAGGCGCCGATCCCGCCGCCGCGCTGAGCGAGCAGAACCGGGAATTGATGGAGAGTCTCGCGGAACGTGAGCTGCTGATGAAGGAGCTTCATCATCGCACCGGCAATAACTTGGCGTTGATCGTAGCCCTGATCCGAATGAGCAAGTCGGATTCCACGCAAGCAGAAACACGACGCGTCCTCGCCGAACTGGAAACCCGCGTCGGGGCCTTGTCCAAGGCGCATGAGTTGATGCAACGCGCGGCAAATGCCGGCACGGTCGTCGCCTCGGAGCTGCTGCACGAGGTCGCCGCCAACGCGGAACAGGCCTTTAGCGCGGGAACGCAGAAGGTCACGATCGCGGTGCACAGCGAACGCATCGAATTGGACGGCAAGCTGGCCGTCGACCTTGGCCTGATCGTCGGAGAATTGATCACCAATGCCTATAAGCACGCCTTTAGCGGTCGCACCGGCGGAGTGATCGATGTCACGCTGGGCGGGAACCCGTCCGAAGGGCTCAACTTGCTTGTGTCGGACGATGGCACCGGACTGGATGGCGACGCGGATTATCCCGAACGCTCCAATTCCTTGGGTTGGCGGTTGATCCGCACCTTGTGTTTCCAGCACGGCGGCGTGCTGAGTGTCGATGGCACCGACGGACTGTCGGTACGCATCAAGTTTGCGGCCATCTGACCCTTCGGGGACGGCTTATTCGTCGCCTTTGACTGTCAGCCCCAAGAGGCGCCAGACCTGCATCCCACCTCGGTAATAGTGGATCCGGTCAGCCGGGTAGCCGGCCTCGACCATATGGCGAATGGCTGTCGGCGACTGCCCGCACCAGATCCCGTTGCAAAAGAGCGCCACCGGTTTGGCCGCCTCGCAGTCCCAGCCATCGAAATCCGGTTCGCACCCCAACTTGCCAAGCTGATCCAAAACCTGCGTGTAGGGAATGTTGATCGCGCCGGGGATCGTCCCCCCCATGAACCAATCGTAGGTGCGGCTGTCCACCACCAGGGCTTCGGGGTCCTGCAACATTGCGATAAGCTCCAGCTCACCGATTGTGTGTACGCCCTCTGCCGGGCTATGCGGCTGAATGCAGAAATCGGGACATGGACGGGAGGTCAGCGCCCAGTCGTCACTGATCTGATGTTTCGGGTCCTGGACACGCTCGATCGTGACCGGGCCGGTCTCGGTTTCCACCGTGACCGAGGGCATCTCTTTGGTGATCCCAACCACGGTTTGCGCGGTCGCCACGCTGGCCAAGGCCGACAGGGCTATTGTCATGCAAAGCAGTCTCATGTGTCTCTTCCTTTCGCAGGGGTCTGGCGCCAGTCTAGCGCCGTGCGCAGGATACGTCACCGTCTGGCCTCGCAGGTGATCGTCGCGACCTGGCCAAACCTTCAGCGCAATTGCCGTGCAGAGGCCATGAACAACCGGGCCAGTGTGATCACGGCGGCGAAAGCGATCAGACCGAGGTAGCGTTCATAAAGCCCGTCGACCCAGTTGGGCAGGAAGAAGAAGACCGGTGCAGAGATCGTCCAGACAATCGAGATGGCAATCAGCACGGTAGCGTAAGTGTCAGAGACCCGGTGCGCACCCTTGGACATCGCCCAGGGGATCAACGCCATGAGCAGACCTATCGCGTAGACGAGATAGACGTGGATAACGACCCCTTCGCTGTCGCTGTCGCCATATTCATTGCGCGCCCCGACGAGAAAGACAATCAGGGCAAGTGCGGCGAAGCCCACAACACCAAAGCTCCACCGCCATCCGCCGAGATGCAGATGCGCCGCCATGAGGGCAACGCTGACCAGCGAGGCGGAAAAAGCGTAAATTCCGATGTCGACGATGAACTCGTAGCGCCCTGCCCCGAGGTCGCTGATCGTATCTGCGATCCAGCCGTGGTTCGGCACAAGGATATCGGCGATCACGATCGAGACCCCGAAGACCACGCAACCCAGTACTGCGGTCCAGCCAAGGACGATCAACAGGGTCGCCTGTATTTCCAAGTGTCGCGGCGCAGGCACTTCAGTCATCGGCGTCCCCCTATCATTGCAAGCCTAACGCGCCGGAGCAGGACCTGTTCCCCGACGTTGCTGTTGAAAGACTGCAGGTCAGCGTGAGGTCTCGCGTCATCTCGTGATATGGGACACGATGCCAAAAGCACCTAATAATAAATCACAGTGATTTATTATTGACAGAAGGCCCAGAAATGGCCTATATTTTGGGATCACTGCACCTACGGAAGTATTGCGAGGATCCTATGCGACACGCACAGACCACCGCTGGTCACAGTGACCACGCCCCCTTTGAGGTCGTTCGCGGCACCAATCAAAGCGGGATGCGGGCCCACAACGAAAGGCTCGTGCTGACCTTGATCCGACAAAAGGGCCCGATGGCGAAGAGCGAGATTGCCCGGATGTCCGGCCTGTCGGCTCAAACCGTTTCGGTCATCATGCGTGCGCTGGAAGCAGATGGTTTATTGCAAAAGGGTACGCCAATCCGCGGCAAGGTCGGTCAACCGTCGGTGCCTATGGGATTGGCCGCAGAGGGCGCCTTCTTTCTCGGACTGAAGGTAGGGCGGCGCAGTCTCGACATGATCCTCACGGATTTCCTCGGACAGATCATCAGCCGGGTGCACCTGACCCACCGGATCCCGACGCCGGACAGCGTTGTGCGCTTTGCCAACGACGCGATCGGCCAATTGCTGGAACAATTATCGCCAGAGCATCGCGACCGCGTCGCTGGGCTGGGCATCGCAATCCCGTTCAGGTTGTGGGACTGGGCTGATGCGCTGGGCGTCCGGTCGGCTGATATGGCCGATTGGCAGGATCGCGACATTGCGGAGGACATCGGGGACAAATGGTCCTTTCCCGTCTATTTGAAAAACGATGCCTCGGCGGCCTGCGGGGCCGAGTTGGTCTTTGGAAATCAGGACCGTCCGCCTGACTTCCTATACTTTTTCATCGGCTTTTTCGTCGGCGGCGGGTTGGTTTTGGACAATGCGCTTTATACGGGCCGAACCGGCAATGCCGGGGCGGTGGGCTCGCTTCCGATCAGCACCACGACCGGCGACAGGCGCCAGTTGATCGATGTCGCGTCCCTGGCTACGCTTGAACGTGTTCTCGTCGAGGCCGGGACCGCGCCAGATACGATCTGGGAGTCCTCGCGCACCTGGTCTGTCCCAGAGGCGCACTGCGAGAAATGGATCGCCGAGGCGGCTGAGGGGCTGGCCTCTGCCATCACCTCCTCGGCCTGCCTGATCGATTTCGAATGCGTGGTGATCGACGGATGGCTGCCGCCGCCTGTGCGCGCGGAATTGGTGGCGCAGGTCGAATCCTGCCTCACCCGCAACCGCGTCGCCGGGATCGACCTGCCGGAAGTGCGCGGTGGAACAATCGGTGGTGAAGCACGCGCTCTCGGCGCGGCCAGCCTGCCCTTGTCGAACCGTTTCCTGGTAGATCGAAACGCCTTTTTGAAAGAGTAGTACAATGATCCTGTGTTGCGGCGAGGCGCTGATTGACATGATCTCCGCCCCGACCGCCGATGGGGGCAAAGGCTATGTCCCACACGTCGGCGGAGCAGTGTTCAACACCGCTATCGCCCTCGGGCGGCAAGGGGTTGCGACCGGCATGTTGACCGGCCTTTCGGGTGACATTTTTGGCCAACAACTGGACGACGCCCTGACCGCCAGCGGCGTCGATACGCGGCATGTCGTCCGGTCGGCCCGACCCACCACACTGGCCTTTGTCACCCTATCCTCGGGGCAGGCCAGTTATCTGTTTTACGATGAGAATTCGGCCTCCCGGAGTTTGACGCCCGGTGATATCCCTCCCCTTGCCGCATCCGTCGACGCACTCTATTTTGGCGGCATAAGCTTGGCCTGTGAACCCGGCGCGGAAACCTACGCCGACCTGCTGCGCCGCCATGGCCCTACGCGCGCCGTGATGCTGGATCCCAACATACGGCCCGATTTTGTCCAGGACGAACCGCGCTACCGCGCGCGCCTCGCCCGGATGATCAAACAAAGCGATGTGCTCAAGCTGTCGGATGAGGACTTGGACTGGCTGTCCCCCGGTTCAGAGACCGATGAGGTCAAAGCACGCGCGATGCTGACCAAGGGGCCGGCCGCCGTCATCATCACGCGCGGCGGGGACGGCGCATCGGGCTATCTGGCCGATGACGCGACCATCGACGTGCCGTCAGAGAAGGTCGACATTGTCGATACAGTCGGCGCAGGGGACACGTTCAACGCAGGGGTCCTCACCAGCTTTGCCCACGACGGATTGTTGACGAAATCGGCTATACGCGGATTGAATCGACAACAGCTTGCCACAGCGATGGCTTACGGCGCGCGCGTCGCCGCGATCACCGTGTCGCGTACCGGGGCGAACCCGCCCTGGCCAGACGAGATGTGAGCGCAGGGTCGCGGATCGTACTCAACGCTGACGGTTCTTAAACCGGCACATTGTCGATCAGGCGGACCCCGTCCAGCCATGCGGCGACGAACAGGCGGGCCGGGGTGGAAAGGTCGGTGGCCCGGGCCAGATCGCTTTCACGGCGCAGTTCCAGGTAGTCGATCGGCCCAATCCCGGCCTGCTTCAAACGGTCCCCTGCCGCGCGGACCGAGGCGTCTATCCCGCCGCCATCGCGAATGGCCGTAACCGTTGCACCAAGCGTAGCGTAGATCGCGGGCGCCTGTGCCAAGGCGTCCTCGCCAAGCCTCAGGTTGCGCGAGGAAAGAGCCAACCCGCTGTCCTCGCGGATCGTCGAGCAGCCTACAATTTCCGTCGGGATATCGAGGTCCATCACCATGCGCCGCACAACCTGAAGCTGTTGAAAGTCCTTCTCGCCAAAGAATGCGAAATCGGCGTCGGTCTGCAGCAAAAGCTTGGCCACCACGGTCGCCACGCCATCAAAATGTCCGGGTCGGGTGGCGCCGCATAGATAGGCGGTCAGCCCTTCGACGGAAACCGAGGTCGCAAATCCCTCGGGGTACATCTGATCGAGGTCAGGCAGGTAAAGGACGTCGACGCCCAGAGGGTCGAGAATGCGGGAATCGCTCTCTTCGGTCCGGGGGTATTTGGCCAGATCGTCCGGATTGTTGAACTGCCGGGGGTTTACGAAGAGCGTGACGATGACCCTGTCGGCACGGGCGCGCGCCGCATTTACCAGGCTCAGGTGACCCTCATGAAGGGCGCCCATGGTCGGAACAACCCCGATGCTCTCACCCGCCCCCCGCCAACTGCGGGTCTGCGCGCGCAACTCTGCCTTGGTGCGGAGGATCTTCATTTGCCACCGGCCTCATCGTCAAACAGATGATGTTCAGCGGGGAAGCTGCGGGCGCGGACTTCTTCCGCATAGCTGCGGATCGCCTCACGCGCGGTTTCGGCCAGGGTGGCATAGCGTTTGACGAACTTCGGCTTGAACGCGTCGAAAAGGCCCAGCATGTCGTCCACAACCAGGACCTGCCCGTCACAGCCAGCCGACGCGCCAATCCCGATGGTCGGGATTGAGATTTCGGCCGTGATCTGATCCGCCAGTTTGGCGGGCAATTTCTCCAGCACGACAGAACACGCGCCGGCGTCTGCGACCGCCTTGGCGTCGGCGCGCAGCTTTGCGGCCCCCTCGCCCCGGCCCTGCACCTTGTAACCGCCGAGCGTGCCGACCGATTGCGGCGTCAGCCCGATATGCGCCATGACCGCAACGCCCCGGTCGACGAGAAAGCGGATGGTTTCGGCCATATGCACGCCGCCCTCCAGTTTCACCGCGCCTGCGCCGGTTTCGGCGAGGATACGGGTTGCGTTCCGGAACGCCTGGGCGGGGCTTTCCTCGTAGCTGCCAAAGGGCATGTCGACGACCATGAGGGCGCGGGACAATCCGCGCGCAACCGCCTGCCCGTGCATGATCATCATCTCCATGGTCACAGGGACCGTGGAAGCCAGCCCATGCAACACCATGCCGACACTATCTCCGACCAGCACAACGTCGCATTCGGCATCGACAATTTGTGCCACCGGGGTGGTATAGGCGGTGAGGCAGACGATCGGTGTCCCGCCCTTGCGGGCCTCAATATCCTTGGCCGTTAGGGCCTTTACCGGGGGGGAGTGACTCATCGCTAGCACCTTCCGTTTCCGTAGCGTCAGATTCCTAGGCGCTGAGCTATCTCAACGCAATGGCTGCCGGATTGCTTGCGCAATATTGTTGCGAGACCGTCTCGCGCGTTACGCCTCGACGAAATCCAGCCCAAGGTCAAGGGTCCGCGCCGAATGCGTCAGCGCTCCGGCAGAGATATAATCGACCCCAGTTTGCGCGACCTCGGCGACCCGCTCCAGCCGCATATTGCCCGAGGCTTCCAGCACGAGGCGCCCGGCATTACGCTGGACGGCCTCACGCAGGGTGTCGCTGTCCATATTGTCCAGCAACACCACATCTGCGCCGCCCTCATCCAGCACCTCGTCCAGTTGCTCCAGCGTGTCGACCTCGATTTCCGTACGAACCATGTGCGAGGCTTGAGCCTTGACCGCGGCCAGAACCTGTCGGACCCCGCCAGCCGCCGCGATGTGGTTGTCCTTGATCAGAATCGCATCGGAGAGCGAAAAGCGGTGGTTGAAGCCGCCGCCGTGCAGCACAGCCTGCTTCTCGGCCAGCCGCAGCCCCGGTGTGGTCTTTCGCGTGCAGGTGACACGGCAGAAGGTTCCGGCGGTTTCGGCCACGAAAGCTGCGGTCAGCGTCGCGATACCCGACATCCGCCCGGCAAAGTTCAGCGCGACCCGCTCGCCCGACAGGATCGCAGCGGCGTCACCAGCCACACGCATCACCACGTCACCGGGGCGAACGGTGGCGCCGTCGTGGACCAGCGCTTCGATCTTCAGCGTCGGATCCACCAGGCGGAAGGCCAAAGTCGCCATTTGCAGACCCGAAACCACCCCATCCTCGCGCGCCCGCATCTGCAAGCTCGTCTGCGTGCCGGCCGGGATCACGATCCGCGAGGTAATATCGCCGGAGGTACCCAGGTCCTCCATCAAAGCGGCGCGGACCATCGGTTCGAGGATCATGTCAGGAAGAGGGGTAGAGGTCATACAGGCTCCGTTTCGCAGGACAGGCGAATGGCGAGCGCCTCGGGCAGCGTCATCCGGCTGCGCTGGCCAGTCTCACCGGTCGATTTGGCAAAATCTGTGCGGAAATGTGCACCGCGGCTTTCCCGGCGCTGCAGGGCCGCCGCCGCGATCAACGTCGCCGTCGAGGTCATGTTGGCAAGCTCGACGCAGTCGGGTTGCGCCGCCTCAATCGCGGCAATTTCGGCCAGCGTCCGGCGCAATCCGTCCGCGTGGCGCAGCACGCCGACCCCGTCGGTCATCGCGCGTCGCAAACGGGCCACCAGGTTTGGACTGGCGGGCGTGCCGGCGCCTAGCGGGGGCAGCGTGATCTGATCCGGTGGCCCTACCTCGCCGGCAATCTCCTCAATGCTGCGGGCACAACGCCGCGCAAACACCAGCGCTTCGAGCAAGCCGTTGGAGGCGAGGCGATTGGCCCCGTGCAACCCGGTCGAGCCCGCCTCACCGCAGACCCAGAGATTGACGAGAGACGCACGCCCCTCCGCGTCCGTCTCGACCCCGCCCATGAAATAATGCGCGGCGGCGGCCACGGGGATGACATCGTTCACCGGATCGATCCCCGCGAGCGCGCAAGCCTCGGCCACCGCTGGAAATTCTTCCAGGATCCGCGCGCCCAAAGCGGCACGGGTGTCGAGCGCGGGCGCGTTCCCGGCTTGCGTCTGGGCATAGACGGCGCGCGCGACGATGTCGCGGGGGGCGAGTTCGGCGTCTGGATGTACGTCCAGCATGAACCGCTCGCCCGCGCTGTTCACCAGCACGGCCCCTTCACCGCGCAGAGCCTCGGTCGCAAGGGGGGCGGGATCGGCACCGGTAGCGACTGCCGTGGGGTGGAATTGCACGAACTCGGCGTCCGCAATCATCGCGCCGGCGCGCGCCGCCATGCCGATCACCTGACCACGGATGCGCGCCGGATTGGTCGTCAGCGCAAAAAGACCCCCGGCACCACCGCCCGCCAGCAGGACCGCCGGCGCCTTGATCAGGCAAGAGGCGCTGCCTTCCGGAACCGCGCGCGCCACATGCACGCCGGTGACGCGACCCTCCGCGACCTCCAGCCCCGTTGCGAGCACACCGTCCAGCACCTGAACCGATGCGCAGGCCTGAACCTCGGCCACGAGGGCGCGCATGATCTCCGCGCCCGCCTTGTCGCCGCTGACCCGCACCACACGCGCAAAGCTGTGCGCAGCCTCGCGCGACATCACGTAGCCGCCGCTCGCCGTGCGATCAAAGGCCGTACCGCGTCGCGTCAGGTCGAGAATGTGGTCGCGTGCCTCTTCGGTCACGAGCCGGGCAATATCCGGCGCGACCAGTCCGGCCCCGGCGCGCAGGGTGTCGCGGGCGTGAGCCTCGGCGCTATCGGTCGGATCCATCGCCGCCGCGACGCCCCCCTGCGCCCAGACGGAACTGGCGCCTTCGCCGATCGGGTCCGGAGAGATCAGCAGAACCGGGCGAGGCGCAAGGTTGAGCGCGGCGTAAAGCGCGGCCAGACCCGCCCCGACAATCACCACCCGATCGGTGGCCAAGCCCTTCATCGCGAACCTCAGGCCGCCGGTTTGCGCGAAAGGTCGATCATCCGCTGCACTGCAATGCGCGCCTTTGCGGCGACGCTTTCGTCGACCTCGACAGCGCCCTCCATGCTGTGCAGAGACCAGAGGACCTTTTCCAGCGTGATCATCTTCATGTAGGGGCACATATTGCAGGGACCGACGAAATCGACCTGCGGCAAGGAGTCGGCGATGTTGGAGGCCATCGAACATTCCGTCACCAGCATCGCCTTTTCAGGCAGCTCGCTAGAGACGTAGTCGATGATCCCGCTGGTGGAGCCTGAAAAATCCGCTTCCGCCACCACGTCCGGCGGGCATTCGGGATGCGCGATGATGCGGGTGTCGGGATTCCACTCGCGGAAATCGCGCAGATCCTTGGCGGTGTATTGTTCGTGCACGATGCAAGCACCGTCCCACCAGACGATGCGTTTCTGCGGCACCTCCTTGGCGATGTTCTGCGCCAGATACTTGTCCGGCGTCATGATCACCGTGTCGCTTTCCATCGCGGCGACGATCTGCGCGGCATTGGACGAGGTGCAGCAAATGTCAGAGGCGGCTTTGACCTCGGCTGTCGTGTTGACGTAGGTGACAACCGGCGCACCGGGATATTGCGCGCGCATCTCCGCGATGCCTTCGGCGGTGATGCTTTCGGCCAGTGAACAGCCCGCGCCCATGTCCGGGATCAGCACGGTCTTGGACGGGTTCATGATCTTGGACGTTTCGGCCATGAAATGAACGCCGCACTGCACGATCACATCCGCCTCGACCTCGGTCGCCTTGATCGCCAGTTGCAGGCTGTCCCCGACGAAATCCGCGATGCCGTGATAAATCTCGGGTGTCATGTAGTTATGCGCGAGGATGACGGCGTTGCGCTCTTTCTTCAATTTGTTGATCGCAGCGACATAGGGGGCGTGGATCGCCCAATCCGGGGGCGTGACCACGCGCGACATGCTGGCGTAGGTCTCGTGCATCGCTTCGGCAAGCTCTGTCGAAGGGGTCAGTGCGTAATGTTCACGCAGCTCCGCGCGGTGTGCGTTATGGTCGAGCAAGGGTAAGGCGCTTTCGTTTGGTTGCAGGCCTGCGGGTAGCAGGTTGCTCGGTAGGGTGATGTACCGGGCGTTTGACCCTGAGGCAAGTGCCGTGCGCGCGCGCGAGCAAACGATCGCACCCGATCCTCCCCCAAGATATCGCGCATTACGGGCCGCTGTACCAGCCCGACGGACAGATTGCCGACCCGAAGGCGGAACCGGATGCACCGGTTTCGACCGGGATCGCCATGGCAAACAGGATGCCGCAGCGACACGATCCATTATCCTTGCCCTTTTCCTTGCGGTTCATCCGACCAGGACTACCTCTCAGCGTAACAACCGGTGCCCTCGCCGCTCCCGTGCGGTTCTGGGTACGCGTCTTGAGCGACGACGCCCGCCGGGATCCCGCAACCGACCAGTCTGGAAAAATATGTGCCGCGTCCTTGCCTATATCGGGCCAGAACTACCCCTGGAAAGCCTGCTGCTGCAGCCGGAAAACAGCCTTATTAATCAAAGCCTTGATCCAGAATTACACCCGCAGCTTCAACTGGCCGGGTGGGGCTTCGGCGCGTGGAGCGAGCACCTCTTGAAGCCACGCGAACCGTTGCTTTACCACAGGCCGATGGGTGCCTTTTACGATGACAATACCAAAGGCATAATCCCGAGCCTTCAAGCCAGCACAATGCTCGCCCACGTAAGAGCCGCGAGCTACGATTCGCGTGTGGTGCTGGCGGACGAGAACTGCCATCCGTTTTCGTTCGCCGAGACCCCCTGGATTATCGCCCAGAACGGATCCCTGCCACACTGGAAAATCCTCCAGAGGGAGCTTTTGCCCTATTGCGAGGATCGCTACCTCAGCCAAATGAAGGGCACCACGGATACCGAATTTCTATATGTGCTGCTTCTCTCACTGCTCAAAGGCGATGGTGACAAAGAGGTTCAGGACGCGTTCACGGCCATGCTCAGGCTCATTCTGGACGCGATGAAGACGCTGAACCTCGTGGCCCTGACAAAGCTGAAGATCGCCCTTGTCGCGCCGGGCCGTATCATCGGGGTCAACTACGGTGCAGGCCATAACGGAGAGACCGAGATCGCCGGTGACTGGAAAGCCCTGCGAAAATCGGGTCCGGGACCGAACGATCAGGCCCTCTCCATGTTGCTGGAACCTATGTATTTGTTGTTGGGGAAGAATTTTCAGGATTATGCTGGGTCGTACGAAGTCGATGTCTGCCCGGAGGAGGAGGCGACCTCTGCAATCTTCGCCTCCGAGCCGTTGACCGAGAATGGCGATGAATGGTTGCATATCAAATTCGGCGAGATCGTCTTTCTTGAACGGAAAGGCGAGCGTGTTGTGAAGAAAGTGAGCAAACTGAGTTTGTGAGAGGCGCATGCCGATAGGCAGGCCTTCAACGGAAGGGAATTGTGCAAAGTGGCGGATCGCTATCGAAATTTCCAGGACCTCGCATCGGCTACGCAGCGCGACACAGATTATCGCATTCGCCTGGAGGATCGCGGCACGGCTCCGGTGATCCTCGCCCCGCACGGCGGCACGATAGAACCGGGTACAGCCGAAATTGCCGAGGCAATCGCCGGGAGCGATCTGTCTTTCTATGCCTTTGAGGCCCTGAAGGCCGGGGAGCACGGGGACTTTCACATCACATCGCATCTTTTCGACGAACCTCACGCGGTCGACCTTGTCGGCAGGGCGTCTGCTGCGATTGCGGTCCATGGACGCAAGGATGACGGCAGTGAGACTGTCTGGCTGGGCGGACGTGCAACCGATCTGCGCGATGCCATCGGGGAATCGCTGCGGGCCGCGGGCTTTGACGCTGCACTCAATACGACGCTGCCGGGTGTACATGAGACCAACATTTGCAACCGGACGGCGCACGGCGAGGGTGTCCAGCTTGAACTGCCCAGAGTTTTGCGTCGCAGGCTGACAGCAGAGCCTGATCTTTTGGAACGCTTCGCCCTTGCGATCCGCGACGCGATCCATACCGGTTGTGCAAACCGGCCGGGCGAAGATTCAGCGAGTTCTGAAATCGGGTCGCCGTCGGCGGAACGTGGCGATCCGTCTTAGGCGTAACGCTCCGTGTAACCGGCTCAGCCTACCGATTTACCCAACTCGCAGCCACATCGCCCTGCCGACCGAACGAAAAAGGCCGCGGGATCACCGCGGCCTCTCCTAACTTCGCACGCGTCCCGATTTATCGGAACAGGCTCAGAATATTCTGTGGAGATGAGTTCGCAATCGATAGGGACTGCGTCGCCAACTGCTGTTGCACCTGCAGCGCCTGAAGCCGCGCGGCCTCCTCTTCCATATTCGCGTCGATCATCGAGCCGACGCCGCCATCAAGACGATCGGTCAGGGCACCCAGGAACTCTTTCTGGGTCTCGATGGATTTTTCCGCGATGCCCAGTTTGGTGGCCGAGGATATCGCCGCCGCCAATTGCTCTTCGGCCGACTGAAGCAACGTCGCCTGAGAACCCGCGGACGCGGCCCCGGCCAGGTCGAGGTTGTCCAGAACGGATTGGATCGCACCGAGGTCCTGCTGCATGAAGGTCATTTTGGTGGTCGAGATCGACCCCGAGGACGACCGGCTGATACCCGTCACGACTGTCACGGTCGTCGCCGCGTTGACATAGTCGGTGCCGTTGAAGGTCGATTGGTCGATCGTCGTCTTCATCCGCGCGGCCAGCTCGTCAAGTTCCAGCTGAACGTCGTCGCGGACTTCCTGGGTTCCGCCTTGGGCAAAGGCCACACGCTCGGAAAACTGCTGGGCGAGATCGACCAGCGTCTCGGCGCCAAGGCGGGCGGT
>PAPR01000071.1 GCA_002709085.1 Pseudooceanicola sp. | reverse complement strand
CGCGTGCGCGTGACCCTGCGAAGCCGATAGGATCGCGCAAGAACCCGTGCGAAGCATCGCCTTCACCTCAGCCATATTGCGCATGGATACCCCTCGATTCGGGGCACAAAGCCCACCGTTCGCCATAATCTCGGAACCAATCTTTCGCCGATTTGGTCCATTGGTTCCGATACTTGGACAAGAATGCGGTCCAGAGGGTGTGAGTGTGGCCGAATTTGGGCGGGTTTCGGCCTGCCTCGTCTGTTTCCAAATTGGCAACCAAACGGGCAAAAACACGCCGGGGCGCATCACCCAATTAGGTTAAGAAAGCGTTAAATTACTGGGGGTCGCTCCCGGTCTGCCATGGAACGTAGTGGAAACAATCCTTGGATTCGCTTCCGTCTTCACCCCTTAAACCGGTCCAATTGTGGCGCTGGACGAGTTGTCTGACATAAACTTTCCGATGTTTTTCCCTTTGTTCGACTGGTTCGCAGGATTAAAACAAAGGGTGCCCGACTGGGGGGCGCAAGACAGATGGCCATGGGGCGGCCACCTAATGTCATGCATTCGGAAGAATGTGTAGCCTGCGAAAGTCGGGGCCTGATCACATCGTGGATCAGGGCGGCCGCCTAATGCCATGGGAACCGAGTGTTCGGTTCGCCGTTGCCGTTGGCCTACACAGACGCTCCGGAACTTGGCGATGGAATTGGATGACGGTGTCGCGGCGCGCGCACCGGCCGCAACACCGGAAGGACCCTTGGGGTCTGAACGGATCAAAAGGGTGATAATATGACTGGTTCATACTACTGGAATTGGCAGAACGGCATTAAGCACAAGATTTCCGGGGATGGTCGCGACGGATATGTCGAAGGCACCGACGGCGACGACGTGATCGGCGCGGGCTATACCGATAGCGACTGCGACAAGATCGACGAGAACGACGCGATCCTGCCGGGTGAATCCGGTGATGATGACATCGTTATCGCGGGCAACGGCGCGGACGAAGTCCATGCAGGCGCGGGCAACGACGAAGTCTACGGCGGCGGTATGGATGACACCGTATTCGGTGGATCCGGCGATGACGTGATTTACGGAGATGCGACCCGCGACAGCGCGCCCGGCGGGACCGTCTCCAACTCCGATCGCATTGACGACATCGATGGTGGTCCGGCTGGCGATGACTCGCTCGTCGGCGGCCAGGGCAACGACGAAATCTACGGCAATGCCGGTGATGACACGCTGGAAGGCGACGAGGGCTGCGATACGCTCTACGGCAACTCCGGCGATGACCACATCGAAGGCGGCAGCGACGGTGACCTGATCTACGGCGACGACGGTGGCAAGTCCTTTGGCGGTGGCCGCGAGAGCTTTGAGTGGGACAAGGCACCGGATCCGAACGGATCGGGCACGCCCGAGGATGGCGACAGCCTGGCGGGGGGCTTCTCTCAGGACACCGGCACCGTGAATGTCGCGTTTTCGGTGACGTCTACGAACAAGTCTCCGGAGACCAAATTCCAGACCGAAAATCAGTTCGTTGACGACATCGAAGCTGACGGCAGCGTGGTGGATGAGCACTCCTCCATGGCCTCACGCACCGAGGCGCGCGACGAATCCGCGACCTATGAGTGGGCATTCTCCTCTTCGGTTTCCAACGTGTCTTTCCGCATCAACGACATCGACGCGGATTCCAAGATCACCATCAAGGCCTACGACGCCGCCGGCAATCTGGTCGCGATCAACGTCGCGGGCGAAAACGTCACCTATCTGAACTTCTCGGATGAGGACGGCGTTGGCGGGACCGAGGTGATCGGCCACGTGGGCAACGACACCCACCTCGACAATGACCCTGGGCATTCGGCGCTGGTCGATATCGCAGGTCCGATCAGCCGTCTGGAGGTTGAGCACGCCCAGGACGGCGGCCACATTTCCGAGGTCAACATCACCGACATCTACTTCGACGCCGCCGACAGCGGTGCGGGCGAAGCGGCGGGCGACGACATGTTGCTCGGCGGGTCCGGCGATGACAGCATCTTTGGCGAGGGTGGCGACGACACCATCACCGGCGGTGACGGCAAGGACGAAATGACCGGCGGCGATGACCGCGACACCTTTGTCGGCGGCAACGCCGGTGACTTCGTCGACGGCTCAGAGGGCGGCGACGATTACGATACGCTCGATCTGTCCGACAGCGGTCCGCTGCGTGTCGAATATGACGATGACAACCCCGAGAACGGGACCGTGACCTTCCTGGATGATGCCGGTCAAGAGACCGGAACCATGCGGTTCGTGAACATCGAGAATGTCATCACGCCTGCCGTCGTCAACAGCGACCCGGTCGCGGTCGATGACGACGCCAGCGGTGACGAAGATACCGCGATCACCATCGACGTGTTGGCCAATGACACGGACGTGGACGGCGATACGCTGAGCATCAGCGCGGTCGGCACCCCGGCGAACGGCACTGCGGAAATCGTCGACGGCAAAATCGTTTACACGCCGAACGACGACTTCAACGGCACGGACTCCATCAGCTATACCGTCAGCGACGGGGCAGGTGGCACGGACACGGCAACCGTCTCGATCACCGTAAATCCGGTGAACGATGCCCCCGTGGCAGTCGATGACGACGCCAGCGGTGACGAAGATACCGCGATCACCATCGACGTTCTCGCCAACGACACGGACGTGGACGGCGACACGCTGAGCATCAGCGCGGTCGGCACCCCTGCCAACGGCACGGCAGAGGTGGTTGACGGCAAGATCGTCTACACGCCGAACGATGACTTCAACGGCACCGATACCTTCACCTACACCGTTTCCGACGGGGCAGGCGGCTCGGATACGGCAAGCGTCACGGTCAATGTGGGCGACATGAACGACGCCCCCGTGGCAGTCGATGACGATGCCAGCGGTGACGAAGACACCGCTATCACCATCGACGTTCTCGCCAACGACACAGACGCGGACGGCGATACGCTGAGCATCAGCGCAGTCGGCACCCCGGCCAACGGCACGGCGGAAATCGTCGACGGCAAGATCGTCTACACGCCGAACGCTGATTTCAGTGGCTCCGATACCTTTGAGTACACTGTTTCCGACGGCAAAGGCGGCTCGGACACGGCAATGGTCACTGTCACCGTGGATGATGACGGACCCGAGCGGGACGGTATCGTGGAAGGCACCGATGATGATGACATCATCGATGACGACTACGAGGGCGATCCCGAAGGCGACAAGGTCGACAACGAGGATGCGCTGGACCCGACCAGTGGCGACGATGACATCATCGAAGGCTACAGCGGCGACGACAGCATCACCGCCGGCTCCGGCGACGATACCGTCGATGGCGGACCGGGCAACGACACTGTCTACGGCAATTCCGGCGACGACCTGATTACCTGCGGCATTCCCGGCTACGGCCCGGATGGGCTGCCGGATGTGCAGATCTTCCCCGGCACGCCGTTCGATCAGTTCCCGGACAATGATCGGGACCTCGCCTATGGCGGTCAGGGCAACGACACCATCACCACCGGCGATGATCGTGACACGGTCTATGGCAACAGCGGTGACGATGACATCAATGCCGGCATCGATGACGATGAAGTCTACGGCGGCAAGGGCGATGATCTGATCAACGACCCCCAGGGCGCTGACTACATCGAAGGTAACTCGGGCGATGACACCATCATCGCGGGGATCGACACCTTCTCCGACTACGTCGGTGACGATCCGAACCTGCCTAACGCGCTTTATCCGGGTGTGCTGAGCGATCCCAATACGACCGATGGCATGGACACTGTCTATGGCGGTCAGGGCAACGACTCGATCATGACGGGCGACGATGCCGACACCATCATCGGCGGCTCGGGTGACGATACGCTGCATGGCGGAATCGACGACGACTACATCGAGGGCAACTCGGGCAACGACGACATCACCGGCGGGCATGGATCGGACACGATCTACGGTCAGTCCGGCGACGATCTGATCAATGCCGGGGACAGCTCCCTGCTCTGGGGTCAGGAACCCGACGCCACCGATCCGGTGCCGGAGAACGGTCTCGACCTCGTCTACGGTGGCGACGGCAACGACACCATCTACGGTCAGGACGACGATGACACGCTGTTCGGCGGTCGCGGCGACGACATGATCGACGCGGGCATCGATGATGACTCCGTCGAGGGTGGATCGGGCAATGACACGCTGATCGGCGGTCAGGGCGACGACACGATGGACGGCAACACCGGCGAAGACCTGATCAACGGCAACTCGGGCGACGATAGCCTCGAGGGCGGTCAGGGCGACGACACCATCTACGGTGACGGCGGCGACGACACGCTGCGTGGCAATGGCGACGCGGATGAGTTGTTCGGCGGCTCGGGCGACGACAGCATCGACGGGGGTGCCGGAAACGACACCATCACCGGTGGTGACGGCGCGGACACGATGTTCGGGGGCACCAATGACGAGGATCTGTTCCTCGGCTCCACCATCGGGGACAAGATCGACGGCGGATCGGGTCAGTTCATCGACTACGACACGCTCGATCTGCGCGGCTCTGCTCCGACGGATGGTCGCATCAACGTGGTCTACGAATCCAACCCGGAAAACGGGACGGTGGAGTACTACGATGGCGACGACACGCTTCTCGGGACCTCCTACTTCGAGGAAATCGAGAACGTCATCCCCTGCTTCACGCCGGGCACCCTGATCGCGACACCGCGCGGTGAGGTTCTGGTGGAAAGCCTGAAGGAAGGCGACCGGGTCATCACCCGTGACAACGGCATCCAGGAAGTGCGCTGGCTGGGCATGACGAACCTTTCGGGGCGCGCGATGCTGCAGAAGGAGCACCTCAAGCCGGTCCTGATCCAGAAAGGGTCGCTCGGCTACGGGCTGCCGGAGCGGGACATGCTGGTATCGCCGAACCACCGCGTGCTGGTGAACAACGACAAGACCGCGCTCTACTTCGAAGAGCGGGAAGTGCTGGTCGCGGCCAAGCATCTGACGGGTCTTGCCGGGGTGAACCGGGTGGATACGCCGAAAGCGACCTACGTGCACTTCATGTTCGATCAGCACGAGGTTGTGCTGTCGGACGGGTCGTGGACCGAAAGCTTCCAGCCGGGTCATCAGACCCTCGACGGGCTGGGCAACGCGCAACGTCAGGAAATCCTGGAGCTGTTCCCCGAACTGTCCACGGATGCGGGCCGTGAGGATTACCACGCCGCACGTCGCACCCTGAAGAAGCACGAAGCACAGCTTCTGACCAAGTAATGCAGCGCGTGCCGGGCCGTCATGGTCCGGCACAGCATCCGGTCAGTCGGGGGGCACTGGTCGATTTTCAGGGCACGGGCGGCATCTTGCATCGGAACATTCCGATGACGGGTGTGGCGCGTGCCCTGTTTTTGTTTTCGGACGGATACGTGGGGGCGCGGTCATGAACTATTTTCTGGCTCTCGCGCGGTGGAGCGCAATTGTCGCGGTGATTGTGATGTGCGGCGTGGTCTCGGGCATCGGCATCAACCCTTTTTAAAGGGCACGGCGATAGCGGGTCGCGCGTGACGCAACTTTTCGTCCGTCACGGCGTTTTCCCGGCATGTGGTGCAGGTAGCATCCATGCAGAGGAGAGACCCTATGGCCGGTGGATGGTCCCGCGACGGCGCGGTGAGCGAACAGATCGAAGCGACGATCGCGGACGAGTTGAACCGCCTGCGCGCGCGGCAGCTGCCTGCGGGCGAAAGCTTTACCCATTGCGCGGAATGCGACGAGGAGATTCCCGAAGCGCGCCGCAAGGCCCGCCCCGGCGTCAAACTGTGCATCGAATGCCAGCAGGAGCGTGATGCGAAGGTCCAGACGCGCGGTGGGATAAACCGACGCGGCTCGAAGGACAGTCAGTTAAAGTGATGTGGGCGCTGCCGGAGAGATCGGATGCCTCCGGCGGGGATATTTAGGCAAACCAAAGTGTTGGGCCAGAGTCCTCAGGGCTGATGTGCGGCGCGCCATTTGGCCCAGTCTTCGGGGGTGTCGAGATCGGTGAGTGCGTGGCGAGCCGGGAGGGCAGTGGGCAGAATGCTTTCACCCTTGAGGACCGCTCGTGCACCGGTATCACCCGAGAGGCGGCGAAGCGCGGGGAAGAGGCGCGCGGGAAAGATCACGGGATGGCCGGGGGTGCCATCCGACGCGGTTGCGCGGTGCAGCGCATCGGGGTGGGCCTGCCAAAGGGTGGCCATCTGGCGCAAGTCTGCTGTTGTCAGGTCGGGCATGTCCGCGGGCAGGATCATAACCGCCTCCGTTTGCTGAGGCAGGGCGGCGACGCCCGTGCGGATGGAGGCGCCCATCCCTTTGCTGGCATCCAGCACCGCGACAGGTGTGACAGCCAGGCCGGAAAGAGCGTGCGTCCGGCAGTGATCCGGGCCGGGCAGGGCCACCAGCACAAGATTAGTAACTTGCAGGGCGCGCGAGGCCATGACAGCAATCAGCGGACGGCCCATGACCTGTTCCATCAGCTTGTCCCCGCCGCGCATGCGCGAGGCGGAACCGGCGGCGAGAAGGAGGATCGCGAGGCTCATCCCTGAACCCTAGCCCGCGCGGGCGTAGCCGTCAGCCGCAATCGGCGGAACCATGCCGGGAGGGGGGCGTTGATTGCGCAGGGACGGGTTGTCTGGCGAAGGGGACAGGATGCTTCCAACACTTTTCAGACGGCTGCACGCATTTTCCCGTCGTTTGATCGTCCGCGTCCTCTTGATCACCCTTTGGTCGGTTATCGCAATCGCCCTGGCCAAAATTCTGGGCGGGGTCATTCCCCTGGGGTTGAAGGAACGGATCGGCGCGGATTCGGTGGATCACATCCTGTCGATCATCGCCAATTCGATGCTCACCGTGACGACCTTTTCACTGACCGTCATGGTGGCGTCGCACCAGTCGGTCTCATCGCAATGGACACCGCGGGCGCATCAGATCCTGTTGCAGGACACCACCACGCATACTGTGCTGGCCACGTTCGTCGGCGCATATCTCTATGCATTGGTGGCAATCATCATGCGCGAATCCCAGGTGTTCAAGGGGGAGGAGCTGGTGATCCTTTTCTTCATGACCATCCTGGTCGTCTTGATGATCGTGGTCGCCATCGTGCGCTGGATCATGCATCTTGAGCTGCTGGGAAGCCTGATAGAGACCTCTGGCCGGATCGAGAAGAAATCGCTGGAAGCCTATGATCTCAGGTGCAATTATCCAACACTCGGCGCGCATCCGCTCGACGAGGAGAGGGCGAGCCGCCTCAGAGAGGTGACGTCGGACAAGACCGGCTATGTCCAGCAGGTCTACCAGGACCGGTTACAGGATGCGGCTAAGGAGGCTGGGGCGGACATCCATGTGGCGCGTCCGGTCGGTGCCTTTGTTTTTCGAGGCGATATACTGGGCTGGACCGATGGTGGGGACGCCTGCGTGGAGTCGATGCACACAAACATCTCGGTCGGATCGCTGCGCAATTATGCGCAGGACCCTGGCTTTGGACTGTTGAACCTGACGGAAATCGCCCAGCGCGCCTTGTCACCCGGGATCAACGATCCCGGCACCGCCGTGGACATGACCGGGCGGATCGCACGGGTGCTGCTGTCGAACCAGGTCGAGCCGGATCCCGAGATCGTTCACGATCGGCTTTATATGCCGACGCTGGACCGTCACGCGCTGCTGCGCGAGACAATCGGTGCCATCGCGCGCCATGGGAGGGCCCATCCTGAGGTTGTTCTGGCCTTGTCATCGACACTCGCCGCGCTGTCACGCCATCAGGACAGCGAATTGGCGGCGGCGGCACGGGACCTCGACGCGCAAATTCACAAGCGGATCGATGACGATGTGCTGGAGCAGGTGATCTAGTCAGCGAAGCTCGTCAGGATGGTGGAGGAACCCTCCAGCGTGCGATGGACCGGACATTTGTCGGCGATTTCCAGCAGGCGGTTGCGCTGTTCGTCGCTGAGCGGACCCTCCAATCGGACGACGCGGGTAAAGCGATCGGCGCGCGCCTTGCCGCCCGGCGCGGCATCCTGCGCATGCACCTTGTCGTGAGTGACATCGACAGCCACATGTTCCAACGGCCATCCCTTGCGGCGCGCGTACATGCGGATGGTCATGGAGGTACAGGCCCCGAGCCCCGCCGCCAGCAAGCCGTAGGGCGAGGGGCCGCGGTTCGTGCCGCCGTAGGCGAGCGGTTCATCTGCCAGCAGGTGGTGCCGGTCCCCGACAGAGATTTCCTGCAGGAAGCCACCGGGATCCGCTTCTGATATGCGCGTCACGCCTTCGGGCGCGCCGGGCGGCGGCGTGGGCTGGGGCAAGTCGATATAGCGCGCGGCCCAGGCGGCGATCACACGGGCTGCGTAGTCCGCGTCGCTTTTGCGGGTCAGAAGGTGATCTGCCTGATCCAGGGACACGAAGCTTTTGGGATGCATCGCGGCCTGAAAAATTCGCGTCGCGTTATCGATCCCGACAACCTGGTCGCGTGGGGCATGCAGTACCAGGAGCGCCTTGTCGAGGTCGTGAAGCGCGGCGTCGAGCTTGCTGCCCTCCAGGTCATCGAGAAATGCCTCGGTGATGGGAATTGATCGCGTGCCCAGCTTGACCGAGGCTTGACCGGTTTCTTTTATCTCTTTGAGACTGGATGAGAAATTATTCGTGACATGGGCGGGATCATGGGGCGCGGCGAGGGTCGCGACAGCCTTGGCGCTGGGGATGTCACGCGCCGCTTTCAGGATCGCGGCGCCGCCGAGGGAGTGACCGATGAGGAGGTCTGGCGGCATGTCCTGATCGTGCATCCAGCGCGCGGCAAGGCGCAGGTCCTCGACATTGGTGGTGAAGGTGGTGTTGGCAAATTCGCCCCCCGAGGACCCCAACCCGGTGAAGTCGAAGCGCAACACCGCGATGCCCATGATCGACAGGCTTTGTGCAATGCGATGCGCGGCGGCAATATCCTTGCCGCAGGTAAAGCAATGGGCAAACAGCGCGTGACCGAGGACAGGTCCTTCGGGCAGGTCCAGTCGCGCGGCCAGTCGGTCGCCGTCATGACCCTGAAACGTAATTTTCTGGCTTGGCATATTGTCCGTCCTCTTGACCGGACCCTTTGTCGCCCACGCCGGTCCGGTCCTGCAAGTCTTGCAAGCCGCGTTGACGCGAAGGTGAGCGGGTGCGAGGGCCCGTGCCTGCCGCATCTGCGGCATGGATCGGGGTTTGCGGGCGAGGGCGGGGCGCGCCTGCGGTGGCGGCTCAGGGCGCCTGGCTATCGACCCGCAAGTTCTTTGGGTGGAGGGGGCCACCGCCTGCGGCATCTTGATGTTGAGGCGGTAGACCTGGATGGCCCGCCAGGCCATCATTGCTATTTTGAAACACCAGCGCGGTCTTCGTGATCCATCATATGCGGAGTTCAGATCGGCAAAGGGTCAGCGCGCGAGGTGATCAGAAAAACGGCATATACCCGAAGGTCGAAGCGCCAATCCCCGAGAGCGTCGCCGTTAATGCGAAGGTATGCGAGGTCACGCGAATATCCTCGCCGCGGATCAGGTTATAGGCCGCTAGCGGAACTCCGATAATGGGGTTCATGATCCCGACTGAGGCGGTCGCGGTCCAGGTGGCGAGACGGCGCGCGGAAGGCATCGGTTCGGGCTCGACCGGCGCATCGGGGGTGAAAATGGCCTTGAGGTCGCGATCACATTGCAAGCCCAGCGGGACATCCTTGGGCATGGATCTGATCAGCGCGTCTTCGGTCATTGGAACGCCGGCGACCATGCCGGGACGAATGCGCCGGGGAATGATGCGGTCGGTCGCGCCGCCCCGCTGACGCAGCGGCGTGAAAGCTGCCTGAAAACGTATTGCGGAAAAGGTGACATTGTCAGGCGTCCAGTCGACCAGATCGCCGCCGAGGCATTCGATCAACACAGAAAGCGCTTCGGCGAGAATGGCTGTCGGCGCTTCAGGATGCAGGCTTTCGCTGGCGCGCAGGAGGCTCACAGCGATATCGACCCTCGGGCCCTCGTCATCGTTCAGGATGCGGATGTCCACGGCGATCGGTCCGGCGACGATACGCGCCTGGTCAAATCCCATCTCGGGCGCGGCTGTTGGTTGCAAGCCGAATGCGGCCAGGGCCGTTACCACGTGATCGTGCAATGGCTGGATGTCCAGGGCGCTGTCATCGCTGAAGGTCAGGCCGCCGGTGGTCGCGTTTTGCGTGGTCGTGAAGGTCATTTTCTTCCCTCGTTTTCTACTTGGCACCAGTTTTGCCGTCGAATGAGGAGGAAATGGGACGTCGTCGGGCGTGGATCTGGGGTATTTGGGCGAAATCGTGGCTGGCGCGCCGCAGTGTGGTGCGAAGGTGGCGCAGCATCGCTGAAAGCGGCCATTTCGCCCGGATTCGGGTAAGGTGGTTAACTTTTGCGGCGGAAAGGTTAATTCGAGCCGCGCGAACCTATTCGGAAGAGTCTGTCCAATTCTATCGGTAATCGCTGAGTGTCTGGCAGCGCGTCGCGATTCCGGGTGTCAGAATCGAAAACGGGCGCCCGAAGGCGCCCGTTCTGGTCCGAATCCCGCCAGCTTAGCTGGAGTAGTACATCTGGAATTCGATCGGATGCGGGGTCATGTCGTAGGCTTCGATTTCTTCCATCTTGAGGTCGATATAGCCATCGATCTGGTCCTTGGTGAAGACGTCGCCGGCCAGCAGGAAGTCCATGTCGGCCTCCAGTTCCGCCATCGCCTCGCGCAGCGAGCCGCAGACGGTCGGGATGTCGGCCAGCTCTTCGGGCGGCAGATCGTAGAGGTTCTTGTCCATGGCCTCGCCCGGATCGATCTTGTTCTTGATCCCGTCGAGACCGGCCATCAGCAGCGCCGAGAAGCAGAGGTAAGGGTTGGATACCGGATCGGGGAACCGCGCCTCGACGCGCTTGGCCTTGGGCGATTCCGTCCAGGGAATCCGCACGCAACCCGAGCGGTTGGAAGCGGAATAGGCCCGCAGGACCGGCGCCTCGAAGCCCGGCACCAGACGCTTGTAGGAGTTGGTGGAAGGGTTGGTAAAGGCGTTCAGCGCCTTGGCGTGCTTGAGGATGCCGCCGATGTAGTAGAGCGCCTCCTGGCTGAGGTCGGCGTATTTGTCGCCCGCAAACAGCGGCTTGCCGTCCTTCCAGATCGACATGTTGACGTGCATGCCGGAGCCGTTGTCGCCCTTGATCGGCTTGGGCATGAACGTGGCCGAGCGACCATAGGCATGCGCGACGTTATGCACGACATATTTGTATTTCTGCAGCTCGTCCGCCTGTTTCGTCAGCGAGCCAAAGATCAGGCCAAGTTCGTGCTGCGAGGTCGCGACCTCGTGGTGATGCTTGTCGACCTTCATGCCGAGGCGCTTCATGGTCGACAGCATTTCGGAGCGGATGTCCTGACCGTCGTCCATCGGGTTGACGGGGAAGTAGCCGCCCTTGAACCCTGGACGGTGACCCGTGTTGCCCATTTCGAAATCGGCATCAGTGTTCCAGGCGGCGTGATCGGCGTCGACTTCAAAGGAAACCTTGTTCGGTGTGACGGCGTATTTCACGTCATCGAACAGGAAGAATTCCGCTTCGGGACCCCAGAACGAGGTGTCGCCGATGCCGGAGGATTTCAGGTAGGCTTCGGCTTTCTGCGCGGTGCCGCGTGGGTCACGTGCATAGGCCTCGCCGGTGTCGGGTTCGACCACCGAGCAATGGATCGCCAGCGTCTTCTCGGCATAGAAGGGGTCGATGTAGACGGAGTCGGCATCCGGCATCAGCTTCATGTCGGAGGCTTCGATGGATTTCCAGCCCGCGATGGAGGAGCCGTCGAACATGAAGCCCTCTTCGAGGAAATCCTCGTCGACCTGATCCTCGATGACCGTGACGTGTTGCAGCGCGCCGCGCGGATCGGTGAAACGGATATCGACGTATGCCGCTTCTTCGTCCTTGATGAGTTTGAGAACGTCCTTGTTGCTCATTCCCTATTCCCTTCTGTTGATATGCGTATGTTCAAAGCGCGTCCGACCCGGACTCACCGGTCCGGATCCGAATGGCCTGTTCGATTGTGGAGACAAAGATCTTGCCGTCGCCGATCTTTTCGGTTTTCGCCGCGTCCACGATGGCTTCGATCGCGCCGTCGACCTGATCATCGTCCAGCACAACCTCGATTTTTACCTTGGGCAGGAAGTCGACGACGTATTCGGCGCCGCGGTAAAGTTCCGTGTGGCCCTTCTGACGCCCGAAGCCCTTGACCTCGATCACGGAGAGGCCCTGGATGCCGAATTCCTGCAAGGCTTCCTTGACCTCGTCCAGCTTGAAAGGCTTGATGATCGCCTCGATCTTTTTCATCTCGCGGAACTCCTCACTTATCCCTCGGTCGGTGTCAGACCATGATCGTCTGCCAGCCTCAATTGACGAGCGACAAACTGGGGCAATTGGGGGGCGGAGGAAAGGGTAAGGTGCTAAAAATTATGCTTCTTGCCTAAATTTCAGGCAAATTGTGAAAAGGCGGAGATGACGGCGTCTTGTCTTTGGCTCATTGGCGGGTGTCGCGGCGGTTTGGCCTGTGGCCCGAAATATCACGTCTTGAGAGGATTGGGCAGGGATCGCCGGTCGTGGCATCAAAGCAAAAGGGCCCGCATTTGTGCGAGCCCTTGCAAAAGGATGGCGAGCGGTTAGGCGGTGCAATCAGATGCCTTGCCGATCAGCCGTGAATTTCGTTCAGCAGGCGGTGGCCAGCGGCTGATCCGCCTTGGCAGAGATTTCCAGACCACCTGCATAGATGATGTGATCGGTGTCGAAGATCAACTCGTAGACAGTCATCACGCCCTTGCCCATGTCGCGAATATACTCACCGTCGATCAGCCGTTCGGCGGCGACGAGGGCGGTTTTCTTGCCAAAGAGCGCTTCGGCGCGCCAGTCGCGGATCAGGACTTCCTGGCCAGCGGGGACGGTGATGTCGGCGTCGGGGCGGTTGTGACCCAATGATCCGCCGGCGATGTGCACAACGTCGCAGGCGACGCGGCGGGCGCGGACTTCCTTCAGCACGGCCATACCGGAATCGCGTGTGATGACCCGGTCGCCTTCGGTCAGGAACTCGACCGGCATTTCGCCGTCCAGCGTCATGACCTTGGTTCCGCCGGCGATTCCACAGATCGATTTGATCTGAGCTTTGTTATCCTGGGTGACTGTGTTCTCGAACTTCATGGGAAGTTGCCCCTTATCTGACTGCCTCTATCTTTTTTCATCAGAATAGGGCGAAAGTTTGCGCAATTCCAGAATTCTGTGGGGCAGGGCGTCTGAACCGACCCGTTTTTCGCCACATTGTGCCCTCGTTTGCGCAGCGCGACGGGCGATGGCCTCAGAATAACAAGGAAAACCTTAGAATTCCTGAACAGGCGCGACGTGAGGTCAGCGGACCGGCAAAAGAACCGCACCCCATAAACTTCTCCCTCGCATCGGACGAAGGCATTTGCTATCCAGCGCCTCACTGCGGGTGTGGCGGAATTGGTAGACGCACCAGATTTAGGTTCTGGCGCCTATGGCGTGGGGGTTCGAGTCCCTTCACCCGCACCAAACACTTTTCGCAGAAAAGTGGACAAGTTCTGGGCAGCGCGCTGGGCGGCAGCGGTTTCTGAGAAACCGTGAGAGCTATCGACGCCGGTTCTTTTCCATCCGTTGCCCAAACACTTTTCGCAGAAAAGCGGACAAGTTCTGGGCAGCGCGTTGTGCGGCAGCGGTTTCTGAGAAACCGTGAGAGCTATCGACGCCGGTTCTTTTCCATCCGTTGCCCGAACACTTTTCGCAGAAAAGTGGACAAGTTTAGAACAGGGCGTTGTGCGGCAGCGGTTTCTGAGAAACCGTGAGAGCTATGGACGCCGGTTCCTTTCCATCCGTTGCCCAGACACTTTTCGCAGAAAAGTGGACTTGTTCTGATCTAGGCGCTGGGCGGCAGCGGTTTCGCAGAAACCGTGAGAGCTATGGACGCCGGTTCCTTTCCATCCGTTGCCCAGACACTTTTCGCAGAAAAGTGGACAAGTTCTGGGCAGCGCGCTGGGCGGCAGCGGT
>PAPR01000070.1 GCA_002709085.1 Pseudooceanicola sp. | reverse complement strand
GGAGCACCCGCCGGGACAAGAGGCAACGGGGCCTCGTCGGGCCATGCGCCGGCTCACCCGCCGCGCGAAGGTTTCCTCGCGCGGAAGTTTCCCTGGCGCGGCCGTGGTTCAAAGACCGAGCTCGCGCAGGATTGCTTGGGTATCGGCGCCGCGTTCGGTGGGGGCGGACGGGGCCGGCGGGGTTTCGCCGTCGAAACGCGGGGCAGAGGCGGCCTGCAGAACTTCGCCCTTGCCGTGCCAGATGCCACGCGACGCGATATGCGGATCGGCGGCGGATTCAACCGGCGGCAGAATCGGCGCCACGCAGGCATCCAGCCCATCGAACAGCTTTGCCCAGTGATCGCGGGGATGCTCGGCAAAGAGCGCCTCAAGCCGCGCGGCGAGCTCTGGCCAGAGGGCCTTGTCGTTCTGTCGCAGGAAATCGGCATCCTCGGACAGGCCCATCCGATCAAGAAACAGCGCGTAGAATTTCGTCTCAAGCGCCTGCACGGAGACATAGCCGCCGTCCGCACAGCGATAGCTGCGCGACCAATGCGGTCCGTCCAGCCGGCTTTGCCCACGTTCCGTCACGGTATTGCCAACCGCCGCCATCGACATCAGCAAGTTCATCATATGTGCAGACCCGTCGACGATGGCGGCGTCCACGACCGTGCCCTGCCCGGTTTCGCGTGCCTTCATCAGACCGGCCAGCATGCCGATCACGAGGTAAAGAGCACCGCCGCCAATGTCGCCCACCAGCGTCGCCGGAGGCATCGGGGGCTGACCGGGTAACGACGAATACCAAAGCGCGCCGGACAGACCGATGTAGTTCATATCATGTCCGGCTATTTTGGCGCGCGGCCCGGTCTGGCCCCACCCTGTCATACGTCCGTAGACCAGTCGCGGCGTTTCGGCGCGCAGATCGTCCGGTCCAAGGCCCAAACGTTCCATCACACCGGGGCGCATACCCTCGATCAAGCCATCGGCGGTGGCGATCAACGCCTTGGCCACCTTCAGGTCTTCGGGGTCCTTCAGGTCCAGCGTGATCGACCGCTTGCCGCGATCCAACGGATTCGCCGATTGGGCCGCGCGCGCTTCCGGCGCGGTCTTGCGGTGGATCGTGATGACCTCAGCCCCGAGGTCGGCCAACATCATCGCGGCGAAAGGTCCCGGGCCGATGCCCTCGATCTCGATGATCTTGATGGATTGCAACATGTCTTGGTCTCCCCTGTCCTTGCATCTTTTTGCGTCGCCGCGATTAGGGGGCAAAGCGCCGGGGAGTGCAAGGCGGCGTCGATGGCAGCATGGTGACGGGATCATCCGGAAGAAGCCTTCGCCCAAGGCAGGCGCGACAACGGATACCAGGCCTTGCCCGCCATGCCGCTTTCGCCCATATTGCGGCGCAGCAAGAACGCCTGCGACAAGGAAAATACCATGACCATCGAGGCCCCCGAGACCAAGATTGTAGACTCCCACAAGGTTGCCTGTGACGGCGGCGACGGCGCACTTGGCCATCCTCGTGTCTGGCTGCATATCTCGGATCAGGTCGGGTTCGTGGAATGTGGGTATTGCGACGCGAAATACGTCCTGCGGGGACATGAAGAAAAGGCCTGAGGCCTACCTTCCTTTCGGTAAATTGTTGGGCCGGGGTGGGTTGAACGACGTAATCGGCAACCTTCTCGAAAGAGAATGGTGCGCGCGGGGGCATCGAGCGCTCCTTCGGAAATTTAATTGACAAAGACAATCAATTTGGCGCATCCCTCCGGTGAGGGAGATGCATATGCGCACACAAGTTGTAATTATTGGCGGGGGCCCTTCGGGTTTGCTTTTGTCTCAACTGCTGTTGAAGGCAGGGGTCGAGACAATCGTTCTGGAACGCAAGACGCGTGAATATGTCCTGGCCCGCATCCGGGCCGGCATTCTGGAACAGGGCATGGTCAATCTGTTGCGCGAGGCGGACGTCGCCGACCGCCTGGACCGTGAGGGGTTTGTCCACGATGGCACATTGATCGCCTCGGACAACGATACCTTTCGCATCGATTTTGCCAAATCCGTCGGCGTGCCGGTCGTGGTTTACGGCCAGACCGAGGTGACGCGCGATCTATACGATGCGCGCGAGGCGACCGGCGGCGAAACCGTCTTTGAGGCCGATGACGTGTGCCTGCATGACGTCAAGAGCGACGCGCCCTACGTGACCTTCCGCAAGGACGGGCGTGACCAGCGGATCGACTGCGACTACATCGCCGGCTGCGACGGTTTTCACGGGGTCAGCCGCGAGACCATTCCTAAAGACGTCCGTCAGGAATTCGAAAAGGTCTACCCCTTCGGCTGGCTGGGCGTGCTGTCCGAAACGCCGCCGGTCGATGACGAACTGATCTATGCCAACTCCGAACGCGGCTTCGCACTGTGTTCAATGCGCAACGCCAACCTGTCGCGCTACTATGTGCAATGCCCCTTGACCGACAGGGTCGAGGACTGGTCGGACGATGCCTTTTGGGAGGAGTTGAAACGTCGCATCCCGGAAAAGGCCGCCGATACGCTGATCACGGGTCCGACGATAGAAAAAAGCATCGCGCCCCTGCGTTCATTCGTGACCGAACCGATGCAATGGGGCCGGTTGTTCCTGTGCGGCGATGCGGCGCATATCGTACCGCCGACCGGGGCAAAGGGGCTGAACACCGCGGCCAGCGACGTTCACTACCTCTATCACGCGCTGAAGGATCATTACCTCGACAATTCCGACAAAGGGATAGAGACCTATTCCACCCGTGCCCTGGCGCGGGTCTGGAAGGCGGAACGGTTCAGCTGGTGGATGACCAACCTCTTGCACCGTTTTCCCGAGCAGAGTGGATTCGACCGCAGGATGCAGCAGGCCGATCTTGCCTTCCTTCGCGACAACGAGGCGGCGCAACAGGCCATGGCCGAGAATTATGTGGGGTTACCGTACTGATGCAAATAGCTGAACTGAACGGACTGGCGGTGCATTACCGCGACGACGGCGATCCCAAAGGCGCGCCGGTCGTCTTTGCCAATTCCCTGGGGACGGACCTGCGGCTATGGGATCAGGTGATTGCCCTTCTGCCCAAGGGGCTGCGCTACATCACCTATGACAAGCGCGGCCACGGCCTGACACAGGCGACGCCTGCGCCCTATTCCATGGGAACGCTGGTGCGCGACGCCGAAATGCTGCTGGATCATCTGGAGGTCCGCGATGCCTTGTTCGTCGGTCTTTCGATCGGCGGGATGATCGGGCAAGGCCTGGCCGTAAAACGGATGGATCAGGTGCGCGCGCTGGTGATCTCGAACTCCGCGGCCAAGATCGGAACCGCAGACATGTGGCAGGACCGGATCGATGCGGTTCAGGCCAACGGCATCGAATCGCTTGCCGATCCGGTGATGGAACGCTGGTTCGCAAAGTCTTTCCGCGCGACCCCGGCGATCGCCGCCTGGCGCAACATGCTGATCAGGCAGCCCGTCGCGGGCTACGCCGGATGCAGCGCTGCCATCGCGGGCACGGACTTCTACACGCCCACATCGGGTCTGCGCCTGCCCGTGCTGGGCATAGCCGGCAGCGACGACGGCTCGACTCCGCCTGACCTGGTGCGCGAAACTGTCGATCTCGTGCCGGGGTCGCGATTCGAACTGATGCGCGGCGTCGGACACCTGCCCTGCGTCGAGGATCCCCAGACCTACGCCCGGATCCTGAGTGATTTCATCAAGGAGACAGGACATGCCTGATCGCAAACCCGCCGGCGAAGCTACACGACGTTCCGTTCTGGGGGACGCCCATGTCAGTCGATCAGTGGGGAAGGCCACGGATTTCGATCAGGGGTTCATTGACCTGATCACCGAAGGCGCCTGGGGCACCGTCTGGGCCTCGGACGCGATCCCAAAGCGCGAGCGTTCTATGCTGACACTCGCGCTTCTGGCGGGGCTGGGCAATTTCGAGGAATTCGAACTGCACCTGCGGGCGACTGTGAACACCGGTGCCTCAAAGGAGGACATCCGCGAGGTCCTGCACCACGTGGCCATCTACGCCGGGGTGCCGCGCGCCAACCACGCGTTCAAACTGGCCCGCCAGATCTACGCGGAGCTGGAGGGCCCCGGAGATGCCTGACACCACCCCAGACACCAACACCGACGCAGGGCCTCTGATCCCGCGCAATCGCGCGGCCCATCCTCAGGTCCATGACGTGGAATACAAGACTTCGGTTCCGCGTAGCCCGCGCTGGCCCCTGCTGTCGATGGAATCCACGCCGAGCGAAGAGACCGGCCCGCGCTTTGGCCACGACATCCTGGGCGAATATGACAACAATCTGATCCTGAACTGGACGAAGGGCGCGGCCCCTGCCATTGGCGAACGCATCCGTGTGCATGGCCGCGTTCTGGACGAAAATGCCCGGCCCGTGCCGCATGCGCTGGTCGAGGTCTGGCAGGCAAACGCCGGTGGTCGCTATCGCCACGTCAAGGACGGCTATTTTGCGCCACTTGATCCAAACTTCGGCGGCTGCGGGCGAACGCTCACCGACAGTGAGGGTTACTACGAGTTTCTGACCATTCGCCCAGGTGCCTATCCCTGGCCCAATCGGGGCAATGACTGGCGCCCGATGCACATCCACTTTTCGCTCTTTGGACACAGCTTTGGTCAACGGTTGATCACGCAGATGTATTTCGAAGGCGATCCGCTGATCGACCAATGTCCCATCGCCGCGACAGTCAAGGATCGCGCGCAACTCGACAATCTGGTGGCGCCGCTGGACCTCGGCCAGTCCCGCCCGCTCGATTACCTGGCCTACAAGTTCGACATCGTTCTGCGCGGGCGGCGTCAGACCATGTTCGAGAACAAGCTGGAGGGCATGTGAGATGGTGCAAAAGCTGAACAGTCTGGTTGAAAGCGCCTCCCAGACCGCCGGACCCTATGTCCATATCGGATGCATGCCGAGTTATGCTGGCAACGCCGGCGCCTACGACTGTGAAATCGGCGAGAGCCCGATCGCCGAAGGGGCAAAGGGTGAAATCATCGAGATCACCGGAGAGGTTATCGACGGCACCGCCTGGGCCCTGCGCGACGCCATGCTGGAAAGCTGGCAGCCCGACGCTGCCGGCAAGTTCCCCGGCCAACCCGGCGCGGATCCCAATGTCAGCGGCTTTTGCCGCTTTGCGGTCGATCCCGACATTGGAAAATTCACCCTGCGGACCGTAAAACCGGGGGCGGTCACGACGCGCAATGGCGCAATGCAGGCGCCCCATATCTCGCTCTGGATCGTCGCGCGAGGGATCAATATCGGCCTGCAGACCCGGATCTATTTCGAGGATGAAGACAATTCCAGCGACCCGCTTCTGGCCCGGATCGAACAAAAGAACCGCCTGGGCACCCTGGTTGCCAAGAAGTCCGGACCGGGTCAGTATGCCTTCGACGTCGTTCTGCAAGGCGACAGAGAAACCGTATTCCTGGATATCTGAATGACCCTTTTCGTACTTGTTCACGGGGCCTGTCATGGCGCGTGGTGTTGGCGTGACATCATCCCCGCTCTGGAGGCCCGCGGCCACCGCGCGGTTGCGCTGGACATGCCCGGTCGCGGCGGCGGCGTCGCGGATCTGGCACTGGCCGATCACGCGCGCACCATTCTGGAAGGCTATGACGGACGCGCGGTCCTGGTCGGTCACTCCGCCGGCGGCTTGTCGATTTCCGCCGCAGCGCAGGCCGCGCCGGACCGGGTTGAGCGTTTGGTCTATGTCGCTGCTCTACTGCCGTCGGACGGCGACAGCTTGGGGACGATGATGGGCGCGTTGGAAGGCGAACGGGCCGCCTTGTCCATGCTCCGGGCCCCGGACAAGCTCTCTTATTGCTTTGACACCAGCACCGCCGGCCCAGCTCTTTACAATGGTGCGAGCGAGGAAGCGATCGCCTGGGCGCTGCCCCAGATTTGCTACGAGCCAAATGCGCCGCACCGCGACGCGCTGACCCTGGGGGCAGCTTTTGACTCCGTCCCGAAGTCCTATGTGATCTGCACTGAGGACAGGGTCATTCCGGAGATGGACCAGACCCGCATGGCCAAAGCCGCCGACGACACCGCACAGATCGAAACCGGCCACTCGCCGTTTCTGTCCACACCGGAGACCCTGACCGATCACCTGGTCAGGATGTCCGCCTAGTGGCCGGTACCGTCCACGACAGCGCAATCTATCACAAGCTGTTCGACGCCGGTGATGCATCGCGCCTCTTCACCGACAGCGCAGAGGTCCGCGCAATGCTGATCGTCGAGGGCGCGCTGGCCAAGGCCCAGGGCAGCCTTGGCATCATCCCCGAGCTGAGCGCCGCCGCGATCCACCGGGCCACGCTGGAAATTCCGTTAGACCCCGGCACTCTGGGCGGCCCGGCCGCGTCTAACGGCGTGCCTGTTCCAGGACTGGTGGCGGCGTTTCGCACCGAAATGCAGGCGCCCGAGCATGCGCAATATCTGCATTGGGGTGCGACCTCGCAGGACATTGTCGATACCGGGCTGATGTTGCGGTTGCGCCAATTGCTGAGCCTGATTGAAGACGGGTTGCGCGAGACCTTGCGGGACCTCGCCACCCTGGCGCGCGACCACGCGGATCAGGCGATGGCCGGGCGGACCTACGGGCAATATGCGACGCCGGTCAGCTTTGGCTCTGTCGTCGCTGGCTGGGGGCACCCATTGCTCGACTGTCTGGATGAGCTGGAAAGCCTGAGGGCCTCATCGCTTTGGGTGTCGCTGGCGGGCGCCGCCGGGACGGGCGCCGTTTGGGGGAACGAGGCCCCTGCCCTGCGCAAGGCCTTGGCGGATCAGTTGGGATTGCGCGATCCGGGCCGGAATTGGCACGCGGATCGTGGCCCTGTAATGCGGATTGCCGCATGGCTTACGCGGGTTGCCGTCGCACTTGGCAAGATGGGCGAAGATCTGGTGCTGATGGCGCAGTCCGGCGTGGGCGAAATACGGCTGGGCGCGTCCGGCGGGTCCTCGACCATGCCACAAAAACAGAACCCGGTGCAGCCTTCGGTTCTCATCGCCGTGGCACGCCAGATCGTCGGGCTGAACGGCACGTTGCAGGGCGCGGGCATGGCCCGGCAGGAACGCGATGGCGCGGCATGGTTCACCGAATGGCTTGTGCTGCCGCAACTCTGCCTCTCCGCCGCCGCCGCGGTGCAGACCGCGCGCGCGCTCGCGCCGGGTCTGAGCCCTGCGCGCGATGCGATGGCCGCGGTCTTTGATCGGTCCCAAGGGCTGATGCAAGCCGAAGCGCTGAGCTTTCACCTCGCCGCGCAGATGCCGCGACCCGAGGCGCAGGCCGAGGTGAAACGGCTCTGCAAAGCCGTGATCGCGTCCGGGGGCACCCTGCAGGACGCGGCGCGCGAGGCCTACCCCGAGGTCGATCTGTCCCCGGTCTTTGACCATGACGGACAGATGGGCGATGCCCCCGATCAGGCGCGCGCCTTCGCCGCGCGTGTCACTGCGCCCTGATCGTGAAATATCATTCCGGCCCGTGGAAATATCCACAGCACCTGCCTATGCTGGCGCGACAGAATGAGGGTCGCCCCGGCCCCTGCGGGAGGATGAGATGCAAAAAATTCGTGCGGCGGTTTGCCGGGAATACAACGCCCCACTGACGATCGAGGAGGTGACGCTGCGCGCGCCCGACGTTGGCGAAGTCGAAGTTGAGATCGCGGCAGTCGCGATCTGCCATTCCGACATCTCGTTCTGGCAGGGCGGCTTCGGCGGCGCGCTGCCGGCGGTCTATGGACACGAAGCAGCAGGCAAGGTTACCGCCCTCGGCGAGGGCGTCACCGGCATCAGCGTCGGAGAGTCCGTATGCGTCACGCTGATCCACGCCTGCGGACATTGCACCCCCTGTCAGAGCGGCAGGCCGGTGATCTGTGCGACGCCGGTCGATAACATGGGGCAGAGCCCGATTGCCGCGCCCGATGGCACGCCGGTCTTTCAGGCCATGTCAACGGGGGCCTTTGCCGAAAAGGTGGTGATCGACCAATCGCAGGTTTGCGTGATCCCGCCCGAGATGGCGATGGATGCGGCCTCGCTCATCTCCTGCGGCGTGATCACGGGCGTCGGGGCGGCGGTCTTTTCCGCGGACATCGATGTCGGGCAGGACGTCGTCGTGATCGGGGCCGGCGGGGTCGGCCTGAACGCCATTCAAGGCGCCCGCATCGCCGGGGCTCGCCGCATCGTCGCGGTCGACACGCTGGAGAGCAAGCTGGAGGTCGCAAGGCAATTCGGAGCCACCGACGTGGTCCTGGCAGAGGGTAAGCCCTGGGCGGCGGTCAAAAAAATCCTCGGGCGCGGCGCGGATGCGGTTCTGGTCACGGTCGGCGCCGCGCAGGTCTACGATCAGGCGCCACGTTACCTGGGCTGGGGCGGCAAGGTCGTCATGGTCGGCATGCCCCATGGAGACAAGACGTCGTCGTTTTCGCCCCTCATCATGGCCAGCCTGGGACAAGCCATCGTCGGTTCCAAAATGGGCGACATGGTGATCAAGCGCGATATCCCTTGGATTGTAGACCTCTACCAACAAGGGCGGCTGAAGCTGGACGAGCTGATTTCGGGACGCTGGTCGCTGGACCAGATCAACGAGGCGATTGAGGATACCCGATCCGGCGCGGCCCGGCGCAATGTTATCATGATGAAGTGAGCGAGGCGGCGTAGTCTCATGCGCTTTTTTCGTTCATGAAGCGGCAGGGAGGTGCGGCTGGTCAGGGTGTGCTGATAACGACCGGCTCAAGGGGCTTTCCGCCCCCGCCGCCAAGGCCTGCGGCCCAGGCCGGCCCCCCGGAGGATATTTTAAAAACCAAAGTGGCCGGTCGCGCCGCAGCCCTACCTCGCCAAGGCGCGGTTGACGTGATAAATTCGACCGACACCTAACGGGACCCGACACTTGACCGACCTTTCGCACCCTGTTCCACCCAAGGAGCTGGAAGAAAACGCCGAAAATGCCGCCGCATTCCTCAAGACGCTCGCCCATGGCGGTCGTCTGATGATCCTGTGCCATCTGGGCAATGGCGAGACATCGGTGGGCGAGCTTGAGGACTTGCTGGACATGCGTCAGGCAGCCGTCAGCCAGATGCTGGCGCGACTGCGAGACGAAGGTTTCGTGGTGTCCCGGCGCGATGGAAAGACGGTTTACTACAGGCTCGCGGATCAGCGGACATCCGAAGTCATCGCCCTCTTGTATCGTCTGTTCTGCCAAGCGCCGGATTAGGCGAGGGCGCCTGTTTCCCGCGGTCTGGCACATGCTTTCTTGCGGCCATCGGTTGATGTGGTCCTCGACCTGGCAACGCGGTCCGAGCGATCGCATCCATCGCGAGTGGCGACGGTCCTGGCTGCCTATGCCTGCAACAGAGTGGCGAGCCGTTGCAGCCCCAGCGCATAGCCCTGAACGCCACACCCCGCGATCACGGCATCGGCCCGCAGGGAGACGTAGGAATGGTGGCGAAAGCTTTCGCGCTTGTGCACGTTCGAGATATGCACCTCGATCACCGGCCCGTCGAATGCGTTGAGCGCATCAAGGATTGCGACGGAGGTATGTGTATAGGCGGCTGGATTGATGACGATACCGGCGGCGGTATCGCGCGCGGCGTGGATCTGTTCGACGATCTCGCCCTCAAGATTGGATTGACGGAACTGACTGACCAGCCCCAGCGAACGGGCGGTCTCTGCACAGAGCTTTTCGACGTCGCCGAGGGTTTCGTGCCCATAGAGCTCCGGCTGCCGCTTGCCAAGAAGGTTCAGGTTGGGGCCATTCAGAACATGGACGATCTTGGTCACGCGAAATCTCCGGTGTGGCGGGCGGGATGATATGGGTGATAGCATGTTTGGCGGGCAACGCCACGGGTCTGATGCCTAGGCGCTCCAGGTCGCGCGCATCACGCGGAGCCAGTTGCGATGGGCCAGTTTCTCCAGCAGCGGCGGGTCGATGCCATGCCTCACGAGGCCCTCGCGCAGCCGGAACAGCCCGCCGCAATCGCCCATCCAGTCGGGCAACACCGCCCCGTCGAAGTCCGAGCCGAAAGCGACCCCGTCCTCCCCCAGGATCGACAGCAGATGGTCGAGATGACGCAACAGATGTTCAATCGGACAATCGGCGATGAATTTGCCGTCGGGCCGCAGGAAGCAGGTGCCGAAGTTTATCCCGACCAGCCCGTCCGTGGCCGCGATGAGGCGCAGTTCCTCGTCGGTCAGGCAGCGGGCCGATGGCGTGATGGCGTGGGCGTTGGAATGGGTGGCAACCAGCGGCGCGTCGGAAATCTCAGCGACGTCGCGCAGTCCGGCCATGTTGAGGTGGCTGAGGTCGACCATGATGCGGCGGCGATTGCACTCGCGCACCAGCGCCTTGCCCGCCGCTGTCAGACCGGGACCGATGTCGGAGGTCGCGGGATAGCGAAACGGCACGCCATGACCATGGATCGTCGGCCGGGACCAGACCGGCCCGATGGAGCGCAGGCCTGCTGCCTGCAATTCGTCCAGTTCCGAAAGGTCGGGACCGATCGCCTCTGCCCCCTCCATGTGCAACACGGCGGCAAGTGTCGGACCAGGCAGCGCCGCCTCGACCTCGGCGGCCGTCGTGCAGGGCGTGATGATGTCGAGCTCTGCCAGGCGTCTGAAGTGCCCGATCCCGGTACGAACCCGGTCCAGCGCGTGAGCCTGATCGACCGGGGCAGGCAGCGGCAGATCATAGCTGTCCTGACGCATCGCCTCTATATCCATCGCAGTCGCGCCGGGCGTGGGCACGTATAACGCAAAGAATCCGCCACCGAGCCCGCCTGAACGGGCGCGCGGCAAATCTATGTGACCATTGGCATGGCCATCGCGGACCTCTTCGGCTGTGACACGGCCAAGAGACATTTTCAGCAGCAGGTCGTTGTGACCGTCAAAGAAAGGTATCATGAGCCGTCCCGTATCTGGGTGAGGGTCTTGGCGATGGTCAGCGCCTCGGGGTCGAGGAAGCAATGCAGCAGGGCGGGCTTTCCGCTGTCCTTAGCACGCTGGAACGCCGCCGGGAAATCGGCCGAGTCCTGCACGGTTTCGGCATGACAGCCGAACGACAGGGCCATTGCGGCGAAATCGGGATTCCTGAGCGCCGTCGCAGAGATCCGGCCGGGGTATTCCCGTTCTTGGTGCATCCGGATCGTGCCGAACATGCCATTGTCGATCACCATGACAATGACGGGGATGTCATGTTGAACCGCCGTCGCTAATTCTTGCACCGTCATCATGATGTCGCCGTCCCCCGCGACGCAGATCACGTCGCGATCCGGTTGCTGCCGCTTGGCCATTACCGCCGCCGGGAGTCCATACCCCATGGAGCCGGAGGTCGGGGCCAACTGTGTGGCGTCGTCACGGAATCCGTAGTGACGATTAATCCAGGTCGCGAAATTGCCCGCACCATTGGTGATCGCCGCGTCTGGACCAAGGGTGTCGCGCAGCCAGCAGACCACCTCGCCCATCTGGAATGCGCCGGGCAGCGGCAGGGGATCGCGTGACCAGTCGAGGTAATCCTGCCGAAGCCTCGCGACCCATTCGGATTGCCGGTTAGGCGCGGCGGAAAGGCCGCTCACCGCCTCGACAAAGCCGCGCGGCGTGCCAATCATCCCCAAACCGGGTTGGTAGACCCGCCCGATTTCCTCCGCGTCGGCGTGCAGATGCACCAGACGATCGTCGCCCGCACCAATATCGAGCAGCGTGTAATTCTGCGACGGCATTTCCGACATGCGCCCGCCCAGCATGAGGACAAGATCGGCCTCCTTGATCGCGCTGACCAGCGTCGGATTGGCACCGATGGAAAGGTCGCCTGCATAGTTCGGATGATCGGCCGGAAAACTGCCGCCGCGGCGGAACTGCGTGCAGACCGGCAGGCCGTGACGTTCGGCAAAGGCGACGATCCCCTCGCGCGCCGCGCCGCGCCAGCCACCGCCGCCGAGGATCGCGATTGGACGCTTGGCACGGGCCAAACGGTTGGCGAGGTCCGCGGTCGCTGCCTGGCTCGGCACCATGTCGATCGGCAGGACCTTCGGCGCGTCCGAAACATCGGCGGTGTCGATCAACATATCCTCGGGCAGCGCGATGACCACCGGGCCGGGCCGTCCCTGGGTTGCGACCCGAAAGGCGCGGGCCAGCAATTCGGGAATCCGCGCGGCGTCGTCGATTTCCACCGCCCACTTGGCGATGGTGCCGAATACCGCTGAATAATCCAGCTCCTGAAAGGCCTCTCGGTGCCTCATGCCGCGTGCGACCTGCCCGACAAACAGGACCATGGGCGTGCTGTCTTGAGCCGCGATATGGACTCCGGCGGCAGCGTTGGTCGCCCCCGGCCCGCGGGTGACGAAACAGATGCCGGGCCTTCCGGTCATCTTGCCATACGCCTCGGCCATCATCGCTGCGCCACCTTCTTGGCGACAGGTTAACAGATCGACGCCGGAGCCGATCAGGGCATCGAGCACCGACAGGTAGCTCTCACCCGGCACACAGGTCGCCCTCTCGACCCCTTGGATCAAAAGCTGATCCACGAGAATTTGCGCGCCCGTTCGCGTGCCTTTTGGCGGCCTAGTCCTGTGCATCCCGTCCTCCGTCGTTTTCAGCACCTTGGCGATAAACCTTGCGAATGGCCAGATGGTGTGATGCGTCGCCTGCCCCTGCCCTCATTTAGCCGCGCGGATTCGAAGCCCCCAATTGGACCCGTGTTTCCTTCACATGGAATCGCCCATCGATGACGATTCGCTCGCCGGAACGCGCGCCGATTCGTTCGCCCCCCGGCCTGTTGTCCAACATAGCCTTCCGTATTTTTGACGTGGGTTCACGCGCTTGCCGGCATCCACCGGCTTCCGCCCCCATCGACGCCTAAACTGCATCCTGAGAAGGCCCAAGGGCCTGCGCCAGCCACGGGGTGACACAAAATCGAACAGACATTAGAAATGCTTGCGCTTGCCAGTTTCCCCTACTAGGGTCCTGTAATTGTTTCAGGTTAATTGGTGATTGGGTCAATCTCGACTATAGTGTTTTCGGGGGGACGAGATGACGACGACATCACTGGCCTATTGCCTTGAGACAGCCGCGACGCTGCTTCGGGATCGGCCTTTTATCATCAGCGACGGTCACACGACCACGTATGGTGAATTCGACGAACTGGCCGGCCGGGTTGCGAATGTGCTTTTGGCACATGGCATCGGCCATGGCGACGTCGTGGGGATATACCTGCCAAGTTGCCCGTTCCTCAGCGCGTGCTATTTTGCCTGTCAAAAGATCGGTGCCATCGCCGCTCCGATCTCCAGCATGAACCGCGCCCAAGAGGTGCGCCCCCTTATTGAGCGCACACAGATGCGCGTGATGATCGTGGATACGCAGACGATGGACGAGGCCGTGCGCGCCTCCCAGGCCTCCGCCCATGACGTCAAAATCTTGCTCAGCGGCGGAACCGCCGCCGACACCGTCGCCCTTGATCCGGCCATCGCCGCGGCGGACGTTCTTTGCCCCCCACTGCCGATGCGCCCGGAGGATCCGGCGGCGCTTTTCTTTACCTCGGGCACGACAGGGGCACCCAAAGGGGCCATGCAAACCCAACGCAGCATCACCGCGACGCTGCGCGACATGGCGGTCCACGCCGGCTTTGTCTGGGATCGCGAGGTGTTCCTTTGCGCGTTGCCCGTGTTCAACAACTTCGGCGCCACGGTCATGGTGGACGGTGCGGTCTACAGCGGCGCAAGCGTTGTCATGCTGGAGCGCTGGGACACGCTGAAAGTGCTCGACGCGATCACCGAACATAAAGTGACCTTCATGGCTGGCGCGCCGACCATGTTTCTCTACATGCTGCGTGAATTTGATCCGCAGCGTCACGACCTGTCCTCAATGCGTCTCGCGATCGCGGGCGGCGCGCCCGTTGCGCCGGAGATCATGGCGCAGTTCGAAGAAGCGACCGGCGTGCCAATCCTTGAGCTATATGGCGCAACTGAAGTTTCGGGCGGAGCAACCGCTCAACCACTCATCGGTGTGCGCAAACGCGGCTCCGCCGGCGTTCCGCTCGGCTCATCACGCATCGCAATCGTTGATGATAACGGCGCGCCCGTCCCCACCGGCGAAACTGGGGAGGTCCGGGTTTCGGGCGACATCGTCGGCGCGGGATATTGGGGCGACAAAGAAACGACAGCGGCAAGCTTTACCGGCGCAGGATGGCTAAGCGGAGACATTGGCTATCTGGACGACGATGGATACCTGTTCATCGTCGACCGCAAGAAGGACGTGATCATCGCCGGGGGGTACAACATCTACCCCATCGAGGTTGAAGATCTGTTGTTCAGCCATCCGGACGTCGGCGTATGTGCGGTCATCGGCGTGCCGGACAGCGACAAGGGCGAAATTCCCGCCGCTGTTCTTATTCCGCGCGCCGGTCATACGCTTGACCCCGCCGCGCTGCACGCCTTCTGCCGCGAGAACCTGGCAGCCTACAAGGTCCCGCGCCGCTTGTTCACTGTCGATGAAATGCCACATGGCCCGACCGGTAAAATTCTCAAGCGCACGCTGCGCGAATGGCTTACCGAAGGGCACCTTACGGAGATTACACCATGAGTTCTGTTGGAAAGCCCCTTGCCGGTCGCGTCGCGCTGATCACAGGCGCAGGCGGGCCGATGGGTCAGGCCGTCGCAATGCGTCTGGCGGCGGATGGGGCAAGCCTCGCGCTGATGGACATCTCCGGCAACAGGCTTTCTGCTGTACGAGAGGCCATTGCCAAAGATCACCCCGACACGTCACTGCACATTGTGCGCTCCGATGCGCGCCAGCAGGAAGAAGTGAGCGCAGCCCTGACCGAATTCAAAAACGAGTTGGGCGCGCCGGACATTCTTGTGAACGTTGTCGGCGGAATTCGTGGCGACACCTTGATAGAGCCGCTGGTGGGCATGACCGAGGAACGCTTTGATGCGACCTTTGAGCTTAACCTCAAGCCAATATTCTGGATGGTCAACGCGGTCGCGCCCGACATGGTGCGGTCAGGTAAGGGCGCAATCGTCAATGTCTCATCAGTCACCTATGCCGGTGACGGCGATCAGCCGGAATACGCGGCGGCCAAGGCCGCCGTCGCCTCGCTGACCCGTTCGCTCGCTGCGGAATTGGCGCCTGAAGTGCGGGTCAACGCTGTCGTCCCCGGTCTTATCCAGACGTCGGTGATGGACAACGCACCATCCGAAATGGTCGAGACCTACAAGGCACGCACTCTATTGAAACGGCTCGGACGGCCCGAAGACATTGCTGGCGCCGTATCCTTCCTCGTCGGACCGGACGCCGACTACCTTACCGGAGTTCTGTTACCGGTCTCGGGAGGAATCGTTTCAATTCTCTAGGCCGACAACCGGCCCGAAGATTAAAAATCACCAACGGAGGAGAACTTAAATGCAGATGGCTAAATGGATGCGCCCGCTAGGGGCGGCCGCTCTCACGCTTATGTTTGCACAGGCAGGTGCGGCGCAAGAGACCCTGAAACTCGGCATTTCAGCGCCTATGTCGGGCGCGGCTGCGACCTGGGGTCTAGGCATGGAATGGGCCGCCGAGCAAGCGGCAGAGCGCGTCAACGAAGAAGGCGGCGTCACCGCAGGCGGCAAAACCTACATGTTCGAGATCGTCGCTTTCGACAACAAGTACAGTGCCACCGAAGGCGCGCGTAACGCGCAAACGATGTTGAACCGCGACGGCATCAACTTCATCGCCGGCAGTATCGGCACGGCGCCGGTCCGCGCGATGCAGGCTTTGACCGAGCGCAAGGGCGTGATCCTGTTCAATACGGCCTGGGGCAAAAGCGTGAAGGGACCGAAATACCCCAACACCTTCACCCAGATGAACACACCCTTCGAAATCCTGTCGCCGTTCTACAACTTCATCAAGGAAGAGCATCCGGACGTTAAGACCGTGGCTCTGATCAGCCCCAACGATGCCACCGGACAGGAACTTGAGCCGGTTGCGGTCGAAACCTGGAAGGGTCTTGGAGTCGAGGCGCTGGCAAGCGACTGGTACGAGCGCGGCACCACCGAGTTCCAGCCGATCGCGACCAAGATCGCATCGCTCAATCCCGATATCGTCGATTTTTCCGCAGCCCCGCCGACCGATGCCGGTTCGATCCTGAAAGAGCTTGAGGTCCTGGGCTGGGATGGCGTTATGGTCATGTCTGCGGGTACGTCCGTTGACTCCCTGACGTCAGTCGCCGGAGACGCTGCCGAAGGTGCCTATCTCGGCGCATCCGCGGATTTCAGCGGCGAGACGGCAACCGAGGTGCAAAAAGAGCTGAACGCCGGCGCGAGAGAGGCACTTGGGGAACCTCTGAACGGCATCACCATTTCGGCCTACGATGCGATCATGGCCCTGCGCGCCGCGATCCAGAAAGCCGACAGTGTCGATCCGGCTAAGGTGAAGGACGTTCTGTCTTCGGTGCGCTTTGAATCCTCCTACGGACCCTCGGGCTTTGGCGGTGAGGCAACCTACGATTACCCGCAGCAAATGCTCATCCCGGTGATCGTGACCCAGGTCCAGAACGGCAAGGCCGTTGAGCTGACGCGGAGCAATCCCGCTGAGCTTGACGCACTGCTCAACGAATAAAAAGGGGCGCGACCGTAGGCGGCCTTGGCCGCCTACGGTGCCCGGATGAGGTGAAATGGAACTGTTTGTCCAACTGCTCGCTAATACTCTGCAGATCGGTGCGGTCTACGTACTGTTCGCGCTTGGGCTGACGCTGATCTTTGGGGTGATGAAGATCGTGAACTTTGCTCACGGCGCCTTCTTCACCGCTGCGGCCCTGATTGTCACCTCCGTGGTGCCTTTTGCCACTGTCGAGATGGGGATGCCGCTTTGGGCAGGCTATCTTCTGTCGGCTGTCGCGGCGCTCGTGGTTGTCCTGTGTCTCGGCGCGCTCGTCTACAAGGTCGGCTTTCAGCACGTGTTGAAGGACCTCAACGGCTCCTTCATCCTGTCAATCGGGCTGCTTTTGATACTTAACGGCGTCTATCTCGCGATCTACGGCGGCGCGCCACGCGCCGTGCCACAGGTCGTGCCGGGTACCGTAAATATCCTCGGTGCCACCCTGACGGCGCAGCGTCTGGCGCTCGTGATTGTCGCAGCTATCGTGACGGGCGGGCTCTACCTTCTCATCGAACGAACCAAGCTGGGGCTTGCCCTGCGTGCCGTCGCTCTGGATCAGGAGGCAGCCATGCTGCAAGGCATGCCGTATCGTCGCGTCGCGCTATATGGCTTCCTGATTGGGGCCGCCCTCGCCGCCTGTGCCGGCGTTCTGATGGCGCCGATCAACGCGGTCACGCCGGTCAGTGGCGATGAGTTTCTGATCAAGGCATTCATCATCATCATCATAGGCGGCCTGGGCTCTGTCACTGGCGCCATTGTTGGCGGACTCTTCATCGCAATGATCGAGAGTATAGGCGGGTATTTCTTTGACCCCTCCACCGCGACACTGGCCATGTTCATTCTGGTCATAGGCTTTCTGCTTGTACGTCCCCAAGGAATTCTCGGAAATGTGGAATAGATCTCCCGGTCTCTGGATCTGCGTGGCTCTTGCCGTAGGTGCAGTGATCTTCGCGCTGCTGGCGACGAACCCTTATAATACATCGCTCGTCGTCTGGATCCTGACGAATGCGGTGCTTGCCTCTGCCTTGCGGTTCGTGCTGCAGATCGGCGAACTCAATATCGCCACTGCCGCCTTCTTTGGCATTGGCGCTTACGCGACATCGATTACGGCTGTCTTTCTGGGCTGGCCGTTCTGGCTGACGCTCTTGCTCGCGCCTATCGTGGCAGGCGCTTTCAGCGCGCTGTTCGGTTGGGTCACGCTGCGTACCAAGGGACCGTACTTCCTGTTGATCTCATTCGCGGTCACGGAAGTCATCCGCCTGATCTATACGCAAACCAACGCAATCGGCGGCAACTCCGGTCTCATCGGGATGTTCCCTCCGATGGCGATCGATGCCTATTACCCCGCGCTCGCTGTCGCACTTCTCGCCGCGACGCTCTTCGTCCTTTACGGAGTCGAGCGCAGCGATCTCGGGCGTCTGTTCAAGGCGATTGAGAACAACGATGCCATTCCTCGCTCGGTCGGCCTCAACGTTATCTACCTGAAGGTTCTGTGCGTCGTCATCGCCTCGGCGGCGGTGGGTCTCGCAGGTGGTGTCCATGCCTATGCGAACAACGTCATCGCCCCCTCCGACTTCACATATTTCGTGGCTATCCTTGCGCTGGCCTACGTCAAGATCGGTGGCGAAGGACATCCCTTCGGTCCTGTCCTCGGCGCCACGGTCCTGACTCTCGTCGGGCAGTGGGTAGCGGGAATCTCGGCCTGGGAGAACATCTTCTACGGCGCGGTCATCGTGGTCACTCTCCTCGTCTTTCCAGGCGGGCTTGTCGGCCTGGCTGCGCGCGCGCGCGGTCTCGTCACACGAGGCGCACGATGAGCGCGGCGGCGAGCACGCCCGCCGGCGGCGAGGTCATCCTGCGCGCGGAGAAGTTGGAGCGCCGCTTTGGCGGACTGACCGCCGTCAGCGACTTCTCCTTCGAACTGCGCGAAGGTGAGATCCTCGGACTTATCGGGCCCAACGGCGCTGGTAAGAGCACAACCTTCAACCTCATTAGTGGGTTCATTCGTCCAAGTAGCGGCCGCCTCTTTTTGAAGGGACGCGATATCACCGGCGCGAGCGCCAAGAAGATCAGTCGCCTCGGCCTTGTCCGCACCTTTCAGCACGACAGCCTTCTCAGTGAGATGAGCGTCGCCGACAACATCCTCATCGGGACCTATCACCAAAGGCTTGCGCACGATAAGCGCATGGAAAAGGTCCGCGAGGTGGCGTCCATGACCGGCCTTGCCGATCATCTGGAGACAATCGCCGGCAACCTGCCGCATGGTCTTCAGCGGATGTTGAGCATCGCGATCGCGCTGGCCGCCGAGCCGCAAATCCTCTGCCTCGACGAACCGTTGACCGGGCTTCAAGGCGCCGAGGTCGGCGCGGCGCTGGACCTTTTCGAGAGACTCCGCACGAAACACGGTCTGACCATCTTGCTCGTCGAGCACAACATGCGGGCCGTGATGCGCGCCTGCGACCGAGTCATCGTGCTCAACTACGGCCGCCTGCTCGCCGAGGGTCCGCCGGAAGCGGTCAGCCGCGACGAGACGGTGATCGAGGCATATCTGGGGCGTGGAAGATGACTGAAGATTCAAAAATTCTCTCCGTCGACGGGCTGAGTGTCAGCTACCATGGGGTGCCGGCCTTGCAGGACGTCTCGCTCAGCATTGAGCGCGGAGCTATCACCACCATCGTCGGCTCCAACGGCGCAGGAAAAACCACCCTGATGAAGGCCATTGCAGGTCTGCTTGTGCCCGACAGTGGTGACGTGCGGCTCTATGGCAAAGATATCAACGGGCAAACCCCGGCCGAGATGGTGCAGGCCGGTGTGACACTGGTCCCTGAAGGGCGGCGTCTTTTCGGGCAGTTGAGTGTGCGTGAAAACCTCATGACGGGGGCCTATATTCGCAACGACCGCGCGGCAATCGCTGCGGATTTCGAAACCGTTCTGGGATATTTCCCTGCCCTGCGTGATCGGCTAAGCGCGCCCGCAAGCGCGCTTAGCGGTGGTCAGCAACAGATGCTGGCCGTTGGTCGTGCGCTGATGACCTCGCCAAAGCTTGTGATGCTGGACGAGCCGACAATCGGTCTCGCCCCAGCCGTCGTCGATACCATTTGCGACATCGTCGAGACAATCTCGCGCAACGGAGTCGAGGTCTTGCTGGTGGAACAAAACGCGCATATCGCGCTGGAGCTCGCAGCGCAGGCCTATGTTATGGAAAACGGTCGAATCGTCCTCGAAGGGAGTGGTAAAGACCTGTTGCACAACGATCTGGTCCGCGAGGCCTACCTCGGCCTTTGAGGCTGTCGCCGCCCATTGCGGCGGCGCTCACGCCTCCATCGTAGTGAAAAAAGCAGCGGAGCTGACTTTGTTGGTGACCCCGGCAGGATTCGAACCTGCAACCTGCCCCTTAGGAGGGGGCTGCTCTATCCAGTTGAGCCACGGGGCCACGCGCGGTCGTCTTACCTTCTCGGGGGCGGGTTGTCATGCCCGCACTTGCCTATGAGCACTAAAAACGGGGGCGGTCGCACCATATTCGCTCCCCGGCTCGCTAGACCACACCATGCCCGGCCGAGCGGATGCGCCGGGGCCACGAGTATCGCAGTGTCGCAGGGCGCCTGTTGATCGGCGTTGCAGCTTGAACGACCCCGCGCCTGTCGCTACGATTCCGGGACATAGTTACAGGACGATTGCCCGTGCCCCCATCAGATCGAAGACCGTTAACGCTGCGCGATGTCTCCGAGGCGTCCGGCGTCTCGGAAATGACGGTGAGCCGGGTGCTGCGCAATCGCGGCGATGTCTCGGCTGCCACGCGCGAGAAGGTGCTGATCGCGGCCAAGCAGTTGGGGTACGTGCCCAACAAGATCGCCGGTGCGCTGGCCAGCCAGCGGGTCAATCTGGTGGCGGTGATCATTCCATCGCTCGGCAACCTGGTGTTTCCCGAAGTGATGACCGGCATCAGCCGCGCGCTGGAGGAGTCAGAGCTTCAGCCCGTGGTCGGCGTGACGGATTACCAGCCGGATAAAGAAGAGAAGGTGCTCTACGAGATGCTGTCCTGGCGTCCCTCGGGAGTCATCATCGCGGGGTTGGAGCATTCGGATGCGGCGCGCGCCATGCTCGCCGGCGCAGGCATCCCAGTGGTCGAGATCATGGACACCGACGGCGCGCCGATCGACGCAGCCGTCGGGATTTCACACCGCCGAGCGGGCCGTGAGATGGCGCAGGCGATCCTCTCCGCAGGCTATCGCCGGATCGGCTTCATGGGCACAAAACTGGGGCTGGATCACCGCGCGCGCAAGCGGTTCGAAGGCTTTACCGCCGCGCTGGCCAAGGGTGGCGTCGAGATCGAGGATCAGGAATTTTACACCGACGGCTCGGCGCTCGCCAAGGGACGAGAGATGACCCAGGCGATGATGGCACGCTCGCCCGACCTCGATTTCCTCTATTATTCCAATGACATGATCGGCGCAGGTGGTCTTTTGTGGATGAAGGAGCAGGGCTTTGACGTACCCGGCACCATCGGTCTGGCCGGGTTCAACGACGTCAAGCTGCTCAGCGGTTTGCCTGTCAAGCTGGCGACAATGGACAGTTGTCGCGAGGAAATCGGGCGGCGCGCTGCGGAAATCATCCTGTCGCGCCTCACGAACGAAGCTGCGCCCGGCGACACGGTCGAGCTGAGCCCGCGCATCAACCCCGGCGATACCCTGCGCCTGACCTAAGCGATGGCGCGGCCACAACTCACCAACTCAGCCGCGAGACGCCTGTTTTTGCACCGTCACCTGCTGGGCACGCCCCCGTCCGGGCCGGGCAAGGGCGACGATCTGATGGCGGTGATCCGTGGCCTTGGCTTTGTGCAGGTCGACAGCGTCAGCACGGTAGAGCGGGCGCATAATATGATCCTCTTTGCGCGCCGTCCGGCCTATCGGCCACGCGCCCTGACCCGCTTGTTGGAGACGGAGCGCCGGCTGTTCGAGCACTGGACCCATGACGCTGCGATCATACCGACGGAGTACTATCGCTACTGGCATCTGCCGTTCGAACGCAGGCGCGAGCGGCTATCGCAACGCTGGCAATCTTGGCAGGGTGGCGATTACCTTGCCGAGTTGGACCGTGTCATGGAACATGTCGCGCGGCACGGGGCCGTTCGATCCAGCGATCTGCTGCAAGACGCGCATCGCGGCCAATCGGGTGGCTGGTGGAATTGGCATCCCTCCAAGGCCGCGCTGGAATTTCTCTGGCGCACCGGGGCCTTGGCGGTTTCGGGACGGCAAGGGTTTCAAAAGCTCTACGATCTGGCGGAACGCACCTATCCAGAGGCGCAGGCCGCCCCGGTTCCGGCCGTCGCGGAGGGGATCGAATGGTTCTGCACCGAGGCGCTGAACCGTCTGGGCTTTGCGACCTCGGGCGAAATCGCCGCCTTCTGGGCGCATGTCAGCCCGGCGGAGGCACGGGACTGGGTGCGTGACGCGCTGGCGAGCGGACGGCTGGAGGAAATCGATGTCCTCGGTCACGACGGAAAACCCCGACGCGGCGTTGTCTGGCCCGGTACGATAGAGGAGGCCGATACGCTTCCCCCTTCCCCACCGCGCCTGCGGATCCTCAGTCCCTTTGACCCGGCCCTTCGGGATCGCGGGCGCGCCGAACGGCTGTTCGGTTTCCGCTACCGGATCGAAATATTCGTACCAGCGGCCCAGCGGACCTATGGGTATTACGTGTTTCCGATACTCGAAGGCGAGCGGATGATCGGACGGATCGACATGAAGGCTGATCGCGGCGAAAGCCGTCTGGAGGTCGCGCGGCTATGGCGCGAACCCGGCGTGCGCGCCAGCAAGGGGCGGCTGCAAAAGCTGGAGGCCGAACTGAGCCGCATCGCGCGTTTCGCCGGCTGTGCCGAGGTCCACATCGCGCCGGACTGGCTGCAATGAGCGACGCCGCTTAGACGACGCCGGTCAAGCGGCGACACGCTCGGTCAGCCTGTCTCCTCACTTGGATCAGCAGGCCGCAACGGCGCGCCCGGTCAGCACCTTGACCAGATGCGCGCGGTACTCCGCACTGCCATGCAAGTCGGCGATCATGTCATCTGCCGGCATCGAGAGGTCCTTGATCGCATCCGGTGTGAAGTTCGCCGTCAGCGCCTCTTCGGCCTCGCCCCAACGGAACACGCCGTTGTTCGAAGCGCCGGTTACGCCCACGCCGACGCGGTCCCCGTATTTGGCGACAAACACCCCGGTCAGCGGAAAACGCGAGGCCGGCTGTTCGAACTTCTGGTAATTCGCGGTCTGCGGGATGGGGAACCTGACGCCGGTCACGATTTCGCCCTCTTCGAGCGCGGTGGTGAACATGCCTTCAAAGAAGTCGTCGGCGGCAATTTCGCGCGCATTGGTCATGATTGTCGCCTGACAGGCCATGGCCGCGGCAGGGTAGCACGCCGAGGGGTCGTTGTTGGCGATCGAACCGCCAATGGTGCCCCGGTTGCGAACAGCCGGGTCCCCGATCTTGCCCGCCAGTGCCGAAAGACCGGGAAAGCTGTCGCGCGTTTCGGCAACAATAGCCGCGTGATTGGTGGCCCCCTTGATCGACAGCACATTGTCACTGATCGAAACCCCGACCAGTTCGGGGATGCCCAGCAGGCTGACCAGCGATCCGGGTTGGTTGAGCCGCTGTTTCATCGTGGGGATCAAGGTCTGCCCGCCCGAAAGTGGTTGGGCGTCCTCGTCTTTCAACGCGGCAAGGGCCTCATCCAGCGTAGCAGGTTTCACGAATTCAAAACTATACATCTTTCCAATTCCCTATCTGGTCCCGTATCGGGCGGGTCGCGCACCGCCACGCCGCCTCCTGCGCCTATTCGGCGGCGAGTGCCGGAAGCTCCTGACCCGAGGCGGCCATGATCGCCTTGACGATGTTATGATACCCCGTGCATCGGCAAATATTACCTTGTAGATATGCGCGGACCTCTGCCTCGGTCGGTTTCGGGTTTGCCTTCAACAAGGAGGCCGCGGCCATCACCATGCCGGGCGTGCAGAAACCGCATTGCAGGCCATGATGGTCCTGAAAGGCCTGCTGAATGGTGTTCAGGCTGCCATCGGGTTCCGCCATGCCCTCGATGGTTGTGACCTCGGCGCCGTCCGCCTCTGCCGCAAACATGGTACAGGATTTGACCTGCATGCCGTTCACGTGAACGGTGCAGGCGCCGCATTGGCTGGTATCACACCCGATATGAGTCCCGGTCAGGCGCAGGTTCTCACGCAGGAACGTGGACAGCAGCGTGCGGCCCTCGGCCTCGCCGGACTGTGACTTGCCGTTGACGGTCAACGAAATCTTCATTTTCTTCTCCCATAGTCATCCGAACAGCCCAGCCGCCGCGATTGAACCGCGCGCTCATGGGTCTCTTGTTCAGGAGGTCAGTCGTTTCAGCCAGCCTTTTTTCGCCGTTTCACCAGCATCTCCCTCAGGACTGTCGACATCCTCCGCCGCAGCTTCATCGTCTGCGCCGTCTTCGACCACCTTCTCGAATGTTTCAAAGAACTGATCTGCCATTTTCTTGGCAAAACCGTCGATAATCCGACTGCCTAGCTGGGCTAGCTTGCCGCCGACCTTGGCGTCTACATCGTAATGCAGGCGGGTCCCGGATTCGATCTCTTCAAGGCGGACATTCGCACCGCCTTTGGCAAAGCCGGCCGCGCCTCCCTTGCCCTCACCCGACAGGGTCAGGCTCTCCGGTGCGTTCTGGTTCGATACCTGCACCAACCCCTTGAACGTCGCCTTCACGGGGCCGACCTTTTGTACGACCGTAGCTTCAAAACCATCTTCGGGGGTGCCCGAGAGCTCTTTGCAACCGGGCACGCAGGCCTTCAGCACCTCGGGCGAGAGCAGCGCGGCATAAACCGTGGCGCGGTCCGCATCGATGTCACGGGAATCGGTGATTTGCATCGTTAGCCTTTCTGTTTGGGACAGAGAGTAACGCTTGATGCGCGAACTGCAACTGCGCGCGGACGGGAACGCGAACAACCGAGGGCGAATGGACTGTCTGCGGGACCGGCCAATCGGCAGAGGGGCGATGCCCAGCCCACGGTACATTCCATCGCGGACGGCAGACCCCAAGCCGTCAAACGTCGACGATGGGATGTGACGCGGGTCCGTCGGGCCAACCAACACAGCCCCAGCGGAGGGCCAAATCACCGTTCCTCTCGGGCCTTCCCTGGCCCTGACATGAGGTGCGGCATCTCAGCGATTGCGCAGCGAGTGATTCGGACCTATATGCGGCGGCGGGACACCCTTCCCCAACGAAGGGCCATGTTCATACCGATTTTCTCCTTTTAATACGGTTACTTGTGGTTGCGTCGGAAACGCCGTGTGTCGGTTCTGTGTCGAAAACGGCGTCTGTAACTGTCTGATCTTCGAGCGCGTGGGCATAGGTCCGCAGCACCACCATGGGGTCTTTCCAGCCGCCACGATCCGCCACGGTTTTTACGTCGATGCCCTTGCGCAGCATGGTCGTTGCGAAGCCATGGCGACAGCTATGCGGGGTCAGCGTGTCGATCTCCGCGCGGGCCACTACGTTGTTCCAAACCTTGGTGACGCTGCCGGTCCCGGCATAGCCGAACACCCGCGCCTCAGGGTTTCGATTGCTGCCGATGTTCGCCAGTGCCGCGACCACACGACCGGGCAGATGCGCAGTCCGAGTCCATGGAGTGGGCTTCTTCATCCGAATGGTTGCCTTGCAGCTTTGAAGATCCACGTCCGCCCATGTCAGCTTGCAGCCCTCACCCACGCGGGCACCAGTCGCGAACATCAACAGGCAGAGCGCCGCCAGATGGGGCAAGCCATCCCCAGTTGCTTGGCTGGCAAATGCGTTTACCCACGCCAGATCAGCGGGGGTTTTCGTCTCAGCATCTACATGGAAGCGGCTGGCCTTGATCCGGCTGCACCAGCCCAGATCAGCGGCATAATTGATTGCCGCGACAGTAGGGGCGATCACTTGCCGGTTGCGGGTCGCGCCGGTCGCGTCCGGGTAAATCTTCCGGGCCGCGCGCTTGATCGTCTCAGGCTTGATCTCCTCGACCAAGGTGTCTTCCCAATAATCGTTCAGACGGGCAATGAAGCGTTCAGGCTTTCCAGCCTCAAGATATGCGATGAATGCTTGTGCCATAGTCAGCCCCGCGCCTGGCCCATCGAAACGACGCTGCCAAGCGCCTTGCTCGATCTCCGCTTTGACCCGCTCCGCTTTTTTGCGATCAGACGTTCCCGTAGTGCATCGGAATTGCCGCCCGGCAACGCTGCCTCTGATGTGGAAGACTTTCCCGCGCTTGTAGAGTTTGAGGGCCATTCGAGAGCCTCCATCATTGCTTCAACGTGGTGCGGCAAATGCACCATCTTCTTCGCGATGATACAGCAAGCTCCGATTTCCATCGCCTTCTCTCTCACCCACCTCTCACCCACGCCAAAATGCGCCGCGATCTCTTGCGGCGTCACATAGGGGGGGAGAATGGCGGGATGAGCGGTCATTAGTCACGGCCCCAAATCGGATAGCCCCCGCTATCGAAACCGGGATAAGGATTGGCACCATCGGCAAGATGATAGCTAATCTCGAAGAATTTTAGACCTACCGCCTCGCGTGTGGCGCGAATGTGGCCGGTGATTCCGCTGTGTGCGGATTTGTCCCAAGGATCACCTTGGAACGGAACCACGATTTCTCCAACCGGCTTGCCGTCTTCCGTCTTCCAGCTAACCAGTTCGGCCAGCACGTTGAAGTCGTTAACCCGCAGGTGAAAGACGTTCTCTTGAAACCACGTTGAAGCCTCTTTGATGCCCAGCGCGCCGACGCGACCGAACATGAACGCCAGCACCTCTTCCAGCGTCTCGCCTTCAAAGATCGCGTCGAACCGCTCTTTTCCGATGTTCTCGTACCACGGCCACGATTTCTCAAACGTAGCGCTGTAGGGAATGGGGCCGAAGCGCTTCACTCGTGCCACAGCCTGCCCCGGCGCGTCGCTGGCCAGCAAAGCGATAGTGACGCGAGCTGCGTCCAGCGGGGTCATGTGCGGGGCGTTGACGCCACGCGCACCAGTGGTCAGCAAACCCGCCTCCTTAAGGAAGCGGGTGTAAGTGACCATGGTTTTGTGCTGCACGTCGAAGACGTGAGCCATGGCGTCTATGAATGCAGCGGACTTCATGCCCTATATGTATCCGATCCGAAAAGGCCGCGCAAGCCTTTTCGTATCACATTCACTTAGGCGCGATAAACCTTGTGCATCGGATGAAACTGATGTGCGATGTTCACAGCCTTGCGCGCGCCGTCCTCGATCAGGGTCAGCGCTTCAAGCCCTTGGCCGGACAACCAATAAATCGCGTCTTTCATCTGGTCGCTATCATCCAGAGCGCCGTGGTCCGCCAGTTGGTGGATGATCTCAAGTGCGGCGCGGGCAGCATACTGAGGCTCAGAAGCGTCGCGCATATCGTGGAGCGTGTGATTGATTTCCGCCAGCGCCTCAAGCGGCTCTTTAGGCAGGCTGGCCTCGTAAGCCTCTTGCCGCTGGCGCAGTTCAGCAACCCTGGCAACGTGGTCATCATAAACCTCTTTGCAGGCCATGCCGTCTCCTTTCACTTGAAGGTTTTCCCAATCCTGAATTGGGCGCGGTTCTTCGTTCGCCAAATCGGCGGTATCATTGGTCATTGCCATGTCCTCAGTTTGTGGTATCAATATTTTATGTTGATAATCCGACGCCGTAATGGCGTCAACAGAAAATGTTGACTTATGACACCAGCACAATGTCGAGCAGCTCGCGCCCTGCTAAATTGGACGCAACCAAAGTTAGCTGAAAAGGCCGGTTTCGGCCTTTCAACGATTGTGGACTATGAAAAAGAAAGGCGAATAGTCTCGACCACCGCGCGGGTTCGTATGGCCGAGGCGCTAAGTGCCGGTGGAGTAGATTTCATTGAAGAAAATGGCGGTGGAGCCGGAGTGAGGTTGAAGAAATGAGCTACAAACTTTCAAACCGTGAGGTGAAAGCACTTGAGAAAGCGAAGTTCGAGAACGATTATTTGCAGGGTGACTTCTGTCTAAAGGCGAAACTCGGGCCGGGGATCGGTAGCGGGACCATTGAGAGCCTAGTTTCGCTCGGGCTGATGGAAACTGGATACAGCGAATATCATCACGAAGATAATTGCATCAGAATCACCGATGATGGTGAGCGTTGCTTGTATGGTGGCTTGACCATATCAGAAATCATGGAGCAATGCCCTGAGGGCAAGCAGTATCACGAACCGCGCGTAAAGCACTGGCCCGTCACCGAAAGAGGTGTCTTTCGATAACGTCCATTCAAATATTCACTCTTGGCCCCTATTCCTGCCATTCCACCAGCTTGAACGCCGTGGCAGGAACAACTCCCGTTTCCTTGCCCTCTGCCAATGCTTTGACAATCGCGCCTAATGCCCACGCCTAACGCACCGCGCCATCAAAAGCGGCTGCGCTGATCGGCGGCGCTGGTGGCCCATTTGCAACGCCATCCAGCCACGCGCGATCCATTGCCATCAGCGTTCGGACATGATGCGGGGATAGCGGCACATTCATAAGCCGCGTCCAGGCTTCAATCTCCGCGTAGCTGATCGCTTGCGGCCCCTCTGGCCCCTTCGCCCGCGTGCGGGACAGATCACAGAAGGCAGACCAGATAAGCCCGTGGTGCAGTGCCGTCATGGGTTCTCTGCCAGCCGCAGCAGCGCGAACCGCCGCGACCAGAAGGCGAGTTGCGCGTTCGTCCTTCAACTTGTGCCCCGCTCGTCAAATGCACTTGCACTTCTGCCAAATTGGCGCTGTTGAGCGCGCGCCGACGTCGTGACTAAAGACACAGCCACGCTATTCGCACGATGCACCGCCTGATTGACGACCTGCCCGATCAATTCGGGCGAAAGCTCCACCACGACTCGGGTTTCGCTGCCCGTCTGCCCGACAGATTGCCTCAAGGCAGCTTGCGCCTGGGGCACGTTCAACACGCCACCAGATCGCGATGGAACAAAGACTTCTGATCGAGGTGTGTTTTCGTTCACCATATAAGGCATCCCGGCGCTGACCGGCCCGCCTTGCGCGCGAAAGCCCAACAGGTCAGTCAAGAAATTTCCGCCGCCTGTAGAAGAAAACAGCGACAAAAATCCTTTGTGCATCTGCATTCTGGCAAACTCCAAAAGCAAATCCGCCACGGCTTCCTTGCCGCTCTTGGCACCCGACAGGATTCCGGCAAAAAGGTCTGTCATACGATCCGCCGCCTGCTCGCTACGTTCTTCCATTTCTGCCAAACGATCCGCTGCCTGCTCCGCTTCTAGTCCCGCGCGAGTGTATGCCTCGGCAAGCTGATCAATCTCCGCAGACAATTCCGGCGTGATTTCGCGCCCGTCCTGTTGTGCCGCAACCAAAAGCTCCGCCTTCTTGCGGGCAAAATCCACCGCATCGGCGTATTTCTTGCCACCCAAGGCCACCGCCGCCAGCGCTGCCGCTTCCGCCTCTAGCGCAACTGTCTTTTCGCGTAGCGCGTCGGCCTCAGCCTTGTATTCGCTCGCCTTTGCGGCCCCCCTTCCGCCGCCGCCGGATGATCCGCCTGATGAGACACCAGAACCGTAAACCATATCGATCGTCGTCGCTGGGCGCGCCTTCGGTCGCGGCGAGGAACGCGGCGGCGATCCCTCTCGATGCCCGCGACGTGATGTGGGTCCGGTATGCAAAACGCTTTCGCCCCCGGCTGGGAGTTCGTCGCGAAGCGCGGTCGCTTTGGTTGCAGCAGTGGCCAGCGCCTGAGCGATCCCCCCTATGGCTGAAATCACGTTGCCGAACCGCGCCTGATCAACCGTGTTCAATTCACCGATCAAATCCTGCGCTTCTCCGATCAGGTCGGAAACCGCATCTTCAAACGTCCCCGCACTGGTGGCACCATTTTGAAACGCTGCCATTTCCTCATCAATCTCTTGCAGGATTGCCGCCAAGTCATGCGCCTGATCGATATCCGCCACGTCCATCAATCGGATGCCGTCCGGCCCAGTCGCCGCGCCGATTGCCCGGAACAAGGCGTCATATGTTTCAAACAGTTCTTCCGCCGCCGCCACCTGGTCTTCCGCCATGTCCGTCCCGGCCTTCATCGCGTCATAGTTGGCCTGTCCCATCATCGCTATGGCGCGTTCGGCGGAACCAAAGATATCGTCCACATTGATCGTCAGAACGTCATCAATCGCGCCCGCCAGATTGACCACGATGGTTTTGCCAAGCGTGGAAATGCGCGACGTGATCTCCCCGAATTTGCGATCCAGTTCTTCCGCTCTGGTGATCACCTCGTCAGACATAACCGCGCCGACCTCGTGCGCCCTTTGGACGGTCTGGCGAAGCTTGCCTTC